>JAIPAP010000149.1 GCA_021740045.1 Bacteroidales bacterium
AATTAGTTTTCACCTATAAAGGTAATGATGTAAAAACCAAAAATCGAGAGGGGTACTAACCGGATAGCATTGATTAGGGGTAGGGCTGTCCGGGAACGACTATATGAAATCTGCCAAAAAACTAAAAGAACAAATTTTAAAGATCAAAGATGTTTTACCTGGGAGAACCACTACACCGGGCGGTTGGCTTGATGCTTCAACGCCCCGGCAAGACTTGCCAATCAACCCGGATCAGATGAATAATTACGTGCTGGAAGCCATGCAGGATGGCGTGGTCATACTAAATAGCCACTTCCAATATACTTACTGGAACAAGGGTATGGAAGATATCGCAAAAATACCAAGGGATAATGCATTGGGGAAGGTGCCCTGGGAAGAATTTCCATTTCTGAAAAATGACATTAAACGCGCTATGGAAAGGGCTATGAAAGGAATTCCTGTCAGGAATGAGGAGTTGAATTATACGTTAAAGAATGACAGGCAAGGTTGGACCAATGAAAGCTATTTCCCATTGAGTGATCATAACGGGAATATTACCGGGATTGTGGGTGTGATCAAGGATATCACTAAAGAAAAGCGAAAAGAGGAATTGATGCAGACACTCAATGCCGCAGCCATGGAGATGGAAAAAGCCACTACCCGGCATGGAGTGTTTGAGGTTGTTGCGGGAAAGTTGAAAGAAATGGGATTCGGTTCAATGATATTTGTGCTTACCGGAGATAGAAAAGGACTGAAACCGGTATATCTGAGCTTTGAAAATAAAGTCTTGAGTAGAATGGAAAAGATTACCGGCATCCGGCATGAAGATTTTGTGATGGATATTGATCGATTTGAAGAATACAACCAGGCTGTCGTAAGCAAGAAAACATCCTTTGTTGATAATAAAGACCATATAGAAGGAATACAGCGGGTTTTACCCAAGAAAGCAAAGCCCTTTGCACGGCAAATTGTAAACATGCTCAACATGCCCCGGATGATCCTTAGTCCTTTAATTGTAAAAGATGAAGTAGTGGGTGTTTATAACATAATGTCGGAAACGCTGTCAGAATATGATAAGCCCATAGTGGAATCCTTCGCCCGCTTGGTTGGCTCGGGATGGCATAAGGCCAGGTTGTTTGAACAGGCTCAAAAAGAGATCAGCACCCGCAAGGAAGCAGAAAAAGAAGCGCGGATGAGTGAGGAAAGATTTAAGCGTTTGTTTGAAGACTTGGGCGATGCGGTTTTTGTTACCTTACTGGAAGGAGAAGAAATAGGAAAAATACTGGAAGCTAACCCTGCTGCTGAGCAACAAACCGGTTATTCCCGTGAGGAGTTGATCGGGATGAACATCGTAACCGATCTTTCTGACCAATCGCATTCAGGCATAAACTTTAAAGAATGGAATCACAAGCTCATACAGGGTGAAAAGCTCACCAATGTTGAATTGAAGCAGAAAAAAGACGGGACTGAATACTGGACTGAAGTGGTGGTTACCCCCATTGAATACAAGGGTAAACAAGCTTCACTTTCCATCAATCACGATATCACCGAGCGCAAGCATGCAGAAGAAGAACTTGTGAAGGCTAAAGAGAAGGCAGAGGAAAGTGACCGGCTTAAATCGGCATTTCTCGCTAATATGAGTCATGAGATCCGTACACCCATGAACGGAATACTGGGCTTTGCTGAATTGCTCAGAGAACCCAACCTTTCGGGTGAGGAGCAACAGGAATACGTAGCTGTAATTGAGAAAAGCGGAAAACGTATGCTAAGCACCATTAATGACCTGGTGAACATTTCGAAGGTTGAAGCCGGGCAAATGGAACTTGCCCTTACCGAAACAAATGTTAACGAGCAACTTAAATACCTGCACACCTTCTTTAAGCCCGATACCAGTTCAAGAGGCATTAAGCTGGACTACAAGAGTCCGTTACCGGATGATAAGGCCATTATCAAAACAGATAAGGAAAAGCTTTATGCCATTCTTACCAACCTTTTAAGGAATGCCATAAAATACACCGATGAAGGCAGCATTGAATTCGGGTATCAGTTGAATGAGGATCAAATGGAATTTTATGTAAGCGATACCGGCATCGGTATTCCCGAAAAACAACAAAAGTTGGTTTTCGATCGCTTTGTCCAAGCCGATCTGACGATTGCAAAACCCTATGAAGGCTCCGGGCTGGGCCTTTCTATTGCCAAGGCCTACCTTGATATGCTGGGAGGAAATATATGGCTTGAATCGGAAGAAGGGAAGGGCTCAACCTTTTATTTTACCATTCCCTATAATCCTGTAACAGATGCCAATAAAACCTCAGACGATGAAATCACTCGTGATGAAGAGAAGCAAAATCTTCAGGACCTGAATGTGCTGATTGTGGAAGATGAGAAAGCTTCTGATTATTATCTGAGCACCATTTTGAAAGATGTAAGCAAAACTCTCCATCATGCCGAAACTGGCGAAGAGGCTATAAATATTTGCAGGGCGCATCAGGATATCCATATTATTCTTATGGATATTAAGATGTCTGGCATGGATGGCTACGAAGCTACCCGCAAGATCAGGGAATTCAATACAGATGTGGCTATCATCGCCCAAACTGCCTATGCCCTCGAAGGCGACCGTGAAAAGGCACTGGAAGCCGGATGCGATGAGTATATAGCCAAACCGATAAAGAAGGATAAGCTTATGGAGATTTTGAACAGGGTGGTTTGAGGTTATGCTCTTTTCTGGTTTTTTCTCAATCTGATAAGTAAAAATTTTTAGCAATTATTTGGTGTTAACTAATGAATGATTATTTTTGTACTAGAAAATTAAAGAAAATGAGCGAAAATACCCGTACATATTATTATAACTATTACCGGTTAAAACCGGGCGGGGGAGTTTTGTGCTAATAATATTGGCTTAAGCAGTTTGAACCCCGTCCTAAAGTGGATGGGGTTTTTTTATGGACAAAAATGGAGATGATTAACATACATAAATATCACACCTACTGGTACTATTATCGCTACCGATAATAACCGGGATATTTGTGTGTGTCATAAATACATTGAATGTAAAATCCCGGTTGCAAGCCGGGATTTTTTTCTTGCCTTGCAACCGGTTAAAATCAACAAAATAAGATGGAAGTAAATACAGCTAACCGGATTGCACAAATGCAACCCTACTATTTTGCACAAAAGCTGGCGGAAATACGCTCCATGCAGCAAGCCGGAAAAGATGTGATCAATCTGGGCATCGGCAATCCTGCTGATCCTCCTGCCGGGCAGGTGATTGAGGCACTACGGAAAAATGCATTGAAAGAAAATGAGCATGGTTACCAGGGGTACAAGGGAAGTGATAGTTTAAGGACGGCATTTGGTCATTGGATGAAACGGCTTTTCGGTGTTACCCTTGATCCAAAAGAAGAAGTAATTACATCTATGGGTTCACGTGAAGCCATTATGCAATTATCCATGGCTTTTTTAAATGAAGGAGATGTAGTGCTCGTGCCCGACCCCGGGTACCCTGCTTACCGTGCAGCAGCAAAAATGCTACAGGCAAAGGTGTTGAGCTACAATTTATATAGTGAAAATCAGTGGTTACCTGATTTTGATGAATTGGAACACCTTGCCGGAAAGCATTCCATCAAGCTCATGTGGATCAATTACCCGCATATGCCCAGCGGCGCCCTGGCCTGCGAAGCGGTTCTTGCAAAACTGATCGACTTTACAAAAAGACATCGTATCCTGCTGGTACATGACAATCCTTATGCATTCGTGCGCAACCGCCATCCGCTAAGCATTTTCAGAATTCCGGGAGCAAAAGAGGTGGCCCTGGAACTTCATTCCCTCAGTAAATCCCATAACATGGCTGGTTGGCGAATGGGTTTTATAGCTGGAAAACGCGATTTTGTACAAGCTGTAATGAAGGTTAAAAGCAATATGAATACAGGCAGCTTTTCGCCTATGCAGTGCGCGGCCGAAGAGGCCCTTAAGCTGGGTGAATGGTGGTACCGGCAGCTTAATGAACGGTATGAGCAATGTGCCGAAACCGGTTCCCATATTTTGGATATGCTGGGCTGTAAATTTGAAAGACAACAGTCCGGAATGTTCCTTTGGGGTAGAATTCCCGTGGAGTTTACTTCGTCGGTTGAAATGAGTGATTTCCTGCTTTATAATGCCGGTGTATTTGTGGCGCCGGGTTTTATATTTGGAAATAACGGAGAAAAATACATACGCCTTTCCATCAGCGTACATCAAACACAACTGGAAAAGGCAAAACAACGAATCCAAAACATCATAAAACAAATGGCATGAACGATTTGAAAATACCCAATAGCATTGCAGTAATTGGCATGGGCCTGATAGGTGGCTCCATTGCAATGGAATTACATGCTTACAAACCATCGATTGAGATTATAGGTGTTGAAAGTAATGAAATACATATTGATAAAGCACAGGCTTTGGGGCTTGTTAGTAGAATTGAGAAACTGGAAGAGGCTATCAACCAGAGCGATTTGATTATAGTGTGCACACCGCCTGATGTAACCCTTGAATTATTACCTAAGGTGCTGGATAATGCCAGCCATCAGGCTGTGATGGATGTATGTTCGGTAAAAAAACCGCTGGTTCAAGCTGTAAGCGGGCATCCACGCAGAGGTCGATATTTGGCGGCTCATCCTATGGCCGGCACGGAATATTCGGGCCCCGGTGCAGCCAAGATCGGCCTCTTCAATGATAAAGCCTGTATTTTTTGCGATACGGAAAATACCGATGAGAAAGTTGTAGCCCTGGGAAAGTGGTTTTTCCGGTACCTGGGGATGCATTTAACCGAAATGGAAGCAGCCGATCATGACCGGCATGCAGCTTATGTTTCCCACATTTCACACATCACCTCTTTTACCCTGGCAAACACAGTACTGGAGAAGGAAAAAAGCGATCAGCATATTTTTACCCTGGCCAGCGGAGGTTTCGACTCCACAGTACGGTTGGCAAAAAGCGCTGCTTCAATGTGGAGTCCGGTTTTTCAGCTTAATAAAGATAACATACTGGATGTGCTCGATAACTATGCAATGCACCTGAAACAATTCAGGGATGCTATTGCCGGTAACAATTATGAGGCATTAGCGGCATTGATTCATAAATCAAACAAAATAAATAAAGTAATAAAATAAAAATCTGAATATCATGAAAATGAACTTTGCAACTTTAACTGAATGGGGTATCCCTGAATCGGAATGTCCGGCTGTTTTTGCAGGACCTTGCAGTGCCGAAACCGAGGAACAGGTGATGCAAGCGGCTTTGGCACTCGACAAGCTTAATGTTCGTATTTTTCGGGCCGGAATATGGAAACCCCGCACCCGACCCGGCGCTTTTGAAGGGGTGGGAGATATTGGCCTCCCTTGGCTTAAGCGCGTTAAAGAAGAAACTTCCATGAAAGTAGCTACGGAGGTGGCCAGTGCCGCACATGTTAACCAGGTGCTTAAAAATAGTATTGATGTATTGTGGATTGGTGCCCGCACCAGTGCCAACCCCTTTCTGGTTCAGGAAATTGCCGACGCACTTCACGGACGTGATGTGGCTGTCATGATCAAAAATCCTATTAATCCCGACCTGGGACTTTGGATGGGAGCCATTGAACGCATCTATAAAGCCGGTATCAGGAAAATTGCCGCCATACACCGGGGATTCTCAAGCTATACCAAGAACCGCTTCAGGAACCAACCTGAATGGCAACTCCCCGTGGATCTGAAACGACAATTCCCTGACTTGCCATTGATCAACGATCCCAGTCATATTGCCGGGAAGAGGGAGCTGATTTTTGATTTGTGCCAAAAAGCTCTCGACCTCAATTACGATGGGTTATTTATTGAAAGTCATGTCGATCCTGATAAAGCCTGGAGTGATGCCAGGCAGCAAATTACCCCAGAACAGCTTGGCGATATGCTTAATAAGCTGGTATTGCGCAAGGCCCAGTCACTTGATGAAGTCTTTTTGCATTCCATCGAAGAATTAAGGGCTAAGATCGATAAGTATGATCAGGACCTGATTGCATTATTATCGGAGCGAATGCTGGTGGCACAAACCATAGGGAAATATAAAAAGCTTCACAATATCACCATTCTGCAACAAGACCGTTGGAATCAAATCATGACCAAAAATATAACCCAGGGAGAACAAAACGGATTGAGCGCTGATTTTTTAACCCATGTGTTCAAGAGCATACATGAAGAGTCTATCAATCATCAAACCCAGGTTATGAAAGGTGGTTATTAATGATTATATTTTTGGGCCTTCGGCGAAAAGAATTGATAAGCAGGTAGGGATTTTTTGAAATACTGAAATAAAAAAGCCCCCCACCATTGCCGATGGGGAGCATGAGTCAGTATTTCAATTATAACCGTTAATTTGCAATAGTCAATTCATCAATCAAGTTTTGAGCGCCGGCGAATTTGTCGATCACAAAAAGTACATAGCGAATGTCGACGCTAATGGTACGTTGAACACGCGGTTCAAAGGCAATATCGCCGCTCATGGCTTCCCAGTTGCCGTCAAAAGCAATGCCTATGAGTTCGCCGTCACCGTTTAATACGGGGCTTCCTGAGTTTCCACCGGTGATGTCGTTATCCGTGAGGAAAGCAACCACCATCTCGCCGTTCTCACCGTAGCGACCATAATCCTTAGCTTTATAGAGTTCTTCCAGTTTATCGGGAACATGGAATTCGAGATCGGTGGGGTCTTTCTTATCCATTACCCCTTCGAGGGTAGTTTGATAGCGGTAATAAACCGCATCGCGGGCTTTGTAGCCGCCTACTTCACCGTATGTAAAACGCATGGTGGAATTGGCATCGGGGTAATAGTGTTTGTCGGGGTTCATCTTGCGCAGGGCCTGTATGAACAAGCGGCGGGCACTTTTCAGCTGCATCTGGCTTTGTTGATAAACCTGCCCTATTTCCCCGTTATACTTCATCATTGCTTCCATAGCCGTAAAAGCAGGATCTCTTTCGAGCTTTTTGGCTTTTGGCTTATCCAGGAATTTGTTCACACTTTCCTGGCTTACAAAAATAGATTCATCAAATACTTCTTCGGCATATTCCTCAAAATC
>JAIPAP010000029.1 GCA_021740045.1 Bacteroidales bacterium
CCATTAGTCAATATTACCGACTTAGCTTTTATTTCTTGACCCATAGCTGTTTTAACCCCGGTTACTTTATTCTCCTCAACTATAATACGGGTAACCATATCCTGCCAAAAATCCAAATTGGGCAATTTCTCAAGCGTCAATCTCCATTCCCATGAAAACAACATACGGTCGCTTTGCGCACGGGGGCTCCACATAGCAGGACCCTTTGAGCGGTTGAGCATCCTGAATTGAATCATGGTTTTATCGGTAACAATCCCTGAATATCCTCCCAACGCATCTATTTCCCTTACGATTTGTCCTTTTGCAATACCTCCCATTGCAGGATTACATGACATTTGGGCAATATTTGCCAAATTCATTGTAACCAACAAGGTTTTTGATCCTAAATTGGCTGCTGCCGCAGCGGCTTCGCTCCCCGAATGACCGCCACCAACTACTATTACATCATATACTGGTAACATAATTTCAAAATTGTTTCACGTGAAACATCTATTTCCTTAATCCTAAATACAGATTTTCGCGTTCGGTCATTAACGCTTTTTCTGCTTCCGATGTATCACCGTAGCCTATCAAATGTAAAATACCATGAACTATTATCCGATCCATCTCATCCTTCATTTTCACCACGTATCTCCTGGCATTTTCCTCAACCCTGTCGACACTAATGAAAACATCGCCATAAATTTCACCAGGCTCATCATTGTAGTAAAAACTTATGACATCGGTATAATAATTCCTGTTTAAATGGTCTTTGTTTATATCTAATAAATAGTCATCACTACAAAACACGAAATTGACTTCATTTATTTCACTTCCTTCCTCGTTGGCCACCAAAGTAATCCAATTTGAACAGTCTTTCTCATTTA
Source organism: Bacteroidales bacterium (assembly GCA_021740045.1). Taxonomy (GTDB): domain Bacteria; phylum Bacteroidota; class Bacteroidia; order Bacteroidales; family JAIPAP01; genus JAIPAP01. The sequence goes on from JAIPAP010000029.1 coordinate 867, forward strand.
TGGTAGGTTTCCTGTTTATATAGTGAAATTGAATATTACTCATTCCGATTGTCTTTGCCGTTGAAATTGTAAAAATAAGTGTTCACTTTACTTTTGTAAAAGGCCTTGAGTTTAGGCGGAACGGTTCGGAGCATTTCTGTTTCATTGCGTTGCTCTGCTTCAAATTGCTTTAATTCAGGAGGTGTTGATATCTCATATTCCTCTGCTTCCACCGATTTCCTTCTTTTTTCTTTCTCTCTTTGTCGTTCGGCCTTTTCTGATTTCAATAACCTGGTTAATATTTCCTTCTGACGTTTAAGGGTTTCATTAGTAATCATGCGATTGACCAAGTCTGTTTCTGTTTCCTCCATATCTTTAATGGCTTTATCCATATTCCCACCATATCCTTTGCCTTCTTCCTTAAGTTGCTCTTTATATTTTTCCATCATCCGGCGAATTTGTTCTTGCTGGGCAGACATTTTGGCCAGTTGTTTGCTCATGTTTTGACCACCCGGCGACTTTCCCTTTTTTAATCCTTCCTTCATCTGCTGCATCTGTTGATTCAATTGCTGCTGCATCTGACGGATTGATTTCATTGATGGCTTACCCATTCCGGGTGTTGGACAACTTTGGTTTCCCTGTCCCTGACTCATCATCGACATTTGTTGTTGCATTCTATTCATCATCTCACTCATGAAAAGTGCCAGCTTGTTTAATGATGACATTACGTATTGTTGCTTGCTTCTTGCAGTGCTTACTCGTCGATTTTGTAGGGCATCCAGAACTTTATCATAATCACGCTCAATATTGGAAATTTGTTTATTTATAAATGGCTCTATCATCACCTGCCGTTTACTCAGTGCATATAAAGAGTCTTTCACTTTGGCAAGCTCATCACTTATTTCATTTTGTTTATCAATGATATCGAGGTATTTGGGATCGTTACTAGATGTTGATTTTAATTTATCAATAAGGTTCTCCTGATCAAACGAGAGCTGAACAATATTTTCGAGCTGCTGCCTTAAATTTCGCATGTCTTCTGTCATACCTTGCATCATCATGGATTGTTGCATGGACGACATCATCTGCTGCATTTGTTCCATCATCTCAGCGGCATTTTGCTGCGATTGTTCAGCATTCTCCATATTTCCCTCTTGCAGCTCCTGAGAACTGTTCCGCATCTCCTGATCTATGGCCTCTTCTTTATTCTTATCCCGTTTAAAATTGTTTGGATATTGTAAATCATCGTTCATTTTCTCCAGCTCCTCAAGATCCTTCTGATAATCTCCAAACTCCTTATTTAAGCTATCCTGGGCTGATCTTAATGAATCCTTTTCCGATTTACCTTCCTCTGTCTTCTTTTTAAGTTCTTTTTGTTTTTTGGCCAGCTCTTTTAAATCCTTGATACTCTCTTCGAGTTTCTTTTCAAATTCAAATTGTTTAAATAACTCCAGGTTCCTATCCAGTTGCTTCTCCAATTCTTCATTATCAAACTTTAATTCATCCATTTTCTCCTGCATCTGATCTTTATTCAAACTATCGATCATCCGCTGAAGCTCCTTCATTTTTTCCTTCATCTCTTCATCAAGAACTTTATCGAACAACTCCTCCAGTTGTCTTTGCTTTTCCATTATCCTTTGTTCTTGCTCATTGAAGCGAGATTCCTTTTTAAACTTTTCCTTGTTCAATTCAGAAAGTTCCTTCAGTTTTTGGCTTAAATTTTCCCGTTTATTCAGCAGGTCTTTTATGTTCTTTTTATCTTCCCAGTTCAGCTCTTCTTTATTGATTAATTTCTCCCGAATATCATCAATTTCCTTATTCAGGTTTTCAACGTCTTTAATGGTTTTCTCCAAATCCGATTCGATCTTTTCCCGTTGTTTTTCGCTTTCCCGTTCTATCTCTTTTTCGGTTGGTGCGCGATAACTCAAAATGGGTGTTTTGGCCGATTTATACCCATTTACCTGATCATTATCCCATACTTTGAAGAAGTATTCCAGGGTTTCTCCGGGCTTTAGTTCCACGCTTTTTAAATCGATGAAATGGAAAAATTGTTCTTTTACGGATGCTCCCCCAAGTTTAATATCCGTGCTACTGTATTTCTTTTCGTCCTCTTTTTTACGAAAAAATTTCAGATCAGTAAAGCCGTAATCGTCTTCTATAAACCCATCAAAATAAAGCCTCCTGTTCTGTGTGGAATCTCTATATTCCTTTACTTCAATTTGGGGATAATTATCTTTAACAATGCTTATCGAATATACCAGCGAGTCTTTGCTTTCGAGGTATTGATTCTTGCTTTTTACTACATAAGAGGTGTTTGATCCCAATGTTCGCTTTACCGAAAACTTATTTGAGCCTTTTGAGCTAATACGTGAGGCATCCTTACCAGCCCTGAAAAATATGGTTTCGGTGTCGCGGGTAAAGAAATTCCAGGTAGCTTTGGTTCCTTCAGGAACAATCATATCCCCTTTGTTCTCGATAGTTTCATCCTTACGCCCGGTATATTTTGGATAATCGAGCTGTATATTAAAACTTAAAATAGTTGGCTTGGGGAGCACCCTAACTTTATAGGTTTTTGATTCATATTGATGATTACGAATCCGGAACGTGATATCCTTTTGAACGTTTTTTATCTTGTGTGAATAGCTTCCCGGCTTATGATTATTCATTCTGAATTTACCATCCCTTGTCTCCACATAAAGATCTTTAGGGATTTCCTCACCATCTGCTTCAACTTCTATGACAAAATCTTCCTGTTGAATAACTTCAAGATTAGTATTCTTGAGTTTAATTTCATACGGTAAGGGCTTTTCGAAATGCTCATTATATTTGATTAAGCGCTTAGTAGGTTCGGTAACGCTTGTGGGTGATGCAAGAATCATGATACCAAGAATGCTCATGGGCACTACCAGGTATTTAATATACTTTTTGTTAGCTTTGAAATTAATTGCATTCGTAAAGGGAACAGGGCGCAATTCTTCAGTACGTTGATTTATGCTCGCTATTAACAGGGCCGAACGGTCCGATCTGCTCAGCTCTTTTAATTGCAAGGTGTTTAACAGGTGGTCTTTAACATCAGGGAAATGTTCTCCAATGATACGTGAAGCCTGCTCGTGATTGATGTGTTTCCCTATTTTTAAAAACCCGGCAATTGGGATAAAAATATAGTTGGTTAATATGATAAAGCTTAGGCCAATAAAAACAAAAAACATCACGGTGCGTATTTCTGACGCAAAATAACCAAAGTATTCGCTTATTGTTAATAACACAAAAGCCAATACCAGCAATGCCCCAGAAAGTATCGAACCTTTGATCAACTGGTTTTTGTAATACTTACGTATGAATTGGTCTAGCTTATGGAGTAATATGTCTGTTCGATCTGTCATAAATTCCTTTTCCTTAATTTGATTCAGATAACATGTAACTTATTACATATGTTATTAACGATGAAATTCGCGTTCTCCTATAATTTGCCGGCATCGATTTATATATACATTAATCACTTTATCATCAGGATTTTGTTCATTAATATCCCTAAATATTTTCAGGGCTTCCTTGAATTTTTTCCCCTTATACAGGTCCATCGCCTTTGAATAAAGTTCTTTAGTACTTTTTTTCTTTTCAATCATCTCAGGACTATCGCCGTCATAGATTTCAAAGATGTATACCTCCTGTTTTTTACCTTTAACTTTGGTAACATCCAGAAAACGATAGTTATACTTAGCAGGATCCTTAATCTTTATTAACGTATCTTCACTAATAATTATTGATGTTCCATATACTTTGGTTAAACCTTCCAGCCTGGAGCTTAGATTAACGGCATCGGAAATCACCGTTCCATCCATCCTGCCTTTGCCGCCTACGACTCCAAGCATCAAATTACCGGTGTGAATTCCAATACCACTGTCGATAGCATCGTTACCATCGCGTTTACGTTCTTCATTAAATTTTACAAGTGTTTTACGCATCTCTATCCCAGCGTCTATAGCATCTTCCGGATTCTCACTAAATAAAGCCATAATCGAATCACCTATAAACTTATCGATAAACCCCTTGTTACGTGATATGACCGGTTCCATATATCCCAGATAGCGGTTTATAAAGTTAAAGTTTTCCCTGGGCGTCATTTCTTCCGATATCTCGGTAAAATTTCTGATATCGGTAAACAGTACGGTCATTTCTTTTTGCACCTGGTCGCCAAGGTCGATTTGTTCAACTGAATCCTTTCCCAGGTATTCAAGGAACTGCCGTGGCACAAACCGGTAATAGGCCTCATTCATCCGGGATATCTTATCAATATATTCCCTGATCTGAGTGGTCATTTTATTGTAACCTTCACTCAGGTTGCCAATTTCGTCATTGGTCCTCACAATAGCATAATTATTCATTTTTCCCGCGCCGGTTTGTTTCATGTGAAACATTAGCTCCCTAACCGGATTAACAATATCGGCGGTAGTCCAGCGAACAAAAAACAGGATGTATATCAACGAGATAACAATACCACTGATGATCCCGAAGAACATGAGTAGATTATCAAAAGCATTTACATAATACAATGAATCGATGTTGACATCGCCTTCATCGGATATAACCTTAATCATCTTGTAATATTCACCTAACAACACTTGTTTTTGAGGATCCTCTACCGTATCGAGCGTGCTAACAGGCGTTAAACTGATTAAAAGATACACGGTTACAATTAAAAGTGGTAACAGAGTGGTCATGGCACTTGAGATCCATAACCGGTTTTTAATAAATCCCCGGCTATACCCGAATATTCTTTGGCGTAGTTCCATCGGATCAAAAATATTTTCAATGTAACGGATATGTACCAGGTGCTTTTGCCAGAAATAAACGAAAAGTATTACCAGCAATGAAGCAACAAGCGATATGTAGAAATAATATTCAAACAGCTTTTTTTCAATTTCATCAGTAAAGGATTGGTCCTGCAAAATAGCATCAATCATAAAAAAGTGCATGATCGAAAATGTTATCAGTAATATTCCTGCATTAAGAAGCGGTGTGTGTAAGAGAGTTTTACGTGTATATTTATTTATCCATTCCGGAATTCGCTTGTTCTTTCTTAGTCGCTTAAACCTGATTTTAAACGGTACGTTAACCAGAAATCCCAGGAAGAAGGTTAACAGTATAACAAACCTGATCATCAATAGTATGGTGCGGTTGAATGGATTTACCTCCACCCTTGTTCCGGTCTCCCCGGTTTTATCATTATAGTTGTCCTGTATATCAACAAAGTTACCTTCATCGGCTGCTGCGTTGGTTGTGTCCTTTGGGACTGTGTTCTTTTGTCTTTCTATACTAATAAATCTATCACCGCGTGTTTCTATAATTTTGGGTGACATCTTTAATACCAAAAAAATTACAATTGGAAGTACCATCATAACATAAAGCACTAAGGCCAATGAAAATATTCTAAAGGTTCGGTATTTAGGTGTATATTTCTTCATAGCTCTAAATTAAACACAAACATGTAATAACAGACAAATTTAGTAGAATTAAACTTCAATAAACAACTATTTACCCAATCAACTCATCCTCTGCAAAAGTAATCCTTGTTCTATTTTATATCTTTGCATCTTCAAAATATTGAATATTATGAATAACAATGTACGTGTGCGTTTTGCACCTAGTCCAACAGGGCCGCTTCATATTGGTGGCGTAAGAACAGCTTTGTATAACTATTTATTTGCCCGTAAGCATAATGGTAGTTGTATCCTGCGTATTGAAGATACCGATCAAACCCGTTATGTAGATAGTGCTGAAGATTATATTCTGAACTCATTGGATTGGTGCGGTATTGAATTTGATGAAAGCTTGCGTAAAGGCGGTGATTTTGGCCCCTATCACCAGTCGGAACGAAAGCATTTGTATCGCCGCTACGCCGATAAACTTGTTGAAAAAGGGCATGCCTATTATGCTTTCGATACCCAACAAGAACTGGATGTACTCCGATCGGAATATGAATCACAAGGAAAGACTTTTATATATAACCAAACTGCCCGGAAAGAACTTCGCAATTCTATAACACTTTCAAATGATGAAGTTCAATCAATGCTCGAAAAGGGGGAGCCTTATGTGATCCGTATCAAAATTCCCGAAGATGATACCGTAGAACTTACCGATCTTATACGTGGCCACATCTCAGTTCATACCAAAGAAATGGATGATAAAGTGCTTTATAAGGCTGACGGTATGCCTACTTATCACTTGGCCAATATTGTTGATGATCATTTGATGGAAATCACCCACGTGATCAGGGGTGAGGAGTGGCTTCCTTCAGCACCATTACACGTTTTATTGTATAAATTTCTTGATTGGAAAGCTCCTGCTTTTGCCCATCTCCCCTTATTGCTCAAGCCCGACGGGGCGGGAAAATTGAGTAAACGCGACGGCGATCGTCTCGGCTTTCCTGTATTCCCCTTAAAATGGAAAGATCCTAAAACCGGTGAAGAATATATGGGTTATCGGGATTCGGGTTACTTTCCCGAAGCTTTTATCAACATCCTTGCTTTCCTTGGCTGGAACCCGGGAACTGAAAAAGAACTTTACACACTTGATGAACTGATCAAAGATTTTTCTCTTGAGCGCGTTGGAAAGTCGGGTTCTCGCTTTGATCCTGACAAAGCTCGCTGGTTTAATCATCAATACCTGATCAGGAAAAGTGATCGTGAAATAGCCGAACGATTTATGACATCTCTTGATGAGAAAGGTATTTCAGCAAATATCCATTTTGTTGAAAAAGCTGTAAGCCTGGTTAAAGAACGTGTGAATTTTGTCCGGGAAATCTGGGATGAGATCTCGTTTATGTTCATAGCACCAACGGAATATGATCCTAAGGTGGTTAAGAAAAAATGGAAAGAGCACACGCCTGGTTTACTTTCTGAGCTTTTGGAGCAATTCAGGCAAATTGACCCTTCTGATTTTACAGCTGAAAATATTGAGGAAGCTACCAAGGATTTCCTCGCCGAAAAAGATTTGGGAATGGGGCAAATTATGAATGCTTTCCGTTTAACCATTGTAGGCGGTAATAAAGGCCCCAGCATGTTTCACACGGCTGAGATCCTGGGAAAAGAGGAAGTATTAAAGCGTATGGAATATGGAATTAATCATATTTCCCGTGATTAATCAATTATTTTCAATTGGTTGGCATTTGGCTTTCCTTATTGTCTGGTTGTTTGCCTCCCCCACTGCCTTCCATTCCTTGTAAGGATGTTTTTTGTCAATTCAATAATTGGTAATACGTTTTCTGATATGAACTGTTTACTTTTTCATTGGCGGCTTTTCCTAAATTAGCCACTTCGTTGCCCGACCAGGGTTCGAACCTGGACTCTTCTGATCCAGAATCAGACGTGTTGCCAATTACACCATCGGGCAAAATTGCTGCACTTATATCCAAGGCGTGCGTGCAGCTTTTATTAATTTCCGGTTGTATCCAACGCCGGCTTCGCCTAAATATTATCTATTTCTTCTGGCTGATTTTTGCCCAGGTATCTCTCAAAGTAACGGTCCGGTTAAAAATCAATTTTTCGCTTGTGGAGTATCGATCAACACAAAAATATCCAATCCTTTGAAACTGGAAACGATCTTCTGGTATAGCATCCTTTAAGCTTGGTTCCAACTTACATTCTTTTAGAATATTGAGCGACTTTTCATTAAAGAATTCCTTGAAATCATGGTCTTTGTATCCAGCAGGATCTTCATCATTAAACAGGCGGTCATATAGCCTTACTTCAGCATTTATAGCATGTGGCGCTGATACCCAATGCAAGGTGCCTTTTACTTTGCGGTTGCTTTGGCTTGCGCCACTTTTTGTTTCAGGATCGTAAGAGCATTTAAGCTCAGTAATATTTCCCTGATGATCTTTAACAATATCTTCGCATTTTATGATATAGGCACTCTTAAGCCGTACTTCTTTACCTGGTGACAAGCGGAAAAATTTTCGGGGAGGATCTTCCATAAAATCATTTCTATCAATATAGATCTCCCTTGAAAAAGGTATCTTGCGGTAACCCATACTTTCATCTTCGGGGTTATTGATGGTTTCCAGTTCTTCGGTTACATCATGGGGATAATTCTCAATCACTATTTTTAAGGGATCGAGAACGCCCATTACCCGTTGTGCTTTTTTATTCAAATCTTCTCTAACACTGTGTTCCAGCAATGCTACATCGATCACATTATCACGTTTTGCAACACCGACTTTTTCGGAGAAATTCCGGATTGACTCCGGTGTAAACCCTCTTCTGCGCAGTCCTGATATGGTTGGCATGCGGGGATCATCCCAACCATCCACATAGCCTTCCTTTACCAGTTCCATCAATCTTCGTTTACTCATTACGGTATAGCTCAGATTGAGCCGGGCAAATTCGATCTGTTTGGGTCGATAATCGCCGGTAGCTATCTGATCGAGAAACCAGTCATATAATGGCCGGTGAACTTCGAATTCAAGCGTGCAAATGGAATGGGTTATGGTTTCTATGTAATCCGATTGGCCGTGAGCGTAGTCATACATTGGGTAGATGCACCATTCATTTTTTGTTCGCTGGTGATAAGCATGAAGAATCCGGTACATGATGGGATCGCGCAAATGCATATTCGGGGAAGCCATATCAATTTTGGCCCGCAAAACTCTCGCACCGTTTTCAAATTCTCCAGCCTTCATGCGTCTAAACAGATCAAGATTTTCCTCTATCGAGCGTTCACGATATGGGCTTATCTTACCGGGACGGGTTGGTGTACCTCGCGTTGCTGCAATTTCTTCCACACTTTGATCATCAACGTAGGCTTTCCCTTCCTTTATCAGCAATTCGGCCCATTGATATAGCTGTTCAAAGTAATCGGAGGCATAATATTCACGATCTTCCCAGTCGAATCCCAGCCACGAAACATCTTCTTTAATTGATTCGATATATTCCATCTCTTCCTTGGTAGGATTGGTATCATCGAATCGTAAGTTGGTTTTTCCCCCATATTTTTCGGTTAATCCGAAATTCAGGCATATCGACTTGGCATGGCCTATATGAAGGTAGCCATTGGGTTCCGGGGGAAATCGTGTGTGCACGCGCCCATCATTGTTATTTTCCGAAATATCTTTTTCAACAATGGCTTCAATAAAATTCCGCCCTTTTTTGTGTTCTTCTTCACTCATAACCTATTTATTTACTTTTTGGAAGCATGCAAAAATACAATTTTCAAAATGAAGTTTAATGAACGCATTTTCAGTTTTTTCATTTTCTATATTTGCACACTCAAAAGAACTATATATGTCATTAATTTCTATCGAAGGAATGGAGTTTTTCTCCCATCATGGTCATTTTAAGGAAGAGCAGATCATTGGGACGAAATTTATTGTTGATTTCCATCTCACGGCCGATACCTCAAAAGCAGAGGAGTCCGATGAGCTTTCAAAAACGGTAAACTACGCGGCAGTTTACCGTATCATTAAAAAAGAAATGGAACAAAAATCATATTTGCTTGAGCATGTAGCACATCGTTGCCTGAATAAAGTTCTTGGTGCTTTTCCGGATATTTTTGATGCCAAGATCAAGATATGCAAGCTCAATCCGACTATGGGGGGTAAGGTGCAAAAGGTTTGCGTAACACTTTCTACCAAAGACATACAGCCATGAAAATAAATATCGGCCAGATGCGTTTGTTTTTTTGCTAAATAAATTACTTTTGCATTGTAATAGGGTCTCGTGGCCGAGTGGCTAGGCAGGGGTCTGCAAAACCTCCGACGGCGGTTCGAGTCCGCCCGAGACCTCAAAAACTGAAGGCTGTGAATGGTTCGCAGCCTTTTTGTTTTTAATCTTTAATAAATTCGATTAGAAGTTCAATTGCTACGCGCTCATAACTTCAAAATCGCTTTGCGGTATGAGTTTAATTTTCGCAATAACTCAATACCTTCATCATAATCTCCTGTATAGGTTGCCGTATTAATCGTTACATAAAACTTCCATTTTTCATTTTGTGGGAGGTCCATTTCGTTCGATTCGGGATCATAATACATACCTAATTCAAGCTTTTCATTTAATGTTAGCTTATAGAGTATATAATTATCCTGCTGTTGCCCGGTAGCTGCAATTGCTTTATTTATGAATCCTTGAATTTGCTGTAAATTATTTGCAGTAAGAAAGATATAACCTTCTTTATTTATATTATTGGTTGTAACTCCTACTGATGATCCCCAAATATTCCCTAGATTAGCAAAGGCCAGTGACGAACCTACTATCTCAGTTTTTGAAGAGTACACAAAAACTTCCACTCCCTTAATTATCTCTCCATTATCAAGGTTACTTATTTCTACATGGTTAAATTCTATTGAGGCAGATTTATTACTAAAAATGGAAGAATATTTCTTCTTTATTTGATCTAACCTTTCGTATTTAACTTGATCTACCTGGGAATATGCTATGCTTGAGTTAACTAAAAATAAAGCCATTATTATTATTGCTCTATAATTTCCGATTTTTTTCATGATGTATCAATATTTCAATGTTTAGTCGTATAAATATATTAAAATATAATTGAAATACCTTTTCTAAATCGACATTTCACATGAAAAATCCATGCTATCTCCACTCCTCCAAAGCCCATTTCTTTTACCCGTTTCAATTGATGATCAATGTCGTCCACCTGAATCTCCCGGGCAAACCACCGCCACCTTAGTATAGGGCTTAGCATTTTTATACATAGAGATTTTTTCACTTGGATGTTTCCCGGAAGCCCATTGACTATCATGACCAGAATAATTAAGGGATAAGATGGTTATAAAAGTCAAAAGAACATTCGTTTTCTCCATTGCTTAACTTTTTAATAGAATGGTTCCAATTAAATAATTTCAGTTTACTACCCCGTATTTTATCAAAATTTCGATATATTTATGACTTGGAACATATCAACGTCTTTATGTTGATAAGTATCCGATACTTAAAATCTTATAGGATGGGATTTTGATTATTTTTACCTAAACATTCTTGCTTATGATCAGGTACTTGGTTCCGGGTCTGGCATTAGTTATAATAATCGGGGTGCTTGGATGCCAGAAGCCCAGGAATAATCAAACACATCAAGTTGAAAAACCCGATCTTTCCGATTACGAGATAATCGATACCGTTCATATCCGTCTAAGTCCAAATAGAACGGAATATATTAAAACCATCGACAGTAACCTGGTTTATGAAGTGTATACGATCACCAGCGAAGTAGATCCTGAGCGGGCCACACAGGTTTTTCATGCGGTAGACACAACAGGGCAGGAAAATTTTGCGGGTAGGCTTTATTTAGTTTATGAAGCAAGGTATGATGATACCGGGCAGATCAATGAAACTTATTCGGCTCAGTTTCCGCTTTATATTTTGGGCAACTATTCTATGAAGTTTCTCTTTGAGGGGGGCGGTATGGGTTCAGCTTCATTACATATTTATATACACCGGCAAAAAGAATAATAACTGACCCTGCATGTGAATAAGGAATAAATAAAGAAGCCACTATACGATTAATCTCGAATAGTGGCTTTAAAATTCGCACTGAGTTGTTTAAACGGCTGATTCAAATTGCTTTAGAAATCTCATATCATTTTCAAAAAACAACCGTAAGTCGTTTATCTGGTATTTTAACAACCCTATTCGCTCTATACCCATGCCAAAAGCAAACCCTGCGTATTTCTTGCTATCGATACCGCAGTTTTCCAATACATTGGGGTCGACCATACCACATCCCAGAATTTCAACAAAACCGGTATATTTGCAGATATTGCAGCCTTTGCCTCCGCATATAAAGCATGAAATATCGAGTTCGGCCGAAGGCTCTGTAAATGGAAAATACGAAGGGCGGAACCTCAAACGCGTATCCTTTCCAAACATTTCCTTGGAAAAATAGAGCATGGTTTGTTTCAAATCGGCAAAACTCACACCTTTATCAACATAAAGCCCTTCTACTTGGTGGAACATGCAATGAGCACGGGCTGAGATAGCTTCATTGCGATATACCCTCCCGGGAAAAATACTTCGTATAGGCGGCTTCTGATTTTCCATTACCCTAATCTGCACCGAAGATGTATGCGTTCTCAGGGCGATTTGATCAGATTCTTTTGCCACTTTGCTTCCGCTATCGACAAAAAAAGTATCCTGCATATCGCGGGCCGGGTGCTCCGGGGGAAAATTGAGCGCCGTAAAATTATGCCAGTCATCCTCGATCTCGGGCCCTTCATTAACCTGGAAACCGATGCTTTTAAAAATTTCGGTGATCTCATTTCTAAGAATATTGATCGGGTGCCTGGCTCCCACTTCCTGAAAATAGGCCGGTAAGGTCAAATCTTGCTTCTGCTGATCCTTTTTCTCAGCAGCTTCAAAACTAGCTTTGAGGTCATTAAACTTTTGCTGAGCATCATTTTTAAGCTCATTCATCAGCTTTCCCAATTCCTTGCGTTCCTCCTTAGGAACGTTTTTAAATTCGGTGAAAAGCTGGGGAATGATACCTTTCTTACTCAGGTATTTAATTCTGAACTCTTCGACCTGTTCCTTATTTTCAGGTTGGTAATTTTCAATTTCACGTCTTATCTGATCAATTCTCTCTTTCATCGTAACAAGTATTCTTCAGTAATTTTTAATCAACTACTTCCATCTTGATCATAATATCTTCTTTCGGTCTATCCATACGATCGGTTTCAACCGTTGCTATTGAGTCGATCACATTCAGGCCTTCAACCACCTGCCCAAAAACCGTATAATTTCCATCGAGATGGGGAGCACCGCCAACATTTTTGTAGGCTTTGCGCTGCTCTTCGGTAAATGTGAATTTTCCTTTCTCCTGAAGACGCTTCTCCAGTACGGGCTCAATTGAGTCAACGAGTGATTGAAACGCTTCGCGGTTTTGATTTTGACGATATTTTTGTAAGCGTTGCTGGATATGCTGATTACCCTCATTTTGGATCATATCCATAAAAAGTTGCTGCTTTTTTTTCAGGTTCATCTGCTCTTCAACCTTATTCAACTCTTCATCGGTATACGTTTTACCATCCACGATGTAGAACTGCGATCCTGATGATTTCTTTTCAGGATTCATCTGATCACCCTGACGGGCAGCAGCTATAGCACCTTTTTTGTGGAATAAACCTTCTTTGAGTTCAGCTTCAAGCTTATACCCTGGGCCACCTTCACCAAGTTGCTGACCTGGAGCAGCACCCTTTGAATCAGGATCGCCACCCTGTATCATGAACCCGTCAATAACGCGGTGAAATAACGTACTGTCGTAATAACCTTCCTTTGCCAGTTTTACAAAATTTTCGCTATGCTTTGGGGTTTCATCATGCAACTTTACGATCATATTACCATAATCGGTTTTGATCTTCACTTTTTTCGATTCACCATTAGTGCTGCCCTGTTGTTTGCAACCTGCAACTGCAACAGTCATAATAGCAACCAATACGATTGTTTTAACTCTGAATAACATAAATTACCTGCTTTAATTTTTATTTGGTTAATTTTAGCGCAATATTAATAAAATAAACACAATATTAACGTGTTGACCAATGGTTTCTTATTTAGGCCCGGTGACCCCTTGGCATTATTTTGCTGCTTTTTGTGCTTCGTTGTAACATTTCCGGCATAGCGGGGCATACTCATTCTGCTCGCCCAATACGACTAATTGCTCATTTTCTATTTTACGGTAAGAATATTGGGCCAGATTTCCACAGCGGACGCATATGGCATGCACTTTTGTAACATACTCGGCTGTTGCAATGAGCTTGGGCATCGGGCCAAAGGGCTTTCCCTTATAATCCATATCCAGCCCGGCTACAATAACCCGAATCCCGCTATCGGCAAGTTGATTACAAATGTCCGTTAATTCTTCATCGAAAAACTGCGCTTCATCAATACCAACCACATCATAATCGGTGGCATAAAACAAAATTTGCTCCGAAGTTTGAACGGGTGTCGATTCTATGAATTTTTCATCATGCGATACTACCCGTATTTCGTCATAACGGGTATCGATATTGGGTTTAAATATTTCGGTTTTCTGGCCGGCAATCCGGGCCCGCTTAAGACGACGAATGAGCTCTTCAGTCTTACCGGAGAACATGGATCCGCAGATAACCTCTATCCAGCCTCTACCTTGTTTCTGACTTACAGGATTTTCTATAAACATGATGCCCGTGGCCTCGATCTTTAATATTATTACTTTTGTAATACAAAGTTAACCAAATCGTTTTTTGAACAGCATTAGAAAATAAATTTCATACTATGGAGAGTAAGCAGGAAATAGCTCGTTTATTGAATACCATTACCCAGCAGTATAAGGCCATATACCTTAACAAACACAAAATACCCCAAATCGAACTTGATATTCTCAAGCAAAATGTCCGTAACCTCTATGATAAACTTCGCGCTCTGGAGGAAGAAAACGAACACTTAGCTGAAGACGAGCCCCGGGTGCAATTTACCAGTGAAGCTGAAAAACCCGGCGAGGAGAAGAAAGTGACTACCAAGGTTGAATTCGAAGGTGAGCCCCTGGAAGAAAATCCTGAAGCTCAACCGAAAGAAGACGAACAACAGGATACGCCCGGAACAAAAAAAGAAAGAAAATCCTCCGGTGAAGAAAAGATAAAGGAGGAGTCCAAAAAGGAATCCATTGCCGATCGTTATACGGATGAGAAAAATACCATTCACGATAAAGTATCCCCTAAGGATGAAAAAAGCACGGTAGCCTCCAAGCTGGAAAAAAATCCGTTATCCGACCTTAAAGCAGCTATTGGCATAAACGATAAATACCAATTTGTGCGTGAACTTTTCAATGGTGATAACAAGACCTATAATGAAGCCTTAAACCGTTTTAACACCTTCAATGATTGGAAACAGGCGCTTAATTACCTGAACAAACTTGCTGATGAGTACAATTGGGATGACGATGATCCAAACTATCAGCGATTCTACCAGATTATAAGCCGTAAATTCACTTAAAATCATTGACCTATGCATAAACTATTAATTCTTCTCATTACAATTCTTATTCAATGTTCCCTGCTCCAGGCACAGGATACTGAATATGCAAAAAAACAAATCGATACCCTCTCCTCCCCTGCTATGCATGGCCGGGGCTATGTTAATAACGGGATCAATTTTGCAGCCGATTATTTGAAAAGCGAATTGCAGTCGTTGAAGCTCTCACCACTGGGTCAGGATTTCTTCCAGCCTTTTCATATCCCCATAAATACATTTCCCGGCAAAATCGAACTTTCAATCAATGGCCAAGAACTAAAACCAGCTGTTGATTATATGATCGCCTCCAATTCTCCTTCCATTTCCGGGAATTTTAAGATCGATTCTATACCTGTTGAGTTTTTTGACGATAGTGTTCAGCTGGTCAATTTCTGCAAAAAAGATCACGCGGGTAAGTTTATAATGATCAACCGTATGGCTGCCGGTAAAAAGCACAGGAAACTTATCGATTCCATTGCTTCGAAAAATGAATGCAAGGCTAAGGGATACATTCTTATTAAGAAGAATATATATTGGCATGTCTCAAAAGCTCATACAGTGAAAGATCATGTTCAAATCGATCTTTTGGCTGAATCCTGGCCTGAGGAAGCGGAAATGATGAGCATTAATGTCAAAACCCGGTTCAATAAGAATTTCCCGGTTAAAAATGTGGTGGGCTATGTGCCCGGTAAAAAGTATTGGTCTAATTTTGTAGTGATCACAGCCCATTATGATCATCTGGGAAGAATGGGCAATTCCATATATTTTCCGGGTGCAAACGATAACGGAAGTGGAACTGCTATGGCTCTTGACCTGGCCAGATACTACGCCCAACCGGAAAACAAGCCCGATTATTCAACCGTGTTCATATTCTTTGCTTCGGAAGAAGCTGGTTTGCTTGGTTCAAAATATTTTACCGATCATCCGCTTGTTCCCCTTAAACGTATCCGTTTTATGATCAACCTCGATATGGTAGGCACCGGTGGTGACGGTATTACGGTGGTAAATGGTAAAGTGGAGAAGGAGGAATTTAACATGCTCACATCCATTAACGATACAGCCAAATACCTCCCCGAAATAAAAGCCCGTGGTGAAGCGGCCAACAGCGATCATTATCATTTTTATAAAAATGAAGTTCCGGCTATTTTCATCTATACCCGCGGTGATGATTACAGGGAATATCACAACATTTACGATAAACCCGGTAAATTGCCTTTAACAGGCTATGAAGGCTTATTTAGACTTTTAACTGATTTTATTGAACAATTGTAATCCTATATGGGCAAATTATACCTGGTCCCCACTCCTATCGGAAACCTCGAGGATATAACCTACCGGGCAGTACGTATTCTTTCGGAAGTTAACGGAATACTTGCGGAGGATACCCGAATCACCTCCCGTTTGCTACAACACTATAGCATCTCCAACCAACTTTCGTCCTTTCATCAATTTAATGAGCATAAAATCCTTCAGGGGATAATTGAGCGGCTCCTGAATGATGAGACCCTTGCCCTGGTCACCGATGCGGGCACACCGGGCATTTCCGATCCGGGTTATCTTTTGGTAAGAGAATGCATTCGAAACGAAATCAATGTGGAAACACTACCCGGTGCTACTGCTTTTATTCCGGCTTTGGTCAATTCGGGAATACCGTGTGATAAATTCAGCTTTGAGGGATTTTTGCCGCATAAAAAAGGTCGCACTAAAAAGCTTAAGGAGCTGGTACATGCTGAATACACCCTGGTATTTTATGAAGCGCCATACCGCTTGTTAAAAACGCTGGGGCAGCTTGCCGAATACCTGGGGGAAAACCGTTATGCTTGCGTTTCGAGAGAGCTTACCAAAATTCATGAGGAAAACATAAGGGGCACACTCGAAGAATTGATCAATTACTATAATGAACATACCATAAAAGGTGAGATCGTAATTGTTGTTGAAGGTAAAAAGGATTAATTATGCCATACACTTATGAATATCCACGCCCGGTAGTAACGGTCGATATCATTGTATTTCACCGGACGAATGATAATAATCTCGAAATTTTGATTATACAACGCGACAATCCCCCTTTTGAAGGCAAGTGGGCTTTTCCGGGAGGATTTGTTGAAATTGATGAATCGCTTGATACTGCTGCATACAGGGAGCTCAAAGAGGAAACAGGGATAAGCAAAATCAAGCTTGAGCAACTTTATACCTTTGGTACCTTAAACCGCGATCCCCGTCACCGAACCATTTCGGTAGCCTACACGGGCTTTGTGGATGAGGAGGAAAAGCAAAAAGCTAAAGCAGCATCCGATGCCCGCTCTACCGGATGGTTTAAAGTGGACCAAGTTCCTCCCCTGGCCTTCGATCATGATGAAATACTTAAAAAGGCCCTGGAATTTATTGATTATTGAACAGCGTGGGGATTTTGTTGGCAGTATGTTTCTGGTAGGTAATGCAGTAATCAAATCTTATCGATAATAAAAGCCGGTTGCAACTCAACCGGCTTTTAATGAAATTCTTTCTTGGCCTATTTCATCGTTTCCAGCATGGCTTTTACCACGTTATTGGCGCCTTCTTCGATCTGAAGGATATTGGCATCGAGCATATAGCAAGGGGTAGTGAATACATTGTACTTCGAATCCCTGATCACCTGCCCGTGAGTTGTTTGCTTGTGGGTTGCGCCCATCTTTTGAAGGGCCTCAGCAGTTGACTGGTCACTACCAATGGTTAATTCAACATCGCCCAAAAGCTTTCCAATAATTACCGGTGAGATACAAAGCGCTCCCACGGGTTTCTTCTGATCGATGAATGCCTTAACGGCTTTCTCCACACCGGGATTGACTTTTAGATTTTCGCCATCGATAGCGAATGTCGATAGATTTTTGGCTGCACCAAATCCACCGGGCATGATCAGGGCGTCAAAATCATTGGCATCCAGTTGCCCGATTTCTTTTATATCACCCCGTGCAATACGGGCAGCTTCAATCAATACATTACGCTTCTCATCCATCTCCTCACCGGTGATGTGATTGACCACATGGTGTTGTGTGATGTCCGGCGCGAAAATTTCATAATCGGCTCCCTGACGTTTTATCGCCAGCATGGTTAAGGTTGATTCATGGATTTCGGCTCCATCAAAGACTCCGCTACCTGATAGAATCATCGCAAATTTCTTCATATCACTTTATTTTTTGGTTTTCGCAATGCTAAGTTAATAAATTTCAGTTGACTATCCATGGATTATCGTTTCCATTTCAAATCGTAAATATCCTTACGTCTATCCTTCAAATTCATTGCACTACCTTTTGTATGAAGCTCCTTTAACAGGTCGAGGTTGACATCGGCTATCAAGGTCATTTCGTTATTGGGTGTTGCTTCTGCTACTACAGCATTGGTGGGAAAAGCAAAGTCTGATGGAGAAAAGACCGCCGATTGGGCATATTGTATGTCCATATTACTTACCCGGGGCAAATTACCGACCGCACCGGCAACGGCAACATAACATTCATTTTCGATAGCCCTCGACTGGGCACACCGCCTAACACGGGTGTAACCGTTTTGGGTATCGGTTAAAAAGGGTACAAACAGGATTTCCATGCCTTCGTCGGCCATCAAGCGTGAGAGTTCGGGAAATTCAACATCATAACAAATAAGAATTCCTATTTTGCCACTATCGGTATCGAACACTTTAACCTTTTCACCTCCTCTAAATCCCCAGGTGCCTATTTCATTGGGTGTAATATGAAGCTTATATTGTTGGTCCCAGCTACCATCGCGCCGGCATAAAAAAGACACATTAAATAGCTTCTCATCGCCTTCATAAACCGGCATGCTTCCGGCAATGATATTTATATTGTACGATATAGCAAATTCAACAAATTTATTCCTTAACGAATCGGTATAATTGGACAATTCCCGGATGGCCTCCGGCATCTCCAGGTGGTTATAATCAGCCATCAATGGGGCGTTGAACAATTCGGGAAAAACCACAAAATCGGCATTGTAACCACTTACAGCATCGATAAAGAATTCGGCCTGATCGACCAGCGCCTCCATAGAAGCTACCCGTCGCATTTGCCATTGCACCAGACCTATTCGAACCACCGATTTTTTAAGACCAATCAACTTTTCCGATTCTTCAAAATAAACATTATTCCACTCAATAAGCGTGGCATAGGTTTTCGATTCATTATCGGTGGGCAGGTAGTTTTTCAAGATTTTCTTTACATGAAAATTATTGGAGATCTGAAAGGTTAGAATAGGATCGAAGAGCTCACGGTTTTGAACTTTTTCAATGTATTCTTTCGGTGTCATTTCGTGGGCATATTCCTGGTAACCCGGTATCCTACCTCCGGCTACTATGGAGCGCAAATTAAGGCTTTCACATAATTCCTTACGGGCATCATAAAGTCGCCTTGCTAATCGCATTCCCTGATAATCGGGGTGGACAAAAACATCAATCCCGTACAAGACATCCCCGTTAGGATCGTGGGTTCCAAACTTTCCATTATCGATAATCCGGTTGTAGCTATGATTGTCACCGTATTTAGCATAGTTCACAATAATGGATAAGGCCACTGCTACCACCATTCCGTTAACCTCAAGACAAATCTGTCCTTCGGGAAACTGATCCAGTAAGCGCTTGATCTCCTCGCGGGTCCAAACTTCTTCCCTGATCCCGGCATAGGCCTTCCCCATGGATTTCTCCAGGTCTTTATAATCGGCTAGCTTCAGGTTTCGAAGTTCGATCATATAATTTTGTTGCGCATCGTATTCTGCCATATTCCTTGTATACTGATTATTTACTACTTTTAAGCTCCATTAATACTTGTTTGTTCAAATGCTAAACAAATCGATATTGAGCAAAATTACGTTGAATCCTGTTGTATAGTATACAAACAGGCTAAAATTAAAATAATTACAGTATGCAAAAACTTTACATTTTAACACTTATTGCAATCTTACTAGGCTTTTCAGCCTGTCAGAATATACAAACCGGTGGTCAGAAAGAATCCGGACAACAAGGTTCGGAAGAAACAGTGGAAATAAAAGTGTCGAGAGATCTTCCAAAAATTAAAGAAGATGGTGTTTTAAAGGCGATTACCACCTATAGCTCTACCAGTTATTTTCTTTATCGAGGAAAAGCCATGGGTTATGAATATGAATTGCTCGAAAGGCTGGCCGATTATCTCGACCTTAAGCTTGAAATGGTCGTGGCTGAAAACCTTAATAAAATGATAGAAATGCTTAATAACGGTGATGGTGATATTATTGCTCATGGATTGACCATTACCAAACCGCGTAAGAGAAAGGTAACTTTCACCCGGCATCATATTACTACACACCAGTCGCTGGTTCAGAAAAAGCCAGATAACTGGCGAAGAATGAAACTGCACCAAATTGACAAGAAGCTTATCCGTGATCCATTGGAACTTATCGGAAAGCAAGTGCATGTGCGTAAAAACTCTTCTTATTATCACCGTTTGGTTAATCTTTCGGCCGAGATGGGAGCCGATATCGATATACAAACGGTATCGGGTGACCTTACTACAGAAGACCTTATCAAGATGGTGCGCGATGGGAATATTAAATACACTGTGGCCGATCATAATATAGCGGCACTTAACAAAACTTACTACCCTATTCTTGATATTAGTGTACCGTTAAGTTTTTCGCAGCGAATTGCCTGGGCTGTTAGAAATAACTCCCCAAAATTACTCGAGGCCGTTAACGAGTGGATAGACAAAATGCGAAAGGAACCTGATTACTATGTGATTTACAACAAATATTTTGAAAACACCAAAGCCTGGAAACGACGCATTAAGAGCGAGTTCTACTCCAAAACAGGCAACCGTATCTCCAAATATGATCCTATTATAAAGAAATATGCCGAACAAATTGACTGGGACTGGCGCCTGCTGGCGTCGATGATCTATCAGGAATCTCGCTTTGATCCATCTGTTAGGTCCTGGGCCGGAGCCAAAGGGTTAATGCAACTTATGCCGCGAACGGCAAGCCATTATGGCGTTAGTAATCTTTCAAACCCCGAATCAAGCGTTAAAGGAGGTGCAGCATTTATTGCGGACCTGTTGGAATACTGGAAAAAAATCCCTGATTCCACCCAGCGCATGAAGTTTGTTATGGCCTCCTACAATGTTGGGCAGGGTCATGTAAGCGATGCAAGGCGCTTAGCTTCCAAATATGGACGCGATGAGAACCAATGGGAAGATAACACAGCTTACTATATCCTTCAAAAATCAAAACCCAAGTATTACAATGATAAAGTGGTCAATTATGGATATTGCCGGGGAGAGGAGCCTTTTAATTATGTTCACGACATTTTTGAGCGCTATGAACACTACAAAAGATTCATCGAAAAATAAATATGGTTATAAAACGATAGTATAGCGTCCGTTAGAGAATACAACATTCTTAACTTGCAGGCCTTTGGTGTTTTTATCCAAAAGTTGATGTATCTCTATGTACATCCAAGGGAAGTCGAATTTTATAAGATTGCTTTTTACACGGTTGTTCAATATCTTGTTAATATTTATCAGTGAAGCCATGTTGCGTGTCAACCAATCGGTTTCGATGCTTAATACGATGTGGTCATTGGCGTATTCATAATAACGCAGGGTAATGGGAATATAGGGTTTTAAAAAACTTTTGGTATTAAGTTTAAGTGTAATATAATCTTCAACGGCTTTTACATCCGTTACAATATCAGGAATCAGATCGTTGGCGTTTAGGATATTGATCAATTCCTCATTTGAAAGAATTATACTGGCCATATTCGCGCAATTTTAATGATTATTATTGCCCGATAAATATATAAATTTTTCTTAAGCGCGAAGTTAAAATTTTAAACTATTCTATATCCTCAAACTCGGAGGTCTGTAAGTCAGGTTCTTTTTCACCACTTAGTGTGGATAATTTCGATTTAGCCTTGTCCTTGATCTCATCAGTAACATAGGGTGCCACCTTGCTATAAACCATTAAAAGGGCCCCAAAATCATCCATATATCCAATGCCTGGCGATACGTCGGCGATAAAATCCAATGGAAATATAAAATAGCCAAGGGCGGCCAGTATTATGAGCTTGTCCTGCGGAGGTATTTCCCCTTGCCGCATGGTATAATACAATATCAGGGAAAGATAAATAAGCTTTTTACCGGCCTTACGTATAACCCGTCCTACTTTACTCCAAAAAGCACTGTCGCTAAAGTAATCAGCATAATTATTATTCATGATTCCTCCGGTTTTTTTTCAAATGTTTATCTTTATATCAAACGAAGATACAAATGGAACAACCTCATTCGTCAACTGTTTATATTTTTATATAACAAATTTAATCAATTCATTATGTGTGGACGCTTTTCCTTAACCGTTAACGAATCCGAGCTTAATGAGCGTTTCGGAACTTACGGGGGCGATAGCCCATATGTTGCACGTTATAATTGTGCTCCAACCCAGCAGTTACCTGTTATCACCAATACCGAACCTGAAAAGCTCAATTTTTTTCGCTGGGGATTAATTCCTTTCTGGGCTAAGGATAAACGCATCGGTAATAAACTTATCAATGCCCGTGCCGAAACTCTTGACAAGAAAGGGTCATTTAAGCACCCATTTCGCCGCAAGCGATGTTTGGTTCCCTCGGATGGTTTTTATGAATGGAAGCGCAACAAGGAAAAAATTCCACACCGGATCATTCATAAGGGCAACAACTTGTTTTCCATGGCCGGTATATGGGATAGCTGGAAAGATGAGAGCGGTGCAACCATTCATACCTTTTCCATAATTACGACCCAGGCTAATGACCTGGTAAAATCGCTTCACGATCGCATGCCAGTGATTTTAAGCCCCGATCATGAAAAGGCTTGGCTGGAGCTTAACAACACCGAAGATTTAAAATCACTGCTTGTCCCCTATCCATCGGATAACCTGGAAGCATATCCGGTTTCAAAAGCGGTGAATTCGCCCTATAATGATTCACCCGAAATTATCGAACGGATCAATGGAAAGCCTTAAGGGATAAAAATCTCCTTTCAAAAAGGGGTGTGAACAACAATTACACTTAATTCATGTTTTATTCTGGAAAGCGGATAATCGAAGTCAACAAACTTCTACCTAAGTTGAGCGATTTGAATCCCGAGGAATCGGGAAAAAATCGCTTTACTTATCCCGAAGCATCGGGACCGATTTAGAAATTGTGGCTTTTCACCGAATGGGTGAGGTGAAAAGCTTACAATTTCTAAATCGTGAGCGAGAATCGCTCAATTTGGGTTCTAATCAGCCATCGATGAAGAGATCATACGCACATAATTTCATTTTAGGCCTCGTTATTGCCACGCTGATGTTTTCATGCGTAAAGGAGGAAAATTACCCAGTTGAGCCTGAGATTACATTTGAACAATTTCTTATCCTTAACAACGATACCACTATCGATGAACGCGGGGTGTTGAAGTTCTCATTTACTGATGGAGATGGCGATATAGGCTTGACAAATCAAGATACAGCCGAGCCTTATAAAT
This sequence comes from Bacteroidales bacterium, assembly GCA_021740045.1. Classification (GTDB taxonomy): domain Bacteria; phylum Bacteroidota; class Bacteroidia; order Bacteroidales; family JAIPAP01; genus JAIPAP01. The sequence continues at coordinate 24,361 of JAIPAP010000029.1, forward strand.
ACAACCTCTTTATTTCCTATTTCGAACGCCGCAACGGTACATTTGAGGAGGTCTTCATTACGGTTTATAATCCTGAAACCGAACAGGAAGATACTATCACCTTTAACTCCCGCATACCCATGTTGCTTGACGAGGGTGTTGAAAAACCCATTAGCGGCACTATCGAAGACACTCTGTTTATCAATAATTATAATTCCCCTTATGATACCATCCGGTTTGAAGCCTACATTGTAGACCGGGAGCTACATAAAAGCAATACCATACAAACACCTCCTATTATTATTAATAAGTAGGTGGCACCGCGGTTATTTAATGATTATTTTTACCTGCCGAAATGATATTATGTGATCCTGAGCGGAAGCACATGTTTTAGGGAACACACTTGAAATTAGCGTATAAAATGAAAGATCATCATACTAAATATGCTTGAGACTTCGTATTGATAAAGGGCATCAGCTTATCGGCTAATCACCAAATATTGCAGATTGACTAAATGAAAAAGTCGTATAAGAACCGTAGTTACATCATTATATCCACCATTGTGCTTGTCGGGTTGATATTTATCGGACGCTTGTTCTATCTTCAGATCATCGATAAAAGCTATATCTTATCCGCCACCAACAATGTAATTCGCCGTATAACCCAATATCCGGCACGAGGATTGATTTATGACCGCAATGGCAAGATATTGGTGCATAACGAAGCGGCTTTCGATTTAATGGTGGTTCCCCGCGATGTTAATGACATTGACACTACCGAGTTTTGTAATTTGATCGGCATCGATAAAAAAAACTATGAGGAGCGTTTAAAAAAGGCTAAAAACTACTCATATCATCGGCCTTCCATCTTTCTCAAACAATTATCAATGGAGGAATATGCTTTCCTGGAAGAGAAGCTTTACAAGTTCCCGGGTTTCTTCGTTCAATCGCGCACCCTCAGGAAATACCCCTCCCCTATTGCTGCACATACCTTAGGCTATGTGGGCGAGGTATCTAAGAACGTTTTAAAACGGGATGATTATTACCGGCAAGGAGATTACATTGGCATTAGCGGCCTTGAAAAAACTTATGAAAAAGAGCTCAGGGGTAAAAAAGGTCTTAAGGTGATAAAGGTTGATGTTTTTAATCGCAATATGGGGAGTTTTAAAAATGGTAAATACGATAAACCTGCTCACATGGGTGAAAACCTCTATACAGGCCTGGATGCCGAATTACAGGCATATGGAGAAAAGCTCATGCGCAAAAAGAAGGGAAGCATTGTTGCCATTGAGCCTTCATCCGGCGAAATATTAGCGTTTGTAACCAGCCCGGGATATGATCCCAATCTGCTGGTTGGACGAGAGCGTACCAAGAATTTTATTAAATTGAACAAGGATACCATTAACCCCTTATTGAATCGTGCTATCATGGGACAATACCCACCGGGGTCCACCTTTAAACTGGTTACCGACCTTATCGGGTTGCATGAAAATGCTATTTCAAAGCATACCATGTTTAAATGCCAGGGGAAAGAATCATGGCCTATAAAATGCACACATTATCACGTTACACCCCTCGATTTAATTGAGGCTATCCAACAATCATGTAATCCCTATCACTGGAAGGTTTTCAGAAACTTTATTAATAAGCCAACGTTTGGTAACCCGGAGGAAGCTTATAAAACCTACCGTAAACACGTAACAAGCCTTGGATTCGGTCATAAATTCGATACTGACCTCACTTATGAATTAAACGGTAACGTTCCACCGCCTGATTATTATTCCGATATTTACGGTAAAGGCCACTGGAATGCACTTACAATACGATCGCTGGCCATCGGGCAGGGTGAGATACTGGTAACGCCACTTCAACTGGCCAATTTTGCTGCCACTATTGCTAACCGGGGAGTGTATTATACACCACACCTGGTTTCTCAAATAGGAGAGGGTGAAAACACCGATATCATTAAACCGGAAATGCACAGGTCAACGCTGGACAGCGCCGATTTTGAACCAATCATTGAGGGAATGCACCAGGTGTTTGTAGGTGAGCATGGCACCGCCCGATGGTATAATATCGATAGCATTCCCATGGCCGGAAAAACGGGAACGGTTGAAAATCCCCATGGCGACGACCATTCACTTTTTATTTCTTACGCTCCCAAAAACAATGCAAAGATTGCCTTATCGGTAGTGGTTGAAAATGCAGGCTATGGTTCCAAATGGGCAGTACCAATATCAACACTAATGATAGAAAAATACCTTAATCGCGAGATCAATCGTAATTGGTTGGAAAAACGAATGCTGGAAGGAAACCTGCTTGATCCTTCGAAAAAAGATAAAGAGGAAGAAGAGTGAGAGAACAACGCACCATAAACGTATTCGGAAACCTCGACTGGTTGAGTGTTTTACTGTACCTGGCACTTTTGGTCATAGGCCTGGTCAACATATATGCAGCCAACTATGATGCTGAACATACCGCCTTATTCGATTTAACGCAAAAACATGGAAAGCAGCTCATGTGGACAGGTGTTTCGCTTGTTATTGCCATATTCGTGTTATTGATTGATGCCCGGTTCTTTGCCAACTTTTCTTACCCTATTTATATCATGGTTATTATCAGCTTGGTGGCTGTATTATTCTTTGGTAAAGAAATTGGCGGTTCACGGTCGTGGTTTCAGATAGGCGGCTTTGCCCTTCAGCCTGCCGAATTTGCCAAGTTCGCAACTAGCCTGGCAATTGCACGTTTTTTAAGCTCTATCAGCATACACCCCAACTCCCTTAAGAACCGATTCTTTTCCGTTGTATTTATGGGAATCCCCCTGCTTTTAATCCTTGCCCAAAACGACACCGGTTCTGCACTTGTGTTCCTGGCTTTTATCATTGTGCTCTACCGGGAAGGTCTTTCGGGGAATATCCTGGTATTCGGCATTATTACGGCCATTATCTTCCTTATGACACTTTTATTCGAAAAGCTTATCATCATTGGGGTTTTGGGAGCTGTTACCATTTTGATGATGTTTTTTATCCAGCGAAATACCCGCAACGTTGCGGCCATGATCGGTTTGTTTATTTTGGCAGCCGGCTTTTCCTATTCCGTCGATTATGGGTTTAACAACTTTTTGGAACCTCATCAACAAACCCGTATTAATGTGCTATTAGGGAAAGATACCGATGTGCAAGGCGCGGGATATAATGTAAACCAATCGAAAATTGCCATTGGCTCAGGAGGTTTCTCCGGCAAAGGCTTCCTTAAAGGAACGCAAACGAAATATAATTTTGTTCCCGAACAAAGCACTGATTTTATCTTTTGTACAGTAGGAGAGGAGTGGGGCTTTATTGGATCCTCGTTTGTTGTCATCATCTTTGCCCTGTTATTGGTACGTATAATCATGCTTGCCGAAAAGCAGCGATCCGGTTTTAGCCGCATTTATGGTTATTGTGTGGCGGCCATTTTCTTCACTCATTTCGCCATTAACATCGGGATGACCATCGGACTGGCGCCGGTAATCGGAATACCATTGCCATTTATAAGCTATGGGGGTTCTTCGTTAATCGCCTTTACTTTCCTCCTGTTCGTATTCCTTAAACAGGATACGGTTAGGAATCATATGATTTAATTCACAACTCCATGTAGATAATCCTTTGGAATTTATGATGGACCACTATATCATCAGGACAAAAAAAAGACGCCCCGCAGGACGCCTTCTCATAAGCCAATATGTTAACTCAAATAATTCAGTTCTTAGTAAAAGAATACACGATTGTCGTCAATATCTGCTTTTTCTTCCAATGCCTGATATATCGACCGGCTTGCTCTTGCTTTAAAGGACCCTTCGAGACGTGATTTCATACCGCTGTATTCCTCTTTTTCTTCGGCAGGTATCAACTTATCCAGGGCAACCATATATACGGCCATTTCGCCTTTTAGCGGTGTTGATGTTATTCCGGGCTCCATACCGAAAATGTGACCGATCACTTTAGGTTCCCGGCCGTATTTGGGAATATTATTGGATGAGAATTGAATGGTATCATTGTTCACATCAAGTTCCAGGCTGTTGGCTATAGCATTGATCTCGCCTGATGCCTGTGAGGCTTCTTCAATATCTTCCATGATCATCGAAGCTTTTTTCTCCCGTTGAACCAATGGTTCTATCTTTTCCTTTACATCTTCAAGTGGCGCTATTCCTTTTTCGGTTCTGTTTTCCAGGGCGGCAACAACATAAGTTTCCCGCATATCAAAAACCTGTGAAATATTACCTTCTTTGGTGTCTTCACGAAAAGCCCACCGGATGATTTGCCTCGGGTATTCAATACCGGGGATGTTGTTACTCATTTTCTCAACATCATCGGCGCTACGCATGTTAAGCCCCTGTTCTTTAACCATTTGCTCGAATTGCTCAATATTATCAGCTTCTCCGGCAAAGCGGCTGGCGCTTACGTATACTTTCTGGAAAGTTTCGCTGCTGGGTTCAATTGATCTTTCAAACAATGCCACCCTTATTTTTTTAACAGGCTCTTTTTTGTCATCTACCCGCACAATATGATAACCGAACTGTGATTCAACCTTTACAACATCACCTACATCATTTTTGAGAACGGCCTGGTTAAAGGGATAAACCATAGCTCCGTCTTCAAACCAACCCAGATCTCCTTGATTACGCTGAGCTGATGGATCATCGGAATATTGAATAGAAAGCCCCTGCAATTTAGAAGGCTCCTTTTTGAGTACCTGGAGCAAGCTATCGGCCAGTTTTTCTGCTCTTTCTTTTGAACGGGTTATTTGTTGTTGCTGAGCCGTTCTTGTGCCCTGATAAGAGATAAGAATATGACTGGCTTTCATCGAATCGGGGCGCTGTTGTACATCCAGTAGCTTGGCAAAGTAGTGTTTGTTGTTCTTCACAAAGGGTTTTACATAGGTGCCAAGTTCGGCATTGAAAAGTTTATTTTCTATTCTTACGGGTAAATCACCTTTTGCATGCCATGTGCTGTCATAACGCTTGTCGGAAGTCCTGTCAACGAAATCAGCCGGGTTACTGAATTCTTTGAAATCCTGAAACAACTCCTCAACATTTTCGGCGATCTGCTTACGGTCTTCTTTACTAGGCTTCACATCAAAGACTACATATTCCAGGTCTACATTAGCCTCGGTTTCATATTCATGCTTGTGTTCTTCATAGTAGTCTTCATAGTCGCTTTCTTCAAGCTTCACCAATGTGTCGGCAATATCACCATAACGCTTGCCGAAGAATTTATAGGTTGCCTGCTGATTTTGATCCAGATAATCCTTTTCGGCCAGGGCAGTTGGCATATAGTACGCCTTGGTAAGCAGGGCATTGTATTTTTTCATCTTCCTGTCATCCTTAATGGCTTCTTCGATAAGCAAGTAACGCCGCTTCATCTCCGGGTCAACCTCATCGAGGCGCTGAAGGAAATTGGTCACCATTTGGGGACTGAACTGACCGGTTTGGGGGTCTTTAAAATTCTGAACTATGTACTGGTGCGGATTTTTGCCCATGATCTGGTCTTCCAGTTCTTCAACGGGTACGGTTAATCCAAGTTCTTCATACTGCTGGGACATGATGACGTCCCTAACCATTTGGTTCCAGGTGGACTGACGGATCTGGAAACGCTGTTCTTCCGACAATGAAGTAACCCCCTGGCTTTGCTTGCGCATATTAATGTTTTCTTCAACCTTTTTATTGAATTCAGGAGCTTTGATTTCTTCACCTTCAACCTCGCCTACTACGTTTTCGGGACGCTGTGGTCCTTTACGAAGAAAATCGCCCAGCACAAATGCTGCTAATGCAACACCTATAACGATAATAACTAAAACTGAATGTTTCCTAATACTACCTATTAAAGCCATCTTTTCTTAGAGTTTATATGATTTTCAGCTATTTTTTAGAAATGTGCAAATTTACAATATTTGTCCAGCTTTCCAACATTAATTCAGGAATCGCTAAATTTTTTCAGCCTGACAATGAAACACAAAGACCCTTTTCAGGCGCGTGGACAGCACCCTATTTCTCAAGCTTTAGCAATACTTTCTCAATCCGGTTCTCCGATGCCTCCAGAATTATGAAACGGAATGAATTTATGGTGATCTCTTCATCCAGCTCGGGTATGCTTTCATGATGATTGATGATTAATCCGGCAAGGGTTTCATAATCGTCAGACGTTGGCAGATCGAGCTTGTATTTATCATTGAGGTAATCGATTTCAAGGCGACCTGAAAAGATGTACTCCAATTCGTTTTTCTGGACCTCTACCTGTTCTTCGGTATCATATTCGTCTTCTATTTCGCCGAATATCTCCTCGATGATATCCTCGAGGGTGACCATACCGGAAGTTCCACCAAATTCATCAACCACAATGGCTATGCTCCGGTTTTCCTTAATAAAACGGGTGAGAATCTCATTGGCCAGCATGGTTTCCGGTGCAAAAAGCAAGGGTTTTACGATGGATTGAATATCACGGGGCCGCCGGTACATGTCGAAATGATGGACATATCCCTCGATATTATCAATAGATTCATTAAATACCAATATTTTGGAATGGCCGCTCTCAATAAACAATTGCCTCAGTTCTTCAATGGTTTCGTTTTCTTCGAGTGCCACAATTTCGGGACGGGGCACCATGCATTCGCGCAGCTTCACACTCTTGAACTCTATGGCATTTTGAAACATCTGAATCTCGGACTGTATGTCGCCCTCATCCATATCGCTGTTATGAAATTCTTTGATAAAGTTATCGAGATCGACTGACGTAAATTTTGATGACTCTTCTTTAAACCGGACCCTGAACAGATTTTTTAGAATAAATTCCGAAATCCCGATAAACAGATAATTAATGGGGTAAAAGATATAAAACAATATCGCTATCGGAATGGCGAAAATATTCAGGATGGTGTTGGAGTATATGCGGAAAAATACCTTGGGTAAAAACTCGGCGACAATCAAAATTATGATGGTTGAAATAACCGTTTGTAGCAGCAGGATAAGCAACTCACTTTCGAGATGAGCAGGCAGGTAACTTATGATGGCCGGTTCCAGTATCAGGGCAATGGCAATACCGTAGATAACCAGGGCAACATTATTTCCCAGTAATAAAGCTCCGATAAAATCGGATGATGACTGCACAAACCTGGACAGAACCTTTGCTGAGATTAATCCCCTTTGCCGGTCGAGTTCTATTTTAAGTTTGTTGGAACTAACAAAAGCGATTTCCATTCCGGAAAAGAAGGCCGACAATACAAGGGTAACCAGAATTATCATCCAGTTATTCATGGGTGTGTTGCTTAATAAACATTTACCGGGTTATTCTTCTTGTTTTATTTTGAATTCACCCCTGGGATCTTTTATCGTCCAATTGGTGAAATCTTCATTTGCGGAAAATCCAACCCCGTAAATGATCTTATCTTGTGTTTTTATGGTTACAAATTTATCAGAATATATTTTATGTTCCCGCTCCTTCCAGATCAATTCTTCGGTTCTCAGTTCTTCATTATTCTTCTTGTTTTCAACCACAACATTTTCCTTTGCCTTCATCATTTTCTTTTTGGTATAGCGTATACCGTAATTAGCCGAAACTTCCGATTTCACATTTTGTAAGGTATCATAAAACCAGATATGAAACCCTTTTGGAAATTCCATATAAGGTTCCTTTTTATCATAGTGATCGAGCTGTGGGCTTTTTAACCGAAACTGAACTTCGCCGTATTCACTGTATAGCACATCGATGTCCTTGGCCGATTCCAGCGGAAGGGTATCGCGTTGGGTAATCTTTTTAACGACCTCGGGGTCGTTCTCACACGCAAAAAGCATTGTCAGTAAAATAAATATGACAATGCTTCCTGCTGCTTTTATGAACCCGTTCAATGGCTCGTTATGCTTTTTAAGTGTTCCCGTAAACGCTAAACTTTCGTTTGTATAATGAAGACTTCTTCAATTCATATCCATTATGGCGCTGCTCTAACTGTTGTAGTTCTATTGATCCAGCAGTCCACTTTATAACTGTCACCTTCATTCAGGTCATAAAAGAAGATGGTTTCGGCTGTTGGAAACTGTTGACGGTACGACTTGATCAAATCACCAGCCACATCCGATACAGTGGGGTCTACATTTTTTGCTTTTTGATACATGTCAACGGCAACCCAGTAAGCTACTTTATTCGTTAACTTATTATCGCCGCATTGCTCAGCGCTGGCAGCATATAAGTTGCCGATAAGCAGATAAGGATTACCATCTTTCGGTCGCAATTCGGTTGCATTAAGAGCCGCTTCACGGGCCTTGGGAAAATCTTTCAGCTTCCTGTAGGTTTCAGCCAAAAGAAGATAGGCATCGGCACGTTTTACCTTATCTTTCATTTCCGAACCCTTTTGCAGGTAATTAACCGCCTTTTCCGATTTTTCTTCTTTCATCAGCATACGACCTAATTCAAAGGCTACGGTTGGATCATCGGTTATTTCGTAATATTTCTTCATGGTGTTGAAATAGAGATCGGAATCCTTACAATCCTTATCTTCCAGCAAGCCGGTAATTTTTTCAAGGAGTTCTTTATCCTCGGGATTCTCCTCGAACTTCTTTCCATAGATCATTACCAGGTCTTCGCAGTTTGAATAGGGTTCAAAAACATTTTCTATATAACCTTTAACATTCTGGTAGCGAGAAGCTTTGTTTCCATTTTCAATGTTATATTCAATAATGCTCATCACCTTATCAAAAGCATTGACCAATACTGTTTTTTCAACTTCATCTTTTTCCACCATATCGCGGGTAGCCCTAAAATAATAGGCTAAAGCTGCTGAAGAAGATTCATTGCCCCGTAAATCAATGGATCGACCTAAAATATCGTGAATTTCCCTGGAAGCATTCGGACGGTATTTATAGAGATCAACGCCCTTGCGTCCCAGTACATAGCCTTCACGGTTATAATATTTAATGCGCTGGTCATAAACCATCATAAGGCTGTCAATATAGCCTTGCTTCTTTTCGTCATTCTCGGCCTTTGCTATTAGCCAATCCATTATCTTAGTTCCGTCAATATATATATTTTGCGATGACACCGGGCAGTGCTTAAAAACCCAGCGCCAGGGATCCAATGCATCAGCATAATTATCTTGTTTTGCGAACTCCCGGTACAGCGAAAGATTCATTACACATTTAACGCTGTCTTCACCATACTTAGGCAACTCTTTTGCAGCCTCTGTTTGTGCCCGGGCACCATCAATCAAAAACATGCTCATTAGTGCCCCTAAAACAACTGAAAATACTACCTTTTTCATTTTGCCTGTTGTTTTCATTATATTTTAGAAATTTAATTGTATTTACGTTTAACAAACCACAGTTCCTGTATCGACAATCCCAAACTTAACCGGATAAAGTTTTCTTCTATTAAATTATCGGCCGTTGTTCCCCTCTTTCCGACTTCAGCCCCGAGATTGACCATGGTGTTGGAACCTCTTATGGGTAGTCCAATACCAAAACTAATGCCAAATTCATTTATCTGGTTATCGTTCAAGTTAAGGTAGGAATTATAATACCTGAATCCCAATCGATAACGCATCCGGCTCCAATAACTTGAGATACTGGTGGCGTCGGGGGTAATTTCGGCTCCTACTGATAAACGACTGCTGTTCACCAGCGAGTCCGCCTCGCCAAATCCTTTATAATCTTCCCATTGCTGGGTTTCGTAATCCATTCCTATCAACCAGCGGTTACGTTTGCCTACCACTACACCTATGCCGTACTTCATGGGTAAAGTAACACTTCCCTCGGTTGTGTGGGTATTAACAGTATCTTTTACAATGGATATTGATTCCTCAGGGTCACCCAGAAAAGTTTCTCCTATAACCGATTCTTCGGCATGAAGATCCCAGGAGTTTTGGAATGTAGCGCCTACATCAACATACAGGTCATTTTCCCAGGCGTTATGATATTGAAGCCCATATTCAAAATAAACATCTTGTATGTTCACGGAACGCACCCTGCGTGAGCTGATCATAAACAATGAATCAGGAAAAAACACACTGTTGGTTCTGTCGGTATTACCAAACATATATGAAGCATTGGCTCCTACCGAAAAATGTTTCCCAAGTTGAAAAGCGCTTCCAATATAAAACCGGCTCAATCCTCCCGATCCCTCATAGCGATATAGGGCATCGCCCACGTTTTCGACGAAACGGGTGTTATTAACGTTGTATCCCACATTGCTGTAGGGGAGCAAGCCAAAACTCGCTTTCCACCATTTAGTAACCGGAAATCCAAAAACCAGGTTGCCCAGTGATGTATAATTGCCGGTCTCGCTCATTTCCTCGGTTTTCAGGTTGGCATAACGGTTATAAACACCACCCTGAAATACAAAAGATTGAGCAGCAAAAGCGGTGTACGATGCTGGATTAGTAACGTTGATATACCTTGCGCTTCGTGCTCCAATGGTGGCTCCTCCCATGGATAAGAAATAAGAATTTGAACTTTGACTTAAATCGCCCACCCCAAATCGTGAATATGGTGATGTAACCCTGTTTTGACCTTCAAGATTGATGGTTGTTGCAAATAGCAGAATCACTGCTGCCAGATGATATTTTATGCTTGTTTTTCTCAAATCTGTCCTACTCAAAATTGTACAATAGTATTTTATTTAGTCCCTCAATCACTATATTTTGGAGTACAAAGATGTTATTTTTTAGCTTTCTATCAAAATAAAAGCAATCTCCACCCCCTATAACCACTTTTAATTGATTATCAGTATAGTTTCTATAATTATCGATTATTCCATCCACTTCGGCAATCACCCCGTTCATCACCCCCGATAAAATTGAATCTGTTGTGCTGTTACCGATCAATCCAGGCGATTTTGCCTTTTCGATCAATGGTAATTTATGGGTAAACGAATTTAAGGCCCTAAAACGCATATCGATGCCCGGCGAAATTCCACCCCCGTGATAAATCCCTTGCCCATCAACAAAATCGTAAGTTATAGCGGTTCCGGCTTCAACAACCAGTACATTTTCATCAGGATACAAGGCATTTCCCATAACAACCGCTGCTATCCTGTCATTTCCTAAAGTTTCCGGAGTTTTGTAGTTCACCTTAAGGGGTAGGGGAGTGGTTTCATCAAGCTGGAAATAATTCATCGTTTCATCCAAAAATCGTTTAATATCCGGGCTCACGTCAACAACACTGCTAATTAAGCATTTCTTAAGCCCTGGATATTTCTTTTGGATGCCCGCAATAGTTTCTTTTGAGATGCCCTTAAAGGAATAGCTCTCCACAAGCTTGTCATTTTGAAAGACCGCCAGCTTGGTAAGTGTGTTCCCTATGTCGATTACCATGTTTTGCATTGAGGGGCGCAAAGGTCTGAATAAAAATGCAAAAACTTATCAAGAATTAGTTTAAATTTCAGGGGCTTACAACAATTTTTCAGGAAATTTTGGGTTGGATATTCGAAAATTACAGAAAACTGTATTACTTTTGCGCCAGTCAAATGACAAGGTACCATAGCTCAGTTGGTAGAGCAACGGACTGAAAATCCGTGTGTCCCTGGTTCGATTCCGGGTGGTACCACGAAATTAGGGCCCGGACAATGTTCCGGGTTTTTTTATTCCATATTCTTTATACATCGAACACTGTACCCCCGATTCTTTTTAAGATCAACTCTATAGAGTTCATCCGATTCATAATCAAAACTCCAGCGCCAGGCATATGCTTCATTTTCGGCTTCTGAGGAAGTCCAGAAGGATGCAACATATCCAAGAAGCGAAATTGAGAGATCTTCGAAATTTCCTCCCTCCGGACGGTAGGCCCCGGGCAGGACGGTAAAATTAAACTCATCAGTGCCATTTTCATTTCCATTCCAACCATAACTACTCCTCAACCTATAACCTGCATTTTCACCAACATAGCCAACAAGTATCATCCAATCTTTATCCGTTGGAATATGCCAGCCTTCCGGGCACAGGCCCTGAGCTCCTTCATTTTCCGTATATTGCATCAACTCGTCCCACTGGTAGTATCCTCCGTATTCTTCACAGTTGGCCTGATCATTATCATAGCAATATTTTTCAATAGTATCATTATCTTTCATTTCAATGGGTCCGTCTATCATTTGGCCAAGGTTCAAATTTTCGGCCATCCAGCATTGATCTCCTATCATTACCGTCCTGTATGTTTGTCCTTCATAATCCACTATCGGACTACGAGGGCATGCTTTCCCATCGGCATCTACAATATTGACCTCTGTTTCGTCTTCTCCCATCTCCGATTCGTTATCCACGGCCATCACTTTGATGGTATGATAACCTAAGGTATCGTCGGCAGTATTCCATTCATAAATGTACGGAGAGGAATTTACAGTATCCATAACCTCATCATTCACAAAAAAGATAACTTTACTAATGTTCTCCTCATCATCTTTTACATCAGCAGAAATGGTTACAATAGTGCCTTGAATGATTTCCGTCCCTGTTCCTGGATTGGTGATTGTACATGTGGGAGCTGTGTTTACGTTGTTCCCATCATCTTTTTCACAAGAATAAATGCTTAGTACAGCAAGCAAAAGTAAGGCTGCAACTGAGGTTGAAAATGTTTGTTTTAGCATGGTTAAAGGTTTTTGTTATTATGGGTTTTAGTATTTCCATGATATGATCCTGAGTGATGATGGTATCAAAGGTAAATATTAATTGCTAAATTAGTCACAATATCGCTCCAAAAATTCTCCTGCCTTTTCATTTCCCAGCTCCAGGGCTTTTTTCCAATCCTTACAGGCTTTTGCTTGATTGTTCAGATGATGGTGAACCAATCCCCGGTTAAACCAGGCGCCGGCATAATCCGGATTGAGTCGAATGGCCCGGCCAAAATCATCTAATGCAGTTTTCACCTCACCGCTCATACTCTTTGCCATTCCCCGGTTGTTATAGGCAGTTGCCATGGTGCTATCCTGTTCTATGGCTTTTGTAAAGGACACGATAGCCCTGTCATATTGTTTCAGTGAAAAATGCGTCAGGCCTTTATTGTTAAACACGTTGGCGGACTTCAATCCATAGTTAATGGCCTTATTATAGTCATGGAGGGCATTTTTTAGTTCGCCCTGTTTTTCATAAAGGATACCCCTGTTATAATAGGCATTTGCATGATCGGGTTGGCGGCTTATCACGCTGCTATAATCCTGCAAGGCTTTCTCCAAATGACCTGATTCCTGGTAAGCATGGGCCCGGTTATACCAAGCCTCAACATAGCCGGAGTCGATCTTGATGGCTTCCGTATAACTATTAATTTCTTTTTTGTTACTGTCCAGCTTCCCATAAGCAACGCCCCGGTTAAACCAGGCTTCGGCAAAGGCTGAGTCGACCAGGATGGCCATGTTGAAATCACGAAGGGCTTTTTTATATTCTCCTTTCTCAACCCGGATATTGCCAAGGTTATTATAAGCTTCGCCATAACGTGGATTCAACATGATCACCTGGGCATAATCGGCAATGGCTTTTTCATATTTCCCCATTTTTTCATACAAATTGGCACGGTTGTAATAAGCCTCCGCCGAGCGGAAATTTAATTCAAGAGCCTTATTATAATCCCGCAGGGCCTTTTCATATTCCCCCAGCTTACTCCATGCCGAACCCCGGTTGATGTAAAAATATTCAATTTTGGGATTGTATTTGATCACCCTGTTGAAAAGATCGATCGCTTGGTAATAGTTCCCCTTGTCCATTTCGGTTTTTCCACGGTCGAAAAGGGTTTCCAGGTTGGGCTGCTGGGAATACAAGCCTTTTACCAGCAGGCTCAAAAGCAATATGAGTATGATCTTTTTCATTTGTGATAAAACGTGATGAAAACATCTAAAAGAATTGGTATTCAACCCATTAAAGTTTATCACGGCTCAATACCAATAATCCATAACGGCACCGGGGGATTTGTGCGTCCATGTCCCAAAATATTATGTACTTCCTTTTCAAACCAGGGAGTTTCTCTGGTTAATTCTTCGTGAAATGACCTCATAGGAAGAATTTCTACTCCAACTTGTATATCAAAGTATTTATATGATGCCGGATATTTCACAAAAAAATCCTCCATAACTTTTTTATAGTCTGTAAACTCAATCTCAACTGCAACCTGCTTTTTCCTGTGAGCCAAGTAAATCTCAAACCTTTCATAGGTAATACTATTTTCCTTTGGATCAATATTTTTTAAAAGCCTTGATTTCCAACCCAATTCCTTAAGTCTCGTTTTAAATTCATTTTTGAGTGAATCAATGTCCCAGTTATTTTCAGCGTTATCCCCTGCCCCTGAGCATTTATTTGAATCAATATCCTTAATAATTGACAGTATCTCCTCATATTCCACATTATTATGGACTTTCATATATTCTACTGCATTAATATGACTATAGGTCTTAATAATTTGCATTTATTCAGGCATTTGAATTTTACATCATCAAAGGTAATACAAATTACTGTATATTACTGATAGATCTTTAGTTACAATACTAAATCATGTTAAATAAGACGAAAACATAAGGCATAAAACAAAAAAGGCTCCCAATGGGAACCTTTATTCATGAGAAATATTATATCCAGACATCAATCGGCCAGTATGAGAACCTTATTTTTCAATACCTCAATAACGCCTCCCTTCACCTTGAAAAACCGCTCCTGGGTGTTTTCATCTTTTATTTTAATACTTCCTTCGGAAAGTACGGAAATTAAGGGAGCGTGATTTTTCAATATCTCGAATTTACCATCAACACCCGGTAGTTGAATAAGGCTAACATTTCCTTTAAAAATCTGCTCATCCGGGGTGATGATCTCCAGAACTATTTCAGGTTCTCCTGCCATAATTATTCATTTTCGCTTTCAGCCAACATTTTCTTGCCTTTTTCAATGGCCTCTTCAATGGTACCCACCAGGTTAAAGGCCGATTCGGGGTACTCATCCACTTCACCATCCAAGATCATCTTAAACCCTTTTATGGTATCTTCAATGTTCACAAAAGTACCTTTGATACCGGTAAATTGTTCAGCTACGTGGAACGGCTGTGACAGGAAACGTTCTACGCGTCGTGCGCGGTGTACCACCATGCGGTCTTCTTCCGAAAGCTCTTCCATACCCAGAATGGCAATAATATCCTGCAACTCTTTGTAGCGCTGCAATATCTCTTTAACCCGCTGGGCGGTATTGTAATGATCTTCCCCCACAATATCCGGCGAAAGTATAC
>JAIPAP010000150.1 GCA_021740045.1 Bacteroidales bacterium
AGCGATTCTCGCTCACGATAAAGAAATTGTAAGCTTTTCACCTCACCCATTCGGTGAAAAGCAACAATTTCTAAATCGGGATTATACCTAAGTAAAGCGATTTTTCACTGCGTTCAAATCGCTCAACTTAGGTAATAAAAACCTAATACCGCCTTACATGGTCGGTTATATTTGCCTATATTTGTGGCTCTTTGGAAAATTAAGTTTAACATAACAAAAGAATACCGATGAGAGAAATTCAAATGGTTGACCTGAAGAGGCAGTACGAGAAAATTAAAGGAGAAGTGGATAGCGCCATTCAGGAAGTGATTGATTCAACAACTTTTATTAAGGGTCCTGCTGTTAAAAAACTGGAAGCGGATCTTGCCCAATATCTTGATGTAAATAATGTAGTAGCCTGCGGAAATGGAACCGATGCCCTGCAAGTTTCGATGATGGCCCTCGACCTGAAGCCCGGCGATGAGGTGATCACTACATCTTTTACTTTTATCGCCACTGCCGAGGTTATTGCCTTGTTAGGTTTAACCCCTGTTTTGGTCGATGTTAAGGAAGATACTTTTAATGTTGATCCGCAAGCGATCCGCAACGCCATTACCCCAAAAACCAAGGCCATTGTTCCTGTGCATCTTTTTGGCCAGTGTGCCGATATGGAAGCGATAATGGAGATTGCCAAAGAGCATAACTTATATGTAATTGAAGATGCTTGCCAGGCTATAGGTACAGAATACATATACAAAGACGGAAGCCGGAAGATGGCCGGTACCATTGGCGATACCGGGGCAACATCCTTCTTCCCCTCCAAAAACCTGGGATGTTACGGTGACGGTGGCGCCATCTATACCAATAATAATGAGCTGGCACAACAACTAAGAGTGGTTGTGAATCACGGTATGGCACGCCGCTATTATCATGATTATGTCGGAGTAAACTCAAGATTAGATAGCATGCAAGCTGCTGTTTTGAATGTAAAACTGAAGTACCTGGATCAATACAATGCCAATCGCCGCAAGGCTGCCGATTATTACGACAAGGCTTTTGAAAACCATCCCAGCCTGATCACTCCCAAACGGGCGGAACATTCCACCCATGTGTTCCATCAATATACATTAATAACCAAAAATATTGACAGGGATGGCTTGCAGGAGCACCTTAAGGGAAAAGGCATTGCCAATGCCGTGTATTACCCGGTTCCCTTGCATATGCAAAAGGCTTATATCGATCCGCGATACAAGGAAGGTGATTTCCCGGTATGCGAGAAATTAAGCAAAACCGTTATTTCATTACCCATGCATACCGAGTTGGATGAGGAGCAGTTGGAATTCATCACTTCAGCGGTTTTGGAGTATTGTAATAAGTAAATAAAAAGAAAGCGTATTATGGAAAATGAATATTTTGCCCACGAAACGGCCGTTATCGACGAGCCTTGTGAAATTGGTAAAGGATGCAAAATCTGGCATTTTTCTCACATAATGAAAAACAGCAAACTGGGTGAAAAATGCAACATTGGTCAGAATGTAGTGGTTTCGCCCGGTGTGGTATTAGGGAACAATGTGAAGGTGCAGAACAATGTATCTATTTACACCGGTGTGATTTGTGAAGATGATGTGTTTCTCGGCCCATCGATGGTATTCACCAATATTACCAATCCGCGCAGTGCAGTTATCCGTCGCGATAAATACGAAGAAACCCTGGTAAAGAAAGGGGCAAGCATAGGAGCCAATTCCACCATTGTATCCGGGCATACCCTTGGAGAATACTGCTTCATTGGTGCCGGCGCCGTGATCACCAAGGATGTGAAGCCTTATGCCCTGGTCGTAGGCAATCCCGGTAAACAGATCGGATGGATGAGTGAATACGGCCACCGCCTGCGTTTTAATACCGAAGGTGTGGCTTATTGCCCCGAGTCGGGAGAAAAATACAAGCTGGAGAATAACCAGGTGTATAAGCTTTAGCTAAGAATACATTTGCTGAGTATAATAGATTTGAACCCTCATCATCAGTCATGGAATTGGTGGGGGTTTTTTACATTAAGGTTTCAGGCTTTCAGCCTGATATAAAAGGATTCAATTATATCCCAGGGCGATGCCCTGGGCTGAGTTCTTTCAGGCTTTCAGCCTGAGAGGGGATGCTGGTTTACTAACCCAGGGCGGCGTCCGAACGAATGAATAAATTCATTCGCCCGTCCTTGCCCTGGGCTGCGTTCTTTCAGGCTTTAGCCTGTGCTTAACATATTGAAATAAGCTTTATGAATTTACCCAGTGAAATACAAAAAAATGTTAGATCATGGCTTTCTCACCTAAACCCTCCCCTTTTTATTGCATCATACCCTAAACAAAACCGATAACTTGTTAACTTTACCGTTGATTTGTGCTAAGGTAGATGAAGGATCAGGCTTATAAGGACAAAGAACTCTTTGACATGCTGCGGGACCCCGTGCAGCAACGGCAGGGTTTCTACTAGCTGATGCGAAAATACCGCAAGCGGGTGTTTGGCCTGGCGATGAAAATGGTCTTTATTCACGATGACGCCGATAATATTACACAGGATACCTTTATTAAGGTATGGAAAAAACTGGACGGCCTGAAGGAACCGGAGAAGCTCGGTTCCTGGATATTGAAGATCGCCGCCAATGAATCGCTTATGCACTTGCGCAAGAAAAAGGCCATGAAAGAGATGGACGAAAATGAGAAAGATATTAATAAACTGATTGATACTCATTTTGGTTATGAGCAAAACATCATTGATATAAAAAGGAATTTTTACCAGGAACTCACCACCATTCTTCCTCCACAGAAAATAAAGGCATTCTTTAAGGCCGAACAGGAATTCACCCGCGGGCTCCTTCGTATGGCCATAAAAAAAACGCATGGAGAAACGGAGGGGGTGGTAAGGATATTTGTATCGGTTTTACGCTAAAGACAATCATTAGGTGGAAACAGGTAAGTGGATAAAACAGAACTTACCTCCTGTGTTTGTTGCACCCCATGCCCATCCTTTTTTGAAAGCACCCCATAATTTATTTCCGCAGGCTATTGAGGTTCTAACTTCTATTTTCTACCCTCTACTTTCTTACTTCCTGCAAAACACTTCTTCGGTTTCACCGGATAATTTATATTTTTACAATCCAAATCAGAAAATAATCAGTTATGAAAATATTAGTGACCGGCGGCACCGGATATATAGGCTCCCATACTGTGGTGGAACTGCAGAACTATGGCTATGAAGTGGTGATCGTGGATAACCTTTCCAACTCCTATCCCGAGGTGGTTGACAACATCGCAAAGATCACCGGTAAAAAGCCCGCTTTTGAAAAATTTGATCTAACGGAATATGGCAAGACCAAAACCTTTTTTGAAAAGCACCCTGATGTGGAAGCAATGATCCATTTCGCAGCTTACAAAGCTGTGGGCGAATCGGTTGCCAATCCCCTGAAGTATTATGATAACAACCTGCGCTCGCTCATCAATTTATTAAGCTGTATGAAGGACCACCGTGCTCATGCCCTGGTGTTTTCCTCTTCTTGCACGGTTTATGGTCAACCCGAGCAATTACCGGTTTCGGAGGATTCGCCCATCCAAAAGGCCTGGTCGCCTTACGGGAACACCAAGCAAATATCGGAGGAGATCATACACGACAGCATCAATGCCCATGAAGGCATCAACGGCATCGCCTTGCGGTATTTTAATCCCATTGGGGCGCATGATTCGGCTTTGATCGGGGAGTATCCCATAGGCGTGCCCGACAATTTGGTGCCTTATATCACCCAAACGGCTATCGGCAAGCGGGAGGCCTTGCGGGTATTTGGTAATGATTATGATACGCCTGACGGAACGCCCATCCGCGATTACATCCATGTGGTCGATTTGGCAAAGGCCCATGTCATTGCCGTGGACCGATTTATCAAGGAAAAAAACAAGAAGCGTTTTGAGGTGTTTAACCTGGGTACTGGTCGTGGAAATACGGTATTGGAGGTGGTGAATGCCTTCGAGCGGGTTTCGGGCGAAAAGCTTAACTATAAGATCGTCGATCGCCGGCAGGGTGATGTGGAAAAGGTGTGGGCCGATACAAGTTTTGCCAACAAAGAACTGGGCTGGAAAGCCGAACGCGACCTGGATGATATGATGCGCACAGCTTGGCAATGGGAAAAAGCCCTGGCTGAAAAAGAGAACAAGCAATAATTCGTTATTTATTAATGAACAAAAAATAATAAGTTGATGATAACCCGAAAAATACTAATAACCGGAGGCGCCGGATTTATCGGTTCGCATTTGATCCACTTGTTTGTGAAAAAATATCCGCAATATCACATTGTAAACCTTGATAAGCTAACCTATGCCGGAAACCTCGAAAACCTCAAGGAAATCGAGGGGAAGCCTAATTATGATTTCATCAAGGGCGATATACAGGATGAAGCCTTTGTTCAACAGCTTTTCAAGGAGCATAATTTCGATGCGGTGATCCACCTGGCCGCCGAGTCGCATGTAGACCGATCCATTGCCAATCCCCATGAGTTTATCTTTACAAACATTGTTGGAACCGTAAACTTGCTAAATGCTGCCAGAGCGATCTGGGAAGGCAATATGGAAGACCGTCTCTTTTACCATGTTTCCACCGATGAGGTCTATGGATCGCTAGAGATGGAAGATGAGCCCTTTAAGGAAACCACGGCTTATGATCCGCGTAGTCCTTATTCCGCTTCCAAAGCCGGCTCCGATCATTTGGTAAGGGCTTACTTCCATACCTTTGGATTGCCAATTGTTGTAAGCAACTGTTCCAATAATTACGGGCCTTATCAATTCCCTGAAAAGTTGCTCCCGCTGTTTATCAACAATATTAAAAACAGCAGGCCTTTGCCCGTTTACGGTAAAGGTGAAAACGTGCGTGATTGGTTATATGTTGAAGACCATGCCACCGCCATCGATATGATATTCCATAAAGGTACCTTGGGCGAGACTTATAATGTGGGAGGCAATAACGAATGGCAAAATATTAAGCTGATCCGTAAATTATGTGAAATAATGGACAGAAAGCTCGGCCGGGAAGAAGGTGCTTCCGCGCAGTTGATCACGTTTGTAAAAGACCGTGCCGGTCACGATCTGCGCTATGCCATCGACGCCAGCAAGATCAGGAATGAACTGGGATGGGAACCTTCCATAAAATTTGATGAAGGTTTTGAGCGCACCGTGGATTGGTACCTCGAAAATGAAGAATGGCTTAAACGGGTGACTACAGGCGATTATCAAAAATATTATGAACAGCAATATCTAAACCGTTAAATCAATACGCGCATGGGTGTATTCAATAATTTCTTTGGTTCAAAAAAGCTTTCCAAACCGGTTGATTTCTCGCAAATCGGGACTGATTTTCACTCACACCTGGTGCCGGCCATTGATGACGGTGTGCAATCTATGGATGAAGCCGTGGAAATGATCCGTGGCATGCACGATATGGGCTTCAAAAAACTGATCACCACACCGCATATTCAGTTTGAGTTTTACCGGAACACCCCGAAGATCATTAACGACGGATTTGAACAGGTTAAAAAAGCCGTAAAGGAAGCCGGTATTCCCATTGAACTGGAAGCCGCTGCCGAATACCTTTTGGATGATGGTTTTGAACAAAGAAGGAAAGCCGGGGAACTGATGACCTTTGGTGATAATTACATACTGGTGGAAATGGGCTTTTTTGCTGAGCACCCCAATTTTAAGCAATTTGTGTTTGATCTTCAAATTGACGGCTATAAAGTGATACTGGCCCATGCAGAGCGATTTTCCTATTGGTTCAACAATTTCGATAAATATAAACAACTTAAAGACAGGGGGATTTTCATTCAAGTCAATACTGTATCATTAACAGGTTATTATTCCCAGCAGACTAAGAAAATAGCCGAAAAGCTCATCGATGAGGGCATGGTGGATTTCCTGGGTTCCGATCTTCATAACAAAACTTACCTCGATACACTAAACGCCTCACGCTATGAAAAGTATGTGGAGAAGCTGGTTAACTCTGGCAAGCTTTTGAATAAGCAGTTGTAGAGAAACATCTTTTTAATAATACACATCGATATTTTGTACTTATAGTTTTTCAGGAGGAACCTGATATATACGATGACATCAGGCAAATTGCCAATTTTAACCATTTATTGGATTATCTGAATTATGGAGCTGTGATGGTCAAGTTTGGTTATGGGTTTTTGCTGTGATGGTTTTTCTATCTCACCTCCATCGCCGAAGGCGATAAACAATATTAACCCCAGGCGGGAAGCTGGGGTAATGAGCCGTATAGATGCCTTTACCCCGAAGGGGTAAAACTTTGTAGGGACTTGCTAATTTCGGATCTATCGCAAAATAGTTCAACTCCTTCGGAGTTGCTTTTCCGGCCGCTTGTCAAGCCACAGGCTATCGCCTGTGGTTAATACCATTGAATCCCTCCGGGATTCGCATAACTTAACTAACAGAAATGCCTTGTCATTGGTAAGGAGCCGACGTGAGGGGGCGACTGAGACCTGCCTGACGGACAGGCAGGGATCTCCTTCGGGTTGCAGTGCAATTCGATGAGGATTATATGCTGCCGGTAGTTTTATTTCCTAAGCCTTTCTATTGCAAGTTTGTATCGATGTTTGATTTTGGATGTTGCATTGCAATCCGTTGGATATTCAAGCCTGAGGGTAGGTACATTTCCGTCAATACCAATTTATTGAATTAATTTTATTGTTATTGATAGGGTATTAATAACTGCCTTTGGATAGTATACTGCAATCCGATGGAGATTTCCTGTCCGCCGGCAGGCGGGCTCCTTCAACAACCTCGCTATCGCTCGTTTGTTTCAGTCGAAATGACAAAATGGTTGTTGTTGTGGGGGTGGAAGCGGAGGGAAAAACGCGAAGCGTTTGTCCCTCCGCTTCCCCCTACTCTCTTAAACGT
>JAIPAP010000151.1 GCA_021740045.1 Bacteroidales bacterium
CGGCCTTTTGTATCTTTTTAATCATTATTGGCTTACTTGATCACCACCTTCTTATTAATATTGGCTTTTTCACTTCTTACTGTGAAAAGATATACGCCTTTGGCAAATGTGGATACATCAATGCTGTTGTGATAGTCGCCACTGAAGCTTGAAAGTTCCTCATCGTAAACAACCTTGCCGGTGATATCCATCAACTTGATGTCGACACTTTGGGGTTCATTCACTGAGAATTTTAAGTTAAGGCTGTTTTCAACCGGATTGGGGTACAGGTTGATGCTTTGTACCGCGCTTGTTTCTTCAACTCCTACGTTATTACCTTCGTAATAAGCTGCAAAACCACCACCGTTTACCTCAAAGTCGGAGGAGAAGATCACGAAAATACCATTCTCATTGATTTCAAGCATATCCGGAATTTCGGTGCCGGTGAATTCGGCCAGGGTTTCGTTTGATTCCAGTCCTTTAATAGTGATCATATCATCATCGTCGGGGAGGTTGAATTCACTGAATGAAAGCTCCATGCTGGTCGCGCCCTGTGGCTGAATTAGCCAGCGGCAAAGCGAATGCGGGCTATAGCGATAATCACCGCTATTATCATCAAAATTACCTTGTACGGCCGTTAGTTGAGCGGTTCCATTACAATAATCCGGCAACTCACCTTCGTAATCAATGCCCCATCCTTGTGCGGTTCCCGAGCCATCGGTTTCAAAATGGATAAGCACCCTGTCGCCGCTTGAGGTTACCTCTTCGGGCTGGTCGCTACCGGTAAACGTAGCAAGTACCGGATCATCCATGGTAGCGCCGTCATAAATGGTAACCTGGTCGTTGGCTTCAAGGTCGAATTTGAAAAAGTCAACATCGATGCTTGCCACCGAATCCTCAGGGGGAGCAATCAGGTAGGTGCAATCCTGGTTATTCTCGTATTCCAGAATACCGCTACCGTCGACGATGGTTCCGATGCTGTGGTTGATTTCATAGTCACCGCAACCTTGCGGGTAGCCTTCGCCGGGATAAATATCGAATATAGCTTGCTGGCCCTGGTTAAAGTTGGAGCCACCGGGGTTCAGGCTGTTGATGTTAAAATAACCGTCCCATGAGCCGCTCCAGCCCCAGTTTACGTGGAATTGTGTTTCGTCGCCGCTGGTTTGATACCCATCGAAAACAAAGCAGTGACCGGCGCCGCCACCTGAAGGATAACCGCTATAAGCCAAGGGCTTGGCTTCGTCAAGATTTTCGGTAAGCATATTGATCCATTGGGGATCGTTGTGTTGAGCACGTTGCTCATAATCGGCATCGTTGCTGTAGCCAAAATAAGTCTTTAGGGCATAAGGTATCTTAATGGTTTGTGAACCGGAACCGTTAATGCCAAAATCCATGGTAACTGCTACGGCACAATGGAAGTTCAGCTCGGCAACAGCCGAAATGGCGCTATGATCGGTTGATCCAAGGTCATTCACCATATTGTCCCATTGATAATAGGTGTTTTCGAAATCGGCCGAAACTTCGCCATAGGGCGTGTTGTATGATTTCTCGCCATAACCGTGCTCCGGGTAACGGAAATAATACATGATCTGCGCCATGGTGGTGGCAACACAGCCAACATATACATGTCCACCCGGTCCTCCGTTAGCTTCGGGGCAATAGGCGTTGTAAGGCCAATCCTGGTTCCAGGTGGAGGCTAAAAGCGGTTCAACGGCCGCCATGGTTTCGGTTAAGTTGTTATGATCAGGCGCCATATAAGTGTTCCATTGGTCCTGGATTTCTTCGGTAGCCTCCAGTTCCATATCCCGTGTGGCAATGATCTGGTCGGCATAGTTCTTCATCCACGAAGCTATATTATCGGGCATGCCTTCATTGCTGAACTGGCTTTTATAGGAATATCCAAGAATTGGATAGGTATTATCCTCGGCCGAAACGATCACATAACCGCCGTTTTCAAAATTATAAATATGATAAATCGGATTTCCATCAATGGTTTTGGTCCAGGCCCCATCAACAATAACTGGTCCTGCATAATCGACTCTAAATTCAGTGATCTTGGCTTGCAGGTAATTTTCAGCTACTTGCTGGCCGGCTTCCCGGTCAACTTCCGCTGCATAGGTAAACGCGCTGAATCCTATGAGTAACAAAAAGAGTAAAAAGTTTTTGGCTTTCATAATTGACTGTTTTGATTTTAAAAAGTTTTATACAAAAATATAAAAGTTTGCTTTACACCTTATAAAATACCGGGGCAAATCTATTATATTTTTATAAAGCACCAGGTTAAATTCCTTTTCCAGCCCCTTTGCATCAAATTTAATCATAAGGAGAGCATATTTATTTAAATCGAATGTTCTTAATAATTATATAACAGGATAAAGGGATGGGTTTGAAGCTATACCTCAATCGGCCAAAAATATGTACTTTCGCACATTGGCACGTAACAGATTAAACGGGTTTAGGTTATCAATATCAATAGGTTATGAAAAAAGTTGTAAAAAATATTAATGAGTTGGTGCAGGTTGAAGAAGGTACGGCTCGCAAGCGAATGGTTGCCGGAAAAGACCAATCTGCTTTACCTACCGTAAAAGATGCCTGGCTTTTAATTGAAGACGGGAAAATTGCCGATTTCGGTAAGATGGAGGATTACCCGGCCGAAATAGAGAACAATGGTGATATTGAGAAGATCGACAGCACGGGCAGGATGGTTTTCCCCACCTGGTGCGATTCGCACACCCACTTGGTATTCCCCGGCAGCCGCGAAATTGAATACATCGATAAGATAAAAGGCCTTTCTTATGAAGAAATCGCCAAAAGGGGAGGGGGCATTCTTAATTCGGCCAAGCGCTTGCACGAAACCGGCGAGGAAGAGCTGATGCAGGCTGCCTATAACCGCATTGAAGAATGTGTATCATATGGCACCGGCGCTATCGAAATAAAGAGTGGATACGGATTAACGGTTGAAGATGAACTTAAAATGTTACGGGTTGTCAAGCAGCTCAAAGGCATGACCCCGGTTACCCTCAAGGCGACTTTCCTGGGGGCGCATGCCATCCCAAAAGAATACAAAGGAAAAAGTGATCAATACGTTGATCTGATTATTAATGAAATGCTCCCCCGCGTTGCCGAAGAAGAGCTGGCCGATTATGTGGATGTTTTTTGCGACCGTGGTTTTTTTAGTGTTCCCCAAACCGAGCGCATCCTGGAAGCCTCGGCCAAATATGGCCTGGTGCCGAAATTACATGCCAATGAGCTGGATTATACCGGCGGAATACAAGTAGGTGTTAAATACAAGGCCCTTTCGGTGGATCATTTGGAATACACCGGTGATGAAGAAATTGAATCCTTGAAAGATTCGGGGACCATGCCAACCATCCTGCCCGGAGCGGCCTTTTTCCTGAACCTGGCTTATGCCCCGGCGCGTGAGATGATCGATGCCGGCTTGCCCGTAGCTATGGCCAGTGACTTCAACCCGGGCTCATCGCCATCGGGAAACATGCAGTTCATTCTTTCTATGGGTTCCATTGCTTATCGACTGCTGCCCGAGGAAGGCATCAATGCCATAACATTGAACAGCGCCTATGCCATGGGCGTTGAAGGATCACTGGGAACTATTGCCAAAGGTAAGAAGGCCAATTTCTTTATCACACACGAAATTCCAACCTATGCCTATATGCCTTATGCCTATGGCAGCAATAAGGTTGAAACGGTTTATATAAACGGAGACAAGCAATAGCTTATGAGTGAAGAGCTGGAACAGCAACCGGAACAACAAATGCAGGAAAACGGGGATGAACAGAAACCCAGGCTTTTTTCACAGATGGCGGTTTTTTTGTTCTCCTTCTTTTTTGCCACCCTGTTCGGTGGGGTGTTAATGGCTATCAATTTCAACGAAACCGGGCACCGGAATGCCAAATGGCACGTGATCATTTTCACGGTGGTATTTACCGGGGCCAGTTTTTACCTGCTCAACAAAATGCCTCCCTCGCCCGTTGCCACCATTCTAATTAATGCTGTGGGCGGATTTATCCTGAGCTTTGTTTTCTGGAACCATTATTATAGCGAAAACCTGCAATACGAGAAGCGGCCTATACTGCTTCCGTTGGTAATTGCTTTAGCTGTAACCCTGATCATGTTTATGATAGTGACCCAACTGGGCGGAATGCCGATGGGTAATAGTTGAGAAGGGTGAGAGTTTTGACTGAGTGTTTTGACTGAGGGACTTGGAGACGGAGAGACACAGAGACTTAGAGACTGAGAGACGTACGAGTAACCAGGATGATTACATGGGTGTGAAGTATGGTGGAGCCCCAGCTATATACCCGCCGTATGATAAGGTGGCCGGCTAACTAAGAGATAATTTGATTGGAGAATGGAGAATGGAGAGTGGAGATTGGAGTCCCGATAGCCATTGGGAGGAGAATGATTGGCGGGCAATCTTCCTCAATCTTATTAGCCGTGTTGACAGGCCGGATTGAATTGAGAATTAAGAATGAGGAGTTTAGAATTTTGAATTTTCAAGCCACCTTAATCCCCTGAAATCCAACAACCAATCGCGTAGCGATGACAATATGGTAGAATAATTCAACAAGGCGGGACAAAAACCGCGTAGCGGTGACAGAGACATGGTTGGATTGGAGTCCCGAAGCCATCGGGAGGAGATTGATTGCCGGTCAATCTTTTTCAATCTCGCCCAATCTTCATCAATCTTATTAGCCGTGTTGACAGGCCGGATTGAATTGAGAATTAAGAATGAGGAGTTTAGAATTTTGAATTTTCAAGCCACCTTAATCCCCTGAAATCCAACAACCAATCGCGTAGCGATGACAGTATGGTAGAATAATTCAACAAGGCGGGACAAAAACCGCGTAGCAGTGACAGAGGCCTAAGTGGATTGGAGTCCCGAAGCCATCGGGAGGAGATTGATTGGCGGGCAATCTTCAGCAATCTATTCCAATCTTCCTCAATCTTATTAGCCGTGTTGACAGGCCGGATTGAATTGAGAATTAAGAATGAGGAGTTTAGAATTTTGAATTAAGCTTAGATGCCTACCGGCCAACCCTACTCCTGCTTCTCATCCCGTATAAAAACCTCCGTAAGATCGACTTTTAGATCACCCTTGAAAATATGCACCGGGATTTTGTCGTCGCCGGCGAACATGCCCCGGAATTGGTATTTACCATTGTCGTCCAATACAAAAACGTTCACGTTCTCATCATGCGGATTCACGATCCAGTATTCCTTTACGCCATGCTCCTCGTAAAGATCGAATTTTTCGCGTACATCCCGCTTAGCCCGCTCAGGTGAGACGATCTCAATAATAAAATCAGGTGCTCCCAGGCAACCCTTATCATCAAGCTTGGATAAATCGCATACTACATATAAATCGGGTTGAACCACCGTGAAAATATCCTTGTCGGTTTTGGCTTTGTTGTTTTTAGGCAGACGAACATCTGAAGGAGCTGAAAAGCCTTCACACTTTCGCTTCACCAGATAGTTACCAAACACTCTTGTTAGGTTAAATGAAATTTTCTGGTGCTTACGCGAAGGTGCAGGTGTCATCAACTTAACAATACCATTGATCAGCTCCCGCCGCACATCATCCATCCAATTCAGGTAATCGGCATAGGTATATTGCTTATCAATGTTTAATTCTGTTGATTTCATATTCATGATAAATTAACGATTTCCACAAATATACAGTATTCCAGCAAGTAATGCAATCATCACATTACTCCATATGTATTTATCCGGTCAATAGATAATTGACATTTCATATATTTGTCCTCCCAACGAAAACTGAAAATTAAAAAACTTTAGATGATATGAAGAAACTCATTGAATGTGTGCCGAATTTCAGCGAAGGTAAGGACATGGAGGTTATCAAGCAGATAACCGATCAGATTGAAGCCGTTGAAGGTGTAAAACTGCTCGATGTTGATCCGGGTGAAGCCACCAACCGGACGGTTGTAACCTTTGTGGGAACACCGGATGAAGTGATAGAAGCTGCTTACCGTGCGGTAAAAAAGGCCAGTGAAATTATTGATATGAGCAAACATAGCGGCGAGCATCCCCGCATGGGAGCAACAGATGTATGCCCATTGGTGCCGGTTGATCACATCACCATGGAAGAAACCGTGGAGTATGCCCGCAAATTGGGGGAACGTATTGGTAATGAGTTAAGCATACCTGTTTATTTGTATGAAAATGCAGCCAACACCGAGGAACGTCAGAACCTTGCCAATATCCGGAAAGGTGAATATGAAGGTTTACCCGATAAGCTGCTTGATCCGCACTGGGCACCCGATTATGGCATAGCCGAGTTTAATCCGCGTACCGGAGCTACGGCAGTGGGAGCCCGTGACTTCCTGGTGGCATTCAATGTGAATCTTAATACCACGTCAACCCGGCGCGCCAATTCCGTAGCATTCGATGTGCGTGAAAAGGGTCGCGTGAAACGGGAAGGGAATAAGTTGACCGGAAAGCCTGTGCTGGATAAGAATGGCAATAAGGTTTATATTCCCGGTACCCTAAAAGCGGTAAAAGGAATTGGCTGGTACATCGAAGAATATGGCATTGCCCAGATCTCCATGAACCTGACCAACATTAGTGTAACGCCTGTCCATATCGCTTATGAAGAAACCTTTAAAAAAGCCGAAGCCCGGGGCATCAGAGTAACCGGGTCGGAATTGGTGGGATTGATCCCGAAAAAAGCCATGCTGGAAGCCGGAAAATATTTCCTCCGCAAGCAAAAGCGCTCCGTAGGGGTTTCGGAAGAAGAGTTGATCAAGATCGCCGCCAAATCAATGAACCTCGATGATCTTAAGCCCTTCAAGCCTGAGGAAAAGATCATTGAGTACATGATCGAGGGAGATCAGGGCAACAAGCTGATC
>JAIPAP010000152.1 GCA_021740045.1 Bacteroidales bacterium
CTGCCACATAATCATAATGTTATGATACATTTTAAGTTATTGATTTACAATCATTATAAAGAATTAACCAATTACCCGAATTCTTAAAATTCTGGGGAATCCGATAAACAAATTATGGAATTGGGGAAATCTATACCTATTTCAACCCCATTTAACGGACTATCATTATATTTTTTAAGTGCAACGTAATTAATCAGCCAATCTTAAAAATCGGGGGTTCTTTATCAATCTCAAGCAGATAGCGCATAAGGTGCAGGTATTTTTTCACCAGGGTAGGTACCAGGAAATTATTTCTCACATGCTCAACGGCCTTTTCTGCCATATTATTCCTGATCACGGGATTTTGAAGAAAATACTTCATGTAAGAGGTGATCTGTCCGGCTTCCAATGGTTCTACCAAAAACCCGGTTTCATGATCGATAACCTGCTCAACAATACCCCCCACTTTACTTCCGATTACAGGGCAGCCTTGCCACATCGCTTCGGTAACCACCAGCCCAAAACCCTCGCGGGTTGATACATGCACGTAGTGGTTAGCAACCCGCATCAGGGCACCTATGTTCATATCATTATTTTCAATGTTCAGCAAGGGATAAATATCTTCATCACCGTCAATAGTTTCAACTATCTGGTCATACATAGCCTGACCTTCAGGGTCGTCGCTGGCCGAATTACCAACCATAACCAGTATAGGATTCATTCTTTTGATCTCAGGATCTTTTTTCAAATCCTTAAAAGCATCAACAATAGTTTTTTGATTTTTATGAATATCATAGCGGGATACGGCCAGGATCATCGGCCTTTCCAAATCGATGTTGTAACGCATGGCTAAGGGTTCCAGTACTTTAAGTGCTGTTTCACGCGAATACTGGTTGTTTTTTACATTGAGCGGATCTATGGCCGGGGTTATTTTATAGGCCGGGATACGGACACCCGGCTTTACAAAATCGTTCATGGTAAAAACCGATGCATCAAAATGGTTGATGTAAGGTAAGAGAAAATTCCAGATCAGTTCATTGGCAGCGCTGGTATCGATATGACAACGCCACACGGTTTTCCCGAGGTATTCCCCATGTACAATAGAGGCGCTGGGCTGCGGGTCATGCACCACCGTCATATCGGCTATGATGGGGTTATTGGTAAAATTCTTCTTGTTAGTCTCAATATAGGTTTCCAGTAGGTCTTTGGCCGAATACTCCTGGTGAACGCCTTGTATCAGATTGTGAAACTTTTTGGTGATCACAAAGAAGTCATTGGATCCCTCCAGGCAATACCATTTGCTGTTGATACCCAATCCACGTATAAGCGGAACTATACTGCGGAGCATTTCAGCTACTCCGCCTCCTTCGAAAGTTGAGTTTACATGGGCCCAGGTCTTGTTTTCCAACGGGGCCGCCAGTTGCTTTAGTTCTTCAACACCCTGTTCGCCTATGGCTTCTTCATAGAGTTTTACATCAATACCATCGAGTGGCGGGTATTTACCTTTGTACTTCGTGCTCAGATCGTGATACATAATCCTGAATTTTTATTCAATGAACTTCTGTTTATCCAACTGCTAAAAATAGAAATAAACAGGTGTTTTTTGATGGCTACTTTAAAGTAAGAAATAAACAAGTTTTGAACAATCGGACGATTTAAGGGTTTAAAAACGGTTTTGCCTATCAACTCCCGCTTGACCCCGGCACATTGGAAGAAGTCGCCGGACAACAAAAGAGTAGCGGATATATCGAACTCAACAGCAATGGCACCGAAGCCAGACAAAGCCAGGCAGTTATCCCCGTACTCGAAAACGCCAATGATGTTATGGGAACTCAAAGCGGATTTGTAAACACAGGTCAGGATCAAGATTATATCGAACCGGTAGCACTCGAAATAGGCCTTACCTCTAGCTCACCGGTCAATCCGGAGGTAATTTTTATGAAATTTTATGTGATAATAATAACGGATATCGAAACGACGTTTTAACTTATAATAAACCCTAACCTCAATTTTTTCATGGCTAAATTTTATTAGAGGAAAAGGTGGAGCCGCTTCGAAAGAGGCGGCTTCTTTCATTTCTGGAGAATTATTTTTTTTAACTACATTTGATCAGCCAGCAAGACAAGGACATTAATCCCACAACTAATCAGTTGATTCCTTCACCCACTCAAAAAGATAGTTTAATTCAAGTAGAAGAAAAACAGTACATTAAGGGAGATCGTAAAAAGCACCAAGCAAAACGAGATGGAATGAGGATTTCAATCGGGCTTGCCCTAGGTGTAGTACTCGGTATGGTGATTGAAAATCTGGCGTTCGGAATTGCCAGGCAACAATTACACCCTTTAATTGCCAAACAAGAATAACCACTCCCCCCCTATCGCTTCAAAAACCTACCGGTAAAAAGCCTTTTACCTTCATTGCATGTAACAAAATATACTCCGGGCTTCAAATGACGGACAGGTAATCGGATAAATTTACCGTCAACTTGCTTTTCCGTGTGCACCAGTTGATTGTTCATGTTTATTACTTGTATTACAACTTCGCTGCCGGGAGTCACTATTTTTTTTCTTACATTCAGAAAATCATCCACCGGATTCGGGGCAATGGTAAGCTCCTGCGAATCATCCTCAATTTCCGCAACCGAGGTTATGGTAGGTGGCGGTGGAAAATAGCATATCTTTTTGTTCCTCCAATTATTGGCATTGTGGTCCCAGTCCTGGGTTAAATGTTCTGTTTTATAACCATTTTCATCATAAATGTATGACTCGCGATTAAAGTTGAACCACTCAAAATAGTGTGACTGTGATATTTGTTCAACCATTTGACCGTTATCATTATAATAATAGAAATACCTGGAAATGTTATCCCAACTTCCTCCATTCAACTCGTCGTTCCACAGTTGATAGGTATTCGTAAAAACCATATGATCGGGATAATACGAATAGCTTCGCTTTGAAACATCTACGTATCCCTCTTCGCTACTCCAATAATGTTTTCTTAGCTCTTCTACCTTCCAACCCTCGTCATCATAGGTATTGATGGTCATACTGGCGGGCACCCACTCATCCTGCTCTAAATCCCAATTATAACAAAAGCTGGTATCGATCAATGATGATTTCTCCGGGTAGTACAGTTGAGTTTCATCACAGCACCCATCACTCATGGGCTCGGCTATGCTATACTCTTTCTGTGCATGCGAGGCCTGCAAAAAAATGATCAGTGCAAATGTGCACAAGATTTGCGTAAAAAATTTCATAATGAACAGGTTTTTAATTCGGTAATAATGAGCTAAAGGTAAATATATCATATAAGAAAATGCAACTGGCAGTCAAAGTTTAACACAACTTTAACAAGTACATATATGCAACATATATTTGTCAAATAAATCTATCGATCATGTTCAACTACCCCGTGTAGCGCGTTATCATTTCTTTAATGGTATTAATCTCGAAAGGTTTACTGATAATATCATCAAAGCCAATCGATTCTATCTCCCGTATCATAGCCTCATCCCGGTGCGCGGTTAATGCCACAACCGGAATGCGGTTTAAAGGAGCCTGTAAATCCTGCTTGATCATTTTGGTTGCTTCTTTACCGTCCATTCCAGGCATTTCAACATCCATAATCACCAAATTGTAATTTCCCGATTTAACCTCTTCAACGGCTTGCTTGCCATCACCAACAATTTTGAAGTCACATTCTATGGTCGTCATCATTTGTTCCAGGTAAAGTTGGTTAAATTCCGAATCGTCGGCAATCAAAATTTTGGGCAATTTGTTCATATGGCTATAATTATTTGTTCAAAAATAAGGATAATTTTAAAATGGAATGAACGTACTGATTTTTCCAGAATTATACATTTAACTACATTTGCTATAACTATGACTTACAAGGATAAGGATACGATTCAAAAAAGCTCCGGCAAGGCTGCCGATGACCATATCCGGAAAGCCTTTCAATCGATTATAGAGACTACCGTCGATGCATTTATTATCATTAACCAGGACGGTATAATCGATCAGGCGAACAGTGCCGCCGAAACAATGTTTGGCTATGGCCGGGGTGAACTTCAGGGTCAAAATGTAAACATCCTTATTCCCTCACCCCATAAGGAAAAACATAATCAATACATCAGCAATTATCTTGAAACAGGTGTAAAGAAATCCATTGGAAAAATAGCTGAACTGGAAGGTGAACACCACAATGGTAACCGGTTTCCCATAGAGCTTTCGCTTAACGAAATGAATACCGGTGGCGAAAAAAAGTTTATGGGAGTGATAAGGGACATTACCCGGCGGAAAGAGGAGCAAAAAAAGCTACGTGAAGCCGAACATAATTACCGGCTTATGGTGGAAAATGCCACCGATATGATCTCCCGCCATAAGCCCGATGGAACTTACATATACGCCTCCCCTATCTGTAAACATTACCTGGGATATGAACCCGAAGAACTAATTGGCCGTAATGCATATGAATTTTTTCACCCCGATGATTATGAGATCATCAAACAATCACACGATACTATTGTAGCCACCCGGGTAACTTATACGGTTGCCTACCGGCTCCAAACCAAAAACGGTAATTATATTTGGTTTGAAACCACAAGTAAAACCATCCGCGATGAGCATAATAAAGTGCTGGAAATAATTTCAATATCGCGCGATATTACCACCCGTAAACACCTCGAAAACCAGGTGGAAGAAACTAAAAACCGGCTGAGCAATTTCATGGAGTCAGCCACTGAAGGGTTTATGGTAACCGATGAACATTTTAGGATAGTGGATGTGAATATAGCCCTGGCAAACCTGCTTAAAGTTACCAAGGAAGATTTGATCGGGATTACATTAACCGAATTATCACCGGGGCTTGAACATGAGCCACGTTACCGGGAATATCAAAAGGTGCTTAAAACCGGCAAATCATTCTCAATCGATGATTTAAAGATAAAATCACTTTTCGGAGATTTGAATATTTCCCTAAAAGCATTTAAAGTGGGGAAAGGCATGGGCATCATCGTAAGCGATGTAACCGAGCGGAAGCAATTTGAAGCCCAACTCATAAAAGCAAAGGAAGATGCAGAGGCTTCGGCCAAGGCCAAGCAGGATTTCCTGGCCAACACCAGTCATGAAATCCGTACCCCTATGAACTCCATTATGGGAATGGCCGAAATGCTGAGTAAAACAAATATTTCGGGTAAACAAAAAGACTATGTGGAAGCCATCAGGCAATCAACGGAAAACCTGCTGCTAATCATTAACGACATACTCGATCTCTCCAAAATTGGCTCAAACAAGTTGCAGCTTGAAAAAATCGGGTTTAAACTTAGTGATGTCATTCAATTGGTAATTACTAACAATTCCGTAAAAGCCAAAGAAAAAAACATCAGCCTCGAATACAGCTGCCGGCAGGATACCCTAAACCGGGTTATTGTTGGCGATCCGGTAAGGTTAAACCAAATCCTTACCAACCTGGTAAACAATGCCATAAAGTTCACTCAAGAAGGCAGGATTGAAATAAAAATAACACCGGAGAATGAAGCGGAAAAACATGTGAACTACCGGTTTGAAGTAAGCGACACGGGAATCGGAATCCCCCGCGAGAAGCTACAGGATATCTTCGGCGATTTCACCCAGGTGGATAGTTCAACCACCCGAAGATATGGCGGAACAGGGCTGGGCCTTTCCATCAGTAAGCGATTGGTAGAGATGATGGGAGGAAGTTTGAATGTGGAAAGTAAGGTTAACCAAGGATCGGCGTTTTATTTCACCTTAAGGTTTAAAAAAGGGGACCAATATCACTATCCGGAAAGTGTTCCAGCCAACATCGAGGAACAATGCCTGCTGGATGGTGTGCACATGCTTTTGGTTGAAGACCAGGAGTTTAATCAGCTGGTGGTTCATTCGATGACCGAAAGCTGGAACTGCCACCTCGAAACAGCTTCAAATGGAAAAGAAGCCATTGAAAAACTCAGTACCAATCATTTCGACATCATCCTCATGGATATCCAAATGCCTATTATGGACGGGGTGGAAACCACCAAATTCATCAGGAATCATATGCATGAACCGCATAGGAACATCCCGATTATTGCCCTTACGGCTCACGGTGTTAAAGGAGATAATGAAAAATATCTCGAATACGGAATGAATGATTATATTTCGAAACCGTTTAAAAACGACAAGCTTTATCATGTTATTTGTAAACATATCGACAAGGGGGCATCAATGAATTCGAAAAACGATGAACCGGAAAAGCCTTATGATTTGGCTTCTGTAAAACAAATAGCCCAGGGTAATGAGGATTTCGTCAAGAAAATGATCAGTAGTTTTATTGCCCGCAGTCAGGAAGGTCTTGAGGAGATGAAGCAACAGCTGAAGAAGAAAGAATGGCAAAACATGGCAAAAACGGCACACCGTATTAAGCCCAGCTTTAAGTATATGGGAATTATGGATCTTCACGAAGAAATCCAGGAAATTGAACGCATAGCGTTAGAAGAACCGGATGCAAGCAAGCTAATCCATGATCTGAAAAAATTTGAATCACGCCTTCAATATATCCATAAAGAATTGGAGAAGGAGTTATGGTAGAATACCAAGGAAAAGAGCGAATCACAAGTCGCGTAGCGACGACAGAGCGACCAGCTCTATAGGAATTGTACATGGTATCCAATCATCCAATCATTCATTCATCCAATCATCCAATCATCCATTCATCCAATCATCCATTCATCCAATCATCCATTCATCCAATCATCCATTCATCCAATCATCCATTCATCCAATCATCCATTCATCCAATCATCCATTCATCCAATCATCCATTCATCCAATCA
>JAIPAP010000030.1 GCA_021740045.1 Bacteroidales bacterium
GGACTACCATATTCCGGAGATCCCTAAAACAACCCCTCCACCACCTCATCATCCGCAATGTTCGGTATGGTAACTTTTAGGCGGGGTTCGGCTTCCATAGCCCGGTTAATGGCAAAGATGGCGCCATCGTTGCGGGCCCAGCTGCGGCGGGCAATGCCGTTGTTGACATCCCACATTTTTTTATAGTCCACTTGGATTTATACAAACTTATGATTAATTTAGCCATAAATTACTTGTTTAAGACTGTCTCCGCTTATCCCACGCTATTTGACGAATGTTGGATGCTCAGAAGACAGAAATAATTTAACAGTATTTTAAACACCACTATAGCGGATATAAAATACTGCTAACATAAATAAAACATCATGTATCAAGCCTGCCATTACCGCTTGTTTTATTTCCTTGATCCAAAGGAGTTGAAGGATTATTCGCGCTTTTTTGTCACTAGTTTTGTCACTACCCTGAATTTTTTTCAAAAAAACGGTCACATTTTTCAGTTTTTGAAACTACAATATAGGAGCAAATTATTTTTAATAACATGGAAGGCGCTTATATATGAACCCAAAATTTAAATTAAAAGTAAAAGGAGGTATTGCTTATGCTTGTGAAAATATAATTCCAGTTAGCTCGAAGAGCATATTATGGTCTGAAACATTTGTTTATCAAATATTTTTATTATGAAAAAAATTAAGTTACTAATAATAGGATTAAGCATATTCACAATATTCATTAATGCTAATATCAATGGTCAACCATACGAGCCGGTATTAAAGAGTGATTCTACTTCCTGGGATATTGGACATCAAGAGTTATATGGAATACAAATGCATGATTTATACACTGTTGATTCGTTTAGCGGAGAATACCAATTGATGAAAGAAGTTTTATTTGAAGACACCCTTAATGGAGGATGGTTACATGAA
Source organism: Bacteroidales bacterium (assembly GCA_021740045.1). GTDB lineage: Bacteria > Bacteroidota > Bacteroidia > Bacteroidales > JAIPAP01 > JAIPAP01. Next base: position 924 of record JAIPAP010000030.1, read on the forward strand.
ATAACCGGTACCGGTGAGTTATGGTACAAATCGCCCGATGGCCAAGAGGAAAGGCTACTCATGCGTATGGATTTGGAAATTGGTGATGAATTTGAATTACAACCTGGTATGACTAGCACTGTAGAGGATATTTATTACACCAATGAACGAAAACATATTCAATTTGAAATCAATTCCAACAGATGGAATGAAAAGCTAACATTTATTGAAGGTGTTTTTCCGAATGTATTTTCTTTTAGCTCTTCAGGTGATTTTGATTGGTATTATTGCACTTGTAAGTATAATGATGGTAATCTTGTATATGTTAATAACAATCCGGCATTTGACGGATGTGAACCTGATCCAACCGGCTTGACACAAGTTAAATATAAAGACTCGGACTTTTGCCGAGTATCAGATGGAAACATTTTAATAATTGATCCGGGAGCTATTATTGGTAATATTTCTGTTCTGTCCATAGTTGATTTACATGGAAGGGTATTAGTACATAAAAACCTACGTATGTTAGCTGATTACACGCTTCATTTAAACCACCTTTCTAATGGGTTATACATAGTTAAGTTAACTCAGAACAATCAAACTTTATCAAAAAAGATACTTATTAACCATTAAAAACATAATTATGAAACAATCATTTTTTCTTCTAACCATAATTTTGCTTCTCATTCAATCTAACGTATGGACACAGCAGTATTTACCATTACCCGATTCCAATGCCGCCTGGGTTGTTGAAGAAAGCGCGAACATGGAAACATTTTTTCATAAATATACGTATGATGATGAAAACAAGGATACACTGATCAACAGGGAAAATTATCAAAAAGTATATTTAACATATGATGATGTCAATTATATCTATTCAGGTGCAATCCGCAATACAAGCAATGGTATAATACATTATGTTCCGCCCTTTGATAGCGTGGAACGTTTAATGTACGACTTTACGAAAGAAAGCGGCGACACCATATTCAATGCATCATTCTGCTATTGGGAGGATTACATAGGCAGCTTTGATATGGTTGTTGACACGGTTGTGTATATTCAATCTGGGCCTTATACCCTTAAGGCATTACTGCTTTCTTGTATAGAACCTTATCCCCCGTATTACAATGGCAACGGTATGGCATGGGTAGAAGGTATCGGCAGCCTGAACGGGGGATTATTGCATACCCATTATTGCGGACTGAATCTTATTAACCTTAAGTGTATGAATGCAAACGATACTATTTGGTATTCTCCAGCCTTTAATTCGGGTTGTTTCTTTTCCTATAGTAGCATCGAACTAACGTATGAATCAGGAACATGTGATCTTCCTGTCGGGATGGAAGAAAACTTATCAACAGCAGACTTAGCAATCTACCCCAATCCCGTAAAGGATTTTATCAAGATATCCAATATTCCGAAAGTAGATTTTATAATTAGGATTGTGAATCCCCTCGGAGAAACTGTATTTAATGAATCGTATGCTGATGATGGTCAAGACCAAATCATGATTAATTGTAGCTTAGAGCCGGGACTGTATATTATTCGCATAGAATCACAAGAAAATAAATTGTTGACTAAAAAAATAATTGTAAATTAACACCTAAAAGCAATTAACTGCTATCGATACCATATGATTAATGTAAACCCCAAAAGACTGAATATGAAAATTTTTTTAATGCTGCTAATATTAATTTGCATAGGCTTGGTAGGAGGCACTTTTGCTCAAACCAAGCCTGATGGAAGTACCCTCCCTAACGATTATTCACTTAATAAGCGAGTTGATATCCAAACCAATGATACTTTAGAGGAGGGCATCGAACTTCAAAACCATGCCTATCCAATTAAGGTAGAAGAACGTTATGATAAATCCGGTTCCCGCTATTTAGAATATACGTTCGCCGGTATTAACAACAGTGCCTTTGCTGTTACACCGTCTTATATTGAGGGTGATGTGAGAATACAGTTTGATAGCAATACAACTTTTGAGCCGGGGAGGCAATTATATATAGGATACTATCCTACCCTCCATTATTTTACGGCATTTTATTACCTGGAAAATACAATAGGTCAAAATAGCATAGAAGTGTATGACATGAGCGGAACCCGTATCAAGAGGCGTACCCTATCGGATAAGCGGAATGAATTGGTATTCGATACCGGGAACTGGAAGGCCGGCATGTATGTGATCAAGCTTACTTCGGGTAACAAGGTGATCGATTCCCGAAAGCTAAGTATACAATAAATCAGGCTTGTATTAATGAATCGTATTTGGTAATTTTGATGTAATTAATTTAAAAACCTTCTTCTGTTTCCCCTTTACCACTTCTGGGAAGGGGGAATAGAAGAAGAATAAATTCAAGAAATATGAGATTACGCACGTTAATAATGATTGTTTTGCTGGGCATTGGCCACCTGCTTCCCGCCCAGGAAAAAGACTCCATATGGGAACAGGTTTATCATGAAGGATGGTACGTTACCCCTCTGGATCTAACCGAATGTTATGATAAAGGCTATATGGTTTCAGGTAGAATAGCCCCTTACAATTACCAGCCTTATTGGACATGGTTGATTAAAACCGATGTAAACGGTGAATTGCTGTGGGAAAAGAAAATTGGAGATGGGCAGGATAAGTACGGATGTACTTCAATAAAACAGCTGGATGATGGAGGATATATATTATTTGGCGGTACTACCTATGTGGAAAAAACCAATCATGATCCTTTTGTAATAAAGCTTAATGCCTGCTGGGAAAAGGAATGGTGTCGCATTTACCATGTTCAGGATCAATTTGATGCTACTAGAGATATTTTTCCTATGAAAGACGGGGGCTATCTAGCCTATGCTCCGTTATACGGGGATAATATTCCTGAAGATCGAATTGTCATGTTAAAACTTGATTCACTGGGAGAATTGGAATGGACAAAAGTGTATTATGACAGCATCCCACGTACTTTTAACGAAACTGGGGTGCGCGGTATTAAATCAAAAATTAATGATTCATATATTTTTACGGGATGGACCGGTTATGAAGATAAACCAGGTTCCAATTTGTATTGGAATAAACCATTTTGGTTTTCCATAGATAAAAAGGGAAACGAAGAATGGTATGAGATCCTATTTAAAAGTGATTCAGTTACTTGCGAGGCAGATCAATCAATTGAGGATCAGTATGGGAATATCTACGGTATAGGGAATAGGCAATTTAAGGGTCACGCTGAATATACACAGGCCATGTTCAAACTTAATAAAAAAGGAGAATATCAATATTATAAATCTATTTTCGATACAACTCCGCAAGGTTATGCACATTCAATTAACCTTTTAACAGATACAACACTAATCATAGGTGGGGCATGGTCCAATACTGATGGTAGTACCCATGGCGGTGTTATCAGAACCGATACAATGGGGAATGTATTGAATTATGAAATTTTAAGCGATTGGAATAGCCCGGGCCAAATTATCAGGACTTTTGATGGTAAGGCTTTAGCGGCTTCCTCAATTTCAATGAATAATAAGGAAAACAAGGGAATTTACCTTCATAAATTCAACGCCCACCTGGAATATGATTCGGTGTACACCCAGCCTTTCGAATACGATTACCTGTGCGATGAACCCATCCCCTCGGATACCATGGATTTGTGCGATTGTATTATTACAGATGTTGAGGAGATAAAACCGGGGAAAACCCAACAGAAACTAAAGCTATACCCCAACCCGGCACAGGATGAACTTAATATCACCCTTCCCGAAAGCATCACCGGGCAATACAAAATGGGCAGCATGAATGCCCGCCATACCGATTATCGCTATAAAGACAAGGCGGTCATCAAGATCTATGACATCCACGGCCATACCGTGAAGCAAGCCAAAACCGTAAGCGGGCAGGAAGAAATGCACCTTAACATCTCCGCTTTAAGCGCCGGCATCTATATGGTAGCCCTGGAGGTGGATGATAAATATATGGCCAGGGGTAAGTTTGTGAAGAAATAAATCAATAAGTGATGAAGGGTTTCCAACCCCTTCGGGGATTTGAAACCCATGCGTTGCAATAATGGGTTTCTGTGGAGCGAGGTTTCAAATCCCTGAATCTGTGCCTTTAGGCCAGGTGAAGGGTTGGAAACCTTAAGCCCCGCTAAGTGTCGAGCTGGCGTGGATTTGTATTCCATGCCATAAACCCGTGAGCAGATTATAAATTGATCGGATTACAAATCCGCTCAAGCAAGATGGCGGCTATCCAACAGGAATAAACGTTTATAGCGCTTTGCGGAAATTCGCGGGTAATTCGCGTATCCGATAGTTATCGGATTAGCGGACTACACCAGAGCTTATCGCTAAAGGGATGGTTGGCGCGCGTTTAAAGCGAATTGCACAAAAGATAAGTAAATGCACTAACCCATCGGTTGGCAGCGGCTTAACGCGTGCCCGGTATATTTTCTCGTTTGTAACGAGATTTTTTAATCCAAAATTAAAAATTTCCTATGCCTTGGGCTTTAGGCTAATTTGCTAATCTCCTGCGCCACCTCATACCCCTGCTTTATCCGGTCGGCCATGCCGATGCCGTCGCGCAGGTTGCCGGCAATGATAAGGCCGGGATATTGCTGTTGTGTTTTTTTTACTGCTTCCAATCGTTCCAGGCTACCGGCGCCGTATTGCGGAATGGCATATTCATACCGGAAAATACGGAGAATATCGGGATTGAAACTGTCGAGTTTAAGCATCTCTTTAACTTCTTTTTCAACAATTTGGGTTAGCTCTTCATCCGTGAGCTTTGCCATATCAGGTTTACGATAGCCACCGGTAAAAACGGAGATCATAGCGCCACCTTCGGGAGCCCGGTTTTTAAGAAAAGAAGAAAGAAACAAAGCCCCCAGGATTTGCCGGTTCTCTTTGGAAGGTACCAAACCACCAAAGGCATTCAGTTCCATACCTCCCCAATTTTTAAATCCCAGTGACATCTCTGCAACACGGGCATATTTCAGGTTGTTAATCGCATGGATCAATTCCTTGGAAACAAATGGTAAAATCCCGGGGATCTCATAAGAGCCGGTAGCTGATACAACCTGCCTGCTTTTTAAATGAATTTTTTCTTTTTGTTTATTTCTATAGCTTACCTCATACCCATCTTCCGATGGATTTACGGTAACATCACCGGCATTCAGGATAATGTTTTCCTCACCAATGGCATCAACAAGAGCATGTATAAGATTTTCCAATCCGCCTTTGACGGAAAACACATCACGGGTGGCTTTTTGTTCCCGTTCATCTTTAGGTTCTTTTCTTTTCTTAATGGCGCCACCAATGAAACTCCCGTAGTTCTGCTCAAGATTATACAGTTTGGGAAGCGCATATTTTGGGATCAGGTAATCAGGATCCCCGGCGTAGATTCCTAGAATAAAGGGATCAACGGCATAATCGAGAAAGCTTTGCCCCATCCTGCGTTTTACCATTCCCGATAAGGGCTCATGGGGATTATCGCCGGGTTTGCGGAAGGGCTCACCCAAAAGCTTTATTTTATCGGAAAAAGAAAACAGTGGTGTGGTAACGCCCTCAATCAGGCCTGAAGGTAAGGCATGCCATTGACCATCTTTCCAGATCAATCTTCTTTTAGCTTCTTCATCGGCAATTTCCAGTTCGCATGCATCGCCCAGCGCTTCAAATAATTCTTTTACTTCGGGATGTGATAATACGGCTGTGTTAGGGCCGGCTTCATAGGTAAAACCTTCTTCCTTAAAAGTTTGAATAACTCCCCCCGGACGATTGCTTTTTTCAATAATCCTGAAGTTGATACCGGCTTTTTTAAGGTAAAATCCGATGACCAGCCCCGTTAAGCCCCCTCCGATTACTATTGCCTGATAGTTATCATTTGCTTCCATGTTAAATCGATTTGGAGAATTTTTGCTCATTGGCTTTGATAATGGGATCGAATGATGCCGCTATATTCCGTATTACAAAGCGTCCATTACCTTTTACGGTTAAACCATCATCATTCAGGGTGATCAAACCATCCGCTTCAAATTCCTGGAGTTGCTCCTGGTTTTGAGCTATTATAGCTTTTAAAGCAGTTATCTTCGCATTTAAACGTTCTGCAATGGTTTCCCATGAAAGATACTGGTTACACATGATCTCATTGATCACTTCTCTAATAACAATCTGCTCTGGCTTGAGTTCATATCCTTTTTCCACTGCAAATTCATCATTCGTCATTGCCGCTATGTATTTTTTTACATCCTTGGTATTTTGGATATAGGCCGAATACAACTGGCTTATGGATGAAGTTCCAAAAGCGTAAACTTGCCCGGTGGTTTCACGTGTGCAGTAACCCTGGAAATTCCGGTGCAACATTTTGTTTTCCAAAGCTCTGCTCAGCTCGTCATCCGGTTTAGCATAATGATCGAGGCCTATGGGAACATAGCCGGCTTTTGTCATGATCTCATAACCGGCCTCGAACATCTGGAGCTTGGCTTCGGCATCGGGAAGGCCATATTCCTCCAGTTTTCGCTGCGTTTTTTTAAACCAGGGAACATGCGCATAGGAAAAGGTTACCAGGCGATCGGGTTCCAGTTTTGCAGCCTGGGTGATGGTTTCCTTGAAACTTTCAACAGTTTGTAAGGGCAAGCCGTAAATAAAATCCAGGTTGATGCCGGCATTGCTGTTGTTCCGGATATAGGTCATCAAATCCTCCACATGAATGGCCGGTTCACTGCGGTTTACCGCTTTCAACACATCCTGCCTGAAATCCTGTATGCCAAAACTAAAGCGATTGAATTTCAGGTTTATTAGCTCATCAAGGTAGTCCCAGGTAAGATAAGCCGGGCTGCATTCCATGGCAATTTCCGGTTCATCAATAAATTGGAATTCCTTATAAATCAGCTCCATAATGGATTTGATAATCTCTATGGGAAGTGAATTGGGCGTACCACCTCCCCAATGAATTTGCGATACCTTCCGGTTTTTGTCCAGCAATTCACTCACCATCCTGATCTCTTTTTTCAAGGCTTCGGTATAATCGGTGATCAATTGATTATTACGGGTGATGGTGGTGTTGCATCCGCAATAAAAACAAAGCTTGGGGCAAAAAGGTATGTGTATGTATAGTGAAATATTTTCAGGCTTTTTCTGGTTCGATTCTATCAGAATACGCCGGTAATCCTCACCGTTAATGTTTTCATGGAAGAAATTGGCCGGCGGATAGCTGGTATAGCGGGGTACTGCCGTATTATATTTTTCCAGTATGTTCCGTTCTATCATTATGTTCTTAGTTTTTCATTATAAAATACCATAACAGCCAAAATTACGATGGCAGCCATAACGATCTCGAGCATGAATAATCCGGTGTAACCAATGCTGTCGGCAATCTTACCGCTCGATACGGCGATGATCAGGCTGCTTAAATGGACGAGCACAATTTGTATGGTAAAATCGGTTCCTTCACGCCCGGCCCTTACAATATCCATTGATATGGTGTAAACGCCAACCGACGACATTGCGTAAGCACTCCAAAGCAAAGCTACTCCTATGTAGATACGGGTCAAACCATCGGGGGATTGGCTTAGCCAGAAAAAATAGGTGGCTGCCAGTAAGCCGGCAACTGCAAAAGTGATGAGACTGTTACGCCTACCGATTTTTCGAATGATCACACCACCCAGCAAGGCGCTTAAAGCCCCTATGGCTGTTCCGAAAATTCCCGATATAAAGCCAATGTCCTTCACCGTATATTCCAGGTCGACCAGAAAGGGCTTGAGCATGGTGAGTACGCCTATCATGCCCGAGTAATAAAGCGCCAATAGAACTACCCTTTTCCCTATACCGGGCTGTTTGAAAAACAGGAGAATATCATTCATGCTAATGGCTTTACCCGATTTTTCACTTACTACTTTCCGGTCGAGCCGGAAGAGACGCAGGGGAATCAGGGCAATGATCACAAACCCAGCAAGGGCGGTTAAAAGCAATTGCCAGCCCCAGTAGTGATAAATGATCAGCAATAAGCCGCTTCCAACCAAAGTGCCCAGGAAATTTCCGGCTGATTGCATACTGTTTCCCAGGCTGCGTTCTTCCTTTTTTAAACTCAGAATGGCGAAGGCATCGGTGGCTATATCCTGCGTAGCCGAGGCTACAAAGGCGATTACCATAAGTACGATAATGAGGGTAAAATCGGTATCCAGATCCAGGAAGCCTATGCTTACAATGACCACCGCATAGAACAGCTCGGAAAAAATAACCCATCGCCGGTATTTCAGCCTTGTTGGGCTGGTTTTATCCACCAAGGGCGCCCATAGGAATTTAATGATCCAGGGAAGCTTTACCAATTGTAGATAACCGATAGCTTCCAGTGAATACATCTCCTGGCGCATGATAACGGGAACTACTGTTGAAAAGAAGCTCATCGGTATCGACTGCGCCAGGTAAAGGCTTAGAAGTGTGCCGTATTTTTGGTATTCCTTTTTGATCATTGATTAGAGGCTTGCCGAGACAAAGATGCCAAAGCGAGCCGGTCTCCCCTTTTGTATGTATTGGTTTCCAAGCGCTTCAAAATAAAAGGCTGCATGTTCGGCATCCAGCAGGTTTTTCCCCCAGGCGCCTACATTCACCCAACGTGTGCTTAGCGTTACCTTACTGTTGAGCAGGCCATAATAATCCTGGGCGGTTGTATTGGCCTCGTCCCAGTAATGCTTACCAATGCCCTGGTAATTCAGGTTAAGCTTAATATTGTCGATAACTTTGGATGAAAAAATAAATTTATAATTACCCCCAACGCTAAAAGTAGTCTCGGGAATATATGGAATACGGTTTCTGCTGAAATCGGTTTCTTCGTCTTCCTGGTATTCAACAAAACGGGCGTCGGTATAACCAAAGCTGGCGTATGCTTGCAAATGAGGCGCCGGTATGGCCGAAAGTTCCAATTCCATTCCCTTGCTTTCGGAACGGCCGGCGTTTTTCAGCATGGAGCCTTGGCCACTGGGAACCGGTTGGTAGATCTGCTGGTCTTTCCAATCGATGTAAAACAGCGAAAAATTGGCCATAAGCCTCTTATCCATCCATTTGCTCTTAACCCCGGTTTCATAGTTCCAGCTCTTCTCCGGATCAAATGTGCGGTCTTGCTCCCGTTCAAAAGTGGAATTAAAGCCACCGGTTTTATAGCCTTTCGATACGGTGACATAAGTGCTTAAATCCTCCTTGATTTCATAACCGACAGATGCTTTAGGAAGCACTTCAAAGAAATCCAGGCCATTGTTAAATTCCGTATTCGGTATGGTTTTCTCGCCCATGATCACATCATAATGATAATCGAGGCGGGCATTTTCGTAATCCACCCGCATACCGGCTGTAAATGACAGCTTATCAATCAGTACGTTAGTCCAGGTTGATTGGTGAAAGGCTGCGGCTCCCCAGGTTGTTTGATCATAATTCTTGACTTTGGTTGTCGGACCGGGCAAACCGAAAGCAGCAATACCATCTTCACCAAAATCAACATCCACTATCTTGTCGGCATATTGAGCAAAGCCAAACAGGCCGGTTATGGCTTTATAATTGCCCTTTTTATGTTGCACGTTAAATTCCTGGGAGAGCATATGCTGCTGTTGATCTTGTTTTACAAATAGCAGGGAAGCCGGGGTAAAATCCTGGTCGATTTCCTGTAAACCATCCAGGTACTGATGACTGGTAATGGATTTAAAAACCATGTTATCACCTGAATAGATCAGTTTGAAATTATTGGAGATCATATCGCGATTGTAGGAGCTATACCGGTCATAATTTACAGGGTTGGAAGTTTGTTGCTCCTCACCCATAACAGCATATGGATACCCTCCCTGTTCACTGATCTCAATATTCATGGTGTATTCGCCTTCCCAGCGGTTTCCGGGATTATAGACCAGGCGAACTCGCCCGCTGTATGATTCCATTTCATCTACTGCTTCACCGGTATAGGCATTATCGAAGTAACCGCCATGATTCACAAACAGGCCATCTACGCCAAGGCTTAGGTGTTCGCCCAGGGGTTGATCATGACCGATTTGGGTTTTCAGGTGGCTATAATTGCCGGTATATACAGCAACATCCGTCTTTCGCTGCGGACCGGGTTTTTCCGTATAAACATTAATGATACCTCCCATAGTATTACGGCCATATAAAGTTCCCTGGGGACCCCGTAATACTTCTATGCGCTCCACATCAAAAAACTCGAAATTAAAAGCCGCTTTTTCAAAATAGGGAACTCCATCAACATAAAGCCCTACCGAGGGAGAATTTATACGTGATCCTATGCCCCTGATATAAATAGGAGAAGTAAGCTTGGAACCGTAATCCGGCATAAATAAATTGGGAACTCTCGAACTAAGCTCGGTGGCCGAGGATAGTTCTTCATTTTGAATTTGCTTGGCTTCCAGGGTTGATGCAGAAGCCGAAAGCTCTTGTAATCCTGTGTTTTCCTTTGAGGAACGGATGTCAACTTCGTCGAGTTGCATCATGGGCAGTTGGGTGCTGTCAGCCACCTTAAGTACTTGTTGTGCCTGTAGTTGCATTGCAGAAAACACTGCAATGAATATCAAAATACGCTTTGCTTTCATGGTACTGTGATTAAATTTAGAATAAATGCTTAATAACCAGGAATTGAATCCTTAATTTGAAATAAAGAATGATGACCTAAGCAAAGGGTGGAGGACGGCTGAATAATTCATAAACAAGTGGCGAAAAAATACAATGATCCTTCCGCAACCATTTTTTCCATTTGGAATATGTTGTAATTGGAATCTCTACCGTGCCAGGCAGAAATCCGGTTGAAGCTATATCATTTTGGTTGTCAGAATTGTTACCGGAAAGTATAAAGGTGTGAACTATTCCTGAAGAGGAAGCTTCTTCTACCTGTATGGTTCGGTTTTCTTCTTCATGATCTGCATCGGAAAAGAAATCCTGCTTCATGCTGAAATTAACCAGCATGTAGGTCAGGTAGATACCTGCCAGGATTAAATAAGGAATATGTGATGCAAATAATCCAAATGAAAACATTACTAACTCTTTCTTTTAGGATTTTTAAGGAACCAGCCCTTTTCAACCCGTTTTTTCTGATTAATCATCTCCTCTATAAAATCAAATAATCCACTATTTGTTTTCCGATTAACAGCACAAATATCAAAAAATTCTTATATAGATTTATATATATGTAATGATTCGATTTGTAGCATCTTTTGAATTAGCTGAAAATAAGAAGGTTTGAAGTAGTGAGACGTTTTAATTTATAGGGCTTCTAAATTAAAGGGGTGAGGAAATCTGGGATAAGAACCTATAAAACCCAAAGGTTTTTAGAAAATACATTGTTGGCAGTTTTTTCTCCTCTCACCTTGCTCCATGCCCGCTGGCTCGCGCGGATTTGTAATCCGTGCCTGTTACCCAGTAAGATGAATTTTTTACTACTGTTTTTGCAGGTTGTATAGAGGAGCGGATTGCAAATCCGCTCCAGCTGAGGTGTTGGTAGCACTCCGGCAAACCAGCCTGCTCGCGCGGATTTGTAATCCGTGCCTGCTTACCCGCTAAGATGATTTTTTACTAATGTTTTTGCAGGTGACAATTAGCGTTGAGAATATATTATTGCCTTTATAGTAAACCTTTCGTTAAATCGTTTGTAATTTTAGAAACAGAATTAAGCGATGAATGATCATGACAAAAAAAGAAGAAGGCATTAAAAATAAGATCACCAAGGCCGATGAGTTAATCAAAAACGACCAGTGGGGTGAAGCTATCAATATATTGAATGAAGTGTTGGAAGAGGATAAAGACAATAAACAAGCAAAGGTGAAGAAAGATCAGGCTGAGCAGATCATGAAATTCCGCAACAGTGATATTTATGCCTGCACCAATTTGCACATGGACCCGTGGCTGGATGAATGAACTGCTAAATCTTAAATAAAACTTGCAAAAATGGATGTATTGTTAATTGGTCAATTAGTTAATTTGTTTATTAGTGGTAATTACGGTGTTTTAATACAAATCAACCAATTAACAAATCAACCGATTAACTATTTCCAATTAAACAATTCCCCTATTCTCTTTCTTTAATTAACAGGAAGATAAAAAGGAGGTGTGTTATGACTGCATTATTATTAGTTGATATTCAATATGATTTTCTACCGGGAGGTGCACTTGAAGTAAAACAAGGTGATAAAGTTATTCCGGTAGCCAACAAGTTGGTTAACAAGTTTGAATTGGTTGTTGCTACACAGGATTGGCATCCGGAAAATCATGGCAGTTTTGCATCGAATCATGCCAATAAGAAGCCCTTGGATGTAATCGACCTTTATGGCCTGGAACAAATCCTTTGGCCCGATCACTGTGTACAAGAAACCAATGGGGCGCAAATTGCAAAAGACCTTAATACCAAACCGGTTGAAGCTATCTTCCGGAAAGGTATGGAACCCGAAATTGATACGTACAGTGGATTTTTTGATAACGGCCACAAAAAAGACACAGGACTTGATGCTTACCTGAAAAGTAAAAAAGTAGACAAGGTTTTCATCGTAGGCTTGGCTGCGGATTTCTGTGTAAAAGAAACGGCTACTGATGCCATAGACCTGGGTTATCAAACCATTGTGGTTCAGGATGGAACCTATGCCGTGCAGGGGCAGGAAGGTTTTGACAAAACCAAAAAGGAACTCCGGGAAAAAGGGGTGGAGTTTAAACACTCGGATGAATTGACATAAGATATTACTCCGGAGCTACGGGTTGCGTGTTCTTTAATCAAACCCGAAATGCGCAACCCGTAAACCACACCATTTCTTGCAAAGCTGAAGGTATTTTAAAACCTTCATGCCAATAAAAGGACTTTGTCGCTATTTCAACTTTTTCCCATTGTGCTTGTTAGATTGGATGCAACATGAAAATCATAATTTAAAAAGAAAACAAGCATGAGTGAAACCAGCACAGAGAAATTTCCTTTAATTTCTACCAATGACCTAAAAGCGCAACTTCAAAATCCGGAATTAAGCATAATCGACATCCGGTCTACGGCAGCCTATAATGGATGGAGGTTCAATGGTGAAACCCGCAGCGGTCACATTAAAGGTGCTAAAAGCCTGCCCCTGTCCTGGACGCAGTATTGGGATTTGCCGGATATATTGGATTCCAAGGAAATTATGCCCCATAAACCCGTGGTTATTTATGGGTATAATCTTGAAGATGCTCTCAGGATGGCGAATTTCATGGATACTGCGGGCTATAAAAATATTAAGCTTTTTAATCAATTTATGAATGAATGGGCAGGCAATCCTGAATTACCACTGGAAAAACTTTCCCGCTATACACAACTTGTCTATCCCCAATGGGTAAAGCAACTTATTGATGGCAAAAACCCGCCTGAATACGATAATGGGGAAAATTATGTCATATGTCATCCCCACTACGGTTACATAAAAGATTATGAAGTTGGTCATATTCCGGGTGCCATACCCCTCGATACCAATTCGCTTGAATCGACTGAAACCTGGAATAGAAGGTCGCCTGAAGAATTAAAGGAAACGCTCGAAAAGCATGGAATTCGTCATGATACAACGGTTGTATTGTACGGTCGTTTTTCCTTTCCTAAAAATGAAGATCCTTATCCGGGAAGGAATGCGGGTCATTTGGCAGCTATGCGTTGTGCCATGATCATGCTTTATGCCGGCGTAAAAGATGTTCGTATCCTCAACGGTGGTCTTCGTGCATGGGAAGATGCCGGTTACCCGGTAACCCAGGAAGAAACCAAACCTGCACCGGTTGATGATTTCGGAATGAAAATTCCTGCCCATCCTGAAATCATTGTCGATACGCCCAAGGCTAAGGAAATGCTGGCTTCACAAGATGCTGATCTGGTTAGCGTGAGAAGTTGGGATGAGTTCATTGGTAAGGTAAGCGGTTATAATTATATCGAAAAGAAAGGCCGTATACCCGGTGCGGTTTTCGGGAATTGCGGAAGTGATGCCTATCACATGGAAAACTACCGTAATGCCGACCATACCATGCGCGAATACCAGGAAGTTGAAGCCAACTGGCGCGAAATGGGGTTAACACCCGAAAAACACCTGGCTTTTTATTGTGGGACCGGTTGGCGTGGCAGCGAAGCTTTTATGAATGCCTACATGATGGGCTGGCCAAAGATTTCAGTGTATGACGGTGGTTGGTTTGAGTGGTCCGGGGATCCCAATAATCCCATTGGAACGGGTGAGCCCGAATAAGCGGGTAGTTGTTGAATGAACTGCATGCAATAATCCAAAAAGCAGGGATAGGCATAGAGCCTGGAGCTAAAAGCATAGAAGCTGCCGTATCCCAAGTTCTTAAATCTATGCCCTTTGTTCTGTTCCCTTAGCTTTCCCTCCTTGGCCCTGCGCCTTACAGTACTTTGGAAGATGCAAGACGAACCAACCATGCAACTTGTGGCAGTTTATAAGGCTATTACCGCATAGGTTGATCCCCTTTCCATACCTTTGCGCCATTTTTAACCAAAATGACAAAATATGACTGATTATAAGAATTTTAAAACATCCGGCAAGCTGGCCTTCCGGCGCTGGTCACGCAGAAAATACGGTGCCTTCAAAACCATGGGACAGCAAGTTATTATTGCCACGGCTGTGTTGGCTTTTTCACTGGTATTTGAAGCAAAAACGGCCAAAGCCCAGGTTGACACCGCCCAGATCACACAGGAGTACGATATGGATGAAGTGGTGATCAGCGGGGAGCGATCGCCGGTGCTGTTTTCCCGACTGGCAAGGATTGTTACGGTATTGGAAAAAGAAGAGATTGAGCAAGCACCTGTACAGGATGTTAACGGCCTGCTGGAATATGTGCTCAACCTCGACATCCGCCAGCGGGGTAATCACGGCGTTCAGGCCGATATCTCCATGAGAGGCGGAACCTTTGATCAAACCCTTGTTCTTCTTAACGGCATCAATATTAGCGATCCACAAACCGGCCACCACAACCTCAACCTCCCTGTCGTTCTCCAGTATGTTCATCGCATTGAAGTATTAAAAGGGCCTGCATCCCGCATATTTGGGGTGAATGCCTTTAATGGTGCCATCAATATCATTACGAATGTTGATAAGCAGCAGTCGGCTGGTGTTGCCTTATCTGGCGGTGAATATGGTTTTATGAAGGGAATGGCTTCGGCCAATATTAAAACTGGTAATTTCAGACATCTTGTAGCAGCTTCCCATAAACGATCCGATGGTTATTTGCAGGACAAAGAATTGAACAATACCGATTTTGAGAACACCAATTTTTTCTACCACGGTAAAGTGGCTGCATGGGAAGGTGAATTGGAGATGCAAGCCGGATACAATGATAAAACCTTTGGCGCCAATAGTTTTTATACGCCTGCCTATCCCAACCAATTTGAGGCAACCAATACTACTTTTGCTTCCCTGGGGTATAATTTGGGCTTTGAGAATTTTGACCTTCGCCCGGTGGTCTATTACCGCCGTCACCAGGACCGTTTTGAGCTGTTTCGCAATAACCCTCCAGCCTGGTACAGTAATCATAATCATCATCTTACCGATGTGTGGGGAGCTAACATTAATGGCATTGTAAACCCGGGTTTTGGCCAGCTAGCCTTGGGAGTAAACTATCGCAATGAGCACATCTACAGCAATGTGCTGGGTGAGGAAATGCAGGAACATAAAGCTGTCCCCGGCCAAGAAGCCAAATTCACCAGGGAGGATAACCGTAATACAACCAGTATTAACCTGGAGTATTCTTTAAATTGGAACAATTTTCATATTGCTACCGGTGCTATGGCCACCGGCTACTCCGAAACCGGCAACGCACGAATCTATCCCGGATTAGAAGCCAATTATAACATTTTCCGGGGCCTTCATGCCTTCGGTTCCTACAATGAAGCCATGCGCCTGCCCACCTATACCGATTTGTATTACGAAGGTCCTACTAACATTGGCAATCCCCACCTAAAACCGGAAGAGTCCAACACCCTGGAAGCCGGTTTAAAATACCTCGATGGGGTGCAGCGAATCCAGCTTGGGGTTTTCCAGCGCAAGGGCAAAAACATTATCGATTGGGTAAAGGAAACCGAGGAAGAAAAATGGAAGCCCCGCAACCTCACCGAAGTGGATGCTACCGGCATTGACTTTTCATGGGAGGTCAGCCCACAAGAGATTATGGAAATCATTCCGGTGAATCGTTTACGGGTTGCCTATTCTTATGTGGATATGGAGAAATCCGCTGAAAATCTTATCTCCCGTTATGTGCTGGATAATTTAAAGCACAAACTGGCCATCAACCTGAATCATACAATCATCGGAAAATTGCATGCTTCATGGGGTATTACCTACCAGGACCGGGCAGGGGGATTTATCCGCTATAAAGACGGCTCTTATGGGGAAGAAACAGCCTATGAACCATTCTGGCTGGCAGACGCCCGCCTGAGCTGGCAAGAATCCCATTGGAAGGCCTATGTGGAAGCCTCCAACATATTTGATAAGTTTTATTATGACCATGGTAATGTCCCTCAGCCCGGCCGGTGGATACGGGTAGGAGGGAGTTATGAAGTGCGATGGTGAAATTTGTTTTTTTGATGTAAACATGATTGTCATGTCTCTAACCCTTTCAGGGTGATGGAAATGGCTTTGCATTATACCCAGGGCGATGCCCTGGGCTTTGTTCTTTAAGCCTTTCAGGCTTTTGGGGCAACATTATGTGATCATGTATGAAATTTCATACAAAATTAAAACCTGGTAAAATCAAGATCAGGTCTTTTTGGAAGTTCTTCCAGGGATATTAATGCAACTCTATAATGAAGGGATTCTACTGGGGAATTCATCATAGTTTTAGAGCAAAATATTCATCAGGCTAAAAGTTTGCAATAATCAAGCACGGGCAATGCTCTAGAGCATAAAAGGCATTTGAAAACAGCCCGAAGGCCTGATAGATCAAAGCCCAGGGCGACGCCCTGGGTTTAGGTAGAGACCGTCAATAATCAGGCTGAAAGCCTGAGAGATTGTTTACCAATTCCAATTTTTCAATCTTCAATCCGGTATTGAAAATGCCCTTCTACATATTCACTTCTTTGTAAATAAGCAAGAGAATGCTTACCTTTGAAAAAAGGTGAGATTATGAACTTCATCGAAACCTAGAAACCAAAATATCAATACCAGCTGAAGTTCCATCTTATTTGATTCTTTCAGTGGAAGAGAGTACAAATGATTATGAATCTCTTAAAAACGATGAAAATGAAAAAAATATTGACATTATTATTGATTATGGCTGGGTTGAGCGCTTTTGCTCAGCAGACATCGGTCTTTGTTAATCCCGAAGCGAAATGGAACGTTGCAGCTACCTATCCCAATGCCAATCCTCAAAATCCCAATTTTGTCGAAACCTCTACATTGGTATATGGCTATTTGGGAGATACTCTTATTAACAATCAACTGTGGTTAAAAATATATTCCACACCGGATTCTGCTTTTTTGGAAAATCATACTTATCTTGGAAATATCCGGGAGGGGAATGAGCGAATTTTATTCATGAATGCAGAAGCTCAAATTGATACCGTTTATGATTTCAATTTGAGTATAGGTGATTCAGTATTTTATGAATTCGAAACAGGTCAGGCGCAATACCTGGAAATTCAACATGTAGACAGCATTATTATTAAAGGCGAATACCATAAAAGGTTCCATTTTCAAATTCCCGATTTTCCCCCTTTGGAATTGGATGAGGTATGGATAGAAGGCCTGGGAAGTGTTCATGGTCCGCTGTTTCCTGCAAATCCACAGTTGTTTTCATCCGAGGTTCCTGATTCCACCAATTTAACCTGTTTTGAACTCGAGCAGGCAATGTATTGGAATAATCCCTTTTATGAGCAATGCTATATCAGCATTATTTTATCTGCTCCCAATTTCGCCGGAAATAGTTTTAAAATCTATCCCAACCCGGTAGAAAAGAGGTTACGAATAGAATTTCAAGATGATAAGGAGGTTAATGGTAGGCTTTATATTTATGATTTTACCGGAAAAATAGTTTATAGTAGCGTATTGAACAAGGAGAGGTTTCAATATGTGAACACCTCACTTTTAAAGCAAGGGATCTATCTATTGGAGATCAATACTGGATCAACACTTTACCGGAACAAGCTTATCAAGAGGTAGCCGTTTATAAATTGGAAAGTATGTTTTGCCACGAATGCACGAATGATTTGTTTTGAATTCGTGCATTCGATAATTATCGGATCGTGGCTTGTTTTCTCATTTACGTGGTATAAACCGAATTAAACATCACATAATCATTGGTGATGTCGGAGCCCCAACCCACTGCCTGGGCGCGGCCTTGATTCATTTCCATCAAAACCCGCAGGTGTGATTCGCGCAGGAGTTTCTTCATGTGATTTCGGTCAAATTCTTTGGGCGTACCTCTTTCCAATACTTGAATCAGGTAATCTTCGTCGCCAAGGTATAAGTTAACCGATGACATATCGAAATTCACCCCGGCATTTCCGGCTGCCATAACAATACGTCCCCAATTGGGGTCGCGGCCAAACATGGCGGTTTTTACCAGCAGCGAATCGGAAATGGCTCGTACCAGTTTGCGGGCCACCTTCTCCGATTTGGCTTTGGTTACCTGGTATTCGATAAACTTGGAAGCGCCCTCACCATCGGAAATGATCAATTTTGCCAAATGGATCATCAATTCCTGAAGGTGGGCTTCAAATATTTTAAAGTTGGGGTCATTCACCGAAGTGATTTCATCATTTTCGGCCATGCCATTGGCCAGCACTGCCACCATGTCGTTGGTAGAAGTATCGCCATCAACGGTGATCATGTTGAATGACTTATCAACACAACGCTTAACCGTTTTATCCAGCAACTTCTTCTCAATAGCCACATCGGTAACGATAAACGCCAGCATGGTACCCATATTCGGATGGATCATCCCGGAGCCTTTGGCAATGCCGGCCATGCTTACTTTGTCGCCATCCAGGTAAAAGCTTAGATGACCTTCTTTGGCAAAAGTGTCGGTGGTTAAGATGGCATTGGCGGCAAAGGTGCCGGCTTTTGTAGAAGATGAGAGTTTTACCACGTTTTCCTTGATGCCTTCAACGATATCTTCCGTAGGGAAAGGCTCACCGATCACGCCGGTTGAAGCCACCAGCACCAGCTCCTTATCGATCTTGAGCTGTTCAGCCAAGGTTTCGGCCATGGCTACAGCGCCGTCATAGCCTTGCTGTCCGGTACCGGCATTGGCATTGCCGGCATTGATCACAATGGCTTGTGCACGGTTATCGGCAATATGCTTTTTGCATAGCTTAATGGGTTCGGCCACCAGATCGTTTTTTGTAAAAACCGCAGAAGCATTGCAGGGCTTTTCGGAATAGATAATGGCCATATCGCGACGCATGGATTTAATACCGGTGTGTGCGCCCCAACATTCAATCCCTTTTACATCGGTGATGTTATTGACAATATTGTTGCTGTTTACTTGTGTTTTCATCTGTTTGATTTTTGGTTTTAACTAAGGTCTTAACGGAATGATATCCAAGCCCAATCCTTCATCCATTCCAAGCATCAGGTTCATGTTCTGAATGGCCTGCCCTGAGGCTCCCCTCACCAAATTATCGATGGCGGAGAATGCCATAATGTTCCCGGTACGTTCATCGAATAACGGAAAAATATCAATGTAATTGGTGCCGCGGATATTTTTAATCTCCGGATTCGTGGTTGAAAGCCGTATAAACGGCTCGTTGCTATAATGCTGATCATATAAATTGTTCAAATCTCCCTGGGTGATCTGTTTGTTGGGTCTGGCATACACCGAAGTCAGTATGCCACGATCAACCGGCAGCAGGTGAGGGGTGAACTGAACCGTGGTTTCCGTTTCCCCATATTGCGATAAAATTTCCTGAATTTCAATGGTATGCCGGTGTGTTTTAACGCCATAGGCCTTAAAATTCTCATTCACATTGGAATAATGTGTAACCACCTTGGCTTTTACCCCGGCGCCGGTTACCCCGGTTTTGGAATCGAATATGAGATGCTTCGGATCAACCAGTTTTTCTTTAACCAAAGGAGCGGCAGCTACGATGGCCCCTGTTGGGAAACAGCCCGGGTTTGCTACCAATTTGGCCTTTTTGATGGTTTTTCTGAAAAGCTCAGGTATGCCATATACAGCCTGAGCAAAACCTTCTGGGTAACTATGGGGCTTATCGTACCAAGCTTCATAAACGTTCTTGGAGGAGAGCCGAAAATCACCCGAGAGATCCACTATCTTAATGCTCTCACCAGCCAGTTCTTTTACATAATCCATTGAAACCCCATGTGGTAAGGCGAGGAAAACCAAATCAGGATTCACTTCTTTGATTTGCTTGGCCGATTTAAGCGTAACATCTACTATTCCCTCGAATTGCGGATGAATGTCCGACAAGCGCTTCCCTTCGTAAGTTTCACTGGTTATTATCGATATTTCCACCTCGGGATGATGGTGAAGCAAACGTACCAGCTCGGAACCGGTGTAGCCTGTTGCACCTATGATGCCTATTTTATGCATTTTCTTTTATCTTTTTTGCTGATTTAAACATGATTTCAATAACCTTCTCCATATCATCGTATGAAATGTTTAACGGTGGTACGATGCGTAATACGTTTTCGGCTGTTGCATTGGCCAATATGCCATTATGCATCATTTCCTCCACCAAAGGCTTGGTTTCCATGTCGAACTCAAAGCCAAGCATCAGCCCAAGCCCCCTGATCTCTTTTATTCCAATAGATCCAGGATTTTTTTCGCGGACTTTTTTGATGAACCATTCACCTTTTTCCTTAGCCTGATCAATAAGGCCCTCTTCTTCGATGGCTTCGATAGCTGCCAATGATGCGGCAGTAGCCAAAGCATTTCCGCCAAAAGTGGTTCCATGATCACCGGGTTTCATAATGCGGGCCACCTTTTCTTTGGTCAGTATTGCACTGATGGGAACTCCGGAACCCAGCGCTTTGGCAGAGGTGAGGATATCGGGCTGAACACCAAAACCTTCCTTGGCAAAAAAATGACCGGTCCGTCCGATTCCACACTGGATCTCATCAAAGATCAAAAGGATGTTATGCTCATTGCACAATTTCCGCAGTTGTTTGATGAACTCCACTTCGGCTACCACAACACCTCCTTCGCCCTGAACAGGCTCCACGATGATCGCGGCCGTTTGAGCGGAAACTGTTTCGCGGACAGCCTCAATATTATTAAAAGGTAAAATCTTAAATCCCGTGGGAATGGGTTCGAACCCTTCCTGCATGGATGATTTTCCGGTGGCTATGGTAGCGAGGGTCCGTCCGTGGAAGCATCCTTCAAAAGATATGACTTCCCCACCTCGATTGTGGGTGTGAGCGTATTTCCGGGCAATTTTGATGGCCCCTTCATTGGCTTCGGCACCGCTGTTGCCAAAAAACACCCTTGGCAGGCCCGATAGTTTTGCCAGTTTCTCTGATAATTTGGCCTGTGGTTCGGTCAGGTAAAAGTTCGACACATGGATCAACTTTTCTGCCTGGTCTTTTATGGCCTTTACAACTTTTGGATGACTGTGACCCAAGCTGTTCACCGCAATACCCGCCATAGCATCGATGTATTCCTTGCCATTGCTGTCCCACACCCTGGAGCCTTTTCCTTTTACAATGGTTAAAGGAAACCGCTTAAAGGTGGGTAAGTAATGCTTTTCGTCAATTTTTTGATAATCAGGATTCATGGTTATAAAGTTATTTTTGTTGCAAATGAATACTGTTTCTTTTCAATTACTTCAGTTAAAAGCTCCGGCTTGGTACCGTTTGTAATGATGGCGCTTTTTGCACCCAGTTCCAGGGCTACCTTGCAGGCTTCTGTTTTGGGGATCATGCCCCCTTTGATGGTTGTTCCCGTTAAATCATCGAGTTTCTGCAATGTGATGGATTGGATCAATGATTTTTCATCGTCCGGGTTTTTCATTAAACCATCCACATCCGTTAATAAAACAAACTGTGAAGCATTGAGCTTGCCGGCCAAAAAGCCGGCAAACATATCGGCGTTCACATTATAATCAATTCCTTCCTTGCTCCAGGCTACCGAGGTAATGACGGGTAAATAACCGTTTTCGAGTAAGGTAAAGATCAATGAAGTATCTACTTCCACCACATCGCCCACCTGTCCGATGTCGGTCTTTTTTCCGGTTTCATCTACAAAGTAACGCTTAATGGCCTGGGCTATTTTTCCATCCTTACCGGAAAGGCCCACAGCCTTCCCGCCCAGCTTATTGATCAAACGGATAAGCCGGCTGTTGACCTCACCTTTAAGCGCCATTTCAATATATTTCATGGCCTCAGGTGTGGTTTTTCGATGGCCCCCCACAAACTCGGTATCGATACCGGCACGCTCAAGGTTTTCCTTTATAAAAGGGCCGCCCCCATGCACCAGCACTATCCTGAATCCCTTATCTGAAAGCTGTATAACCTTCTTTAAGAGGTGTTCCGTAAGCTGATCATTAAGCATGGCATTGCCGCCATATTTTATTAAAACCAAGTCTCCCTCGTCATTTCTAACCATAACAGTGTTTTCTAACTAACACAGAATACCGATCATTGTTCTCAAACAGCTTATCATGAAAGAATACTTATCATAAACAAATATTTTTACGCAACTTTTTTATCCCTTTGAACATTATATTATAAAGGAAGGGAGGTGAATATGAAAAGCTTACTACAATATATCATAGTCATTCTTGTTGTCGGAGGTATTATAAGCTGTTCGGATGAGCCAACGCTAAACCTGGATGAAGAATTGCTCACCGGTGTAAAACATGCCCCCGGACTAATCAGTGATTTACGTGAAGAATCTAAGGATAAGGTGGTTATCGGAAACCATTCGTACGTTCTCAAAGCTTATTTATGGCGCGATTTTATGCCTGTCAATCCTCCTGATGGTAAACCTTTGATTTCTATAAATACCTTGGTAAACCAGGATTCGGCCGCGATACCCAGTGAAATAGAAATGAAACAGCAATATGTGATATATAATGACTCCTTATGGGTAACCGATTATACGAATGAAGTGAGTAACGATCCTGAATATGAACTGGAAAGGATCTCCCGTAGCGGTCCGAAATGGGGACCCAATGTAAAAGTTGATGTCATCAGTAAGATCAATAATGTAGATACCCGCAAAACATATCTTTTAATTGTTGAAGACCAGAATATCGAGCGGGTTGAATAGTAGTACACATTTGGCTCGAATCAATAAAATCTAAAAAAAGGTTCTTAAAATATTTTATCCCGGAAAATCAATACAATAAGAAAATTGAACAAAACATGGTTATCAATCAAATTTTTCATGGGCTATGGATTGAATTAACTTTTTAAGGGTAAAGTACTCTTTCATTCGCAGGGTCTTTTCTTTGCGCCATGTGCTTGATGCATCCTTCCCAACTAGTTTGGCAACCTGCTTGTAATCTTTATATTCTATAAAAGCCGAAATAATTTCATAATCCTTCCTACCCCAATGAGATATAAATGAGTGATAAATGAGAAACAGGTCGTTTAAATAATATTGAAGTTTATCATTATCAAGTAAAACCAAATAGTTTTGATTTTGGCTTTTCAGTTTTTTAAGGTTTTCTCTTGTTTCAATAAGGCCTCCACCCATCATCTCATAAGCAATTTGCTTATTAATGGATGTATCTATTTTTCCGTAATTCAGTACGTATCTCAATTCAAAATTCAGTTTTTTCTTGATACGGTATTCCTCAATCTTAAAAATCATTTCTATTCCGTCTTGCAAAGATTTAACTATGCTCTGAAATTCATCACCTAAGGTGATGGTCATAGGAGAAAGAAACCTGTTTTTATGTTGGACGGTTGTTTCCTCAACAAGGTTCTTAAATCCTTGCATGAGATTATAACCTTCTTTTTTACGGCTTCCCACAATATCGGCCATCAGAATGTAATAGTTACCTGGGTGCATATTAGATTGTAATTAAATTACAAAAAATATATTGTTGCAATATTAATACAAAATATCAATAATTGCAAGTATTTAACAAAATTTCATAATCTGATTAAGGAAATTACCGTTATGTCTTCCATCCGACAAACTCAAAGCTTTTATACATAAACCATTTACGGTGGTAACTGTTTCAATGATGTATTTCAAGCAATGTTAATCAAATTAAAAAAAGTAACAGAAATGGAATTGACGTTTTCTCTTTTTTACGGCTCAGTGCGCAGTGCCCGCCAAGGAATTAAAGCTGCACGTTATATGGAAAACAAACTGAAAGAGCGTGGTCATAAAGTGCATTTTATTGATGCGCTGGACGCACAACTGCCATTACTCGACAAAATGTATAAAGAGTATGAACCGGGACAGGCCCCGCAAAATATGGAGCAAATAGCCCGGAAATTACTTGAGTCCGATGGCATTCTTTTGGTTTCCGGGGAATACAATCATAGTGTTCCACCGGCGCTCAAAAATATGCTCGATCATTTTCAATCGGAGTATATGTTTAAGCCCAGCGCCATAGCTGCTTATTCGGCAGGTCGTTTTGGGGGTGTGAGGGTGGCTATGCATTTGCGCGCCTTACTGGCAGAGTTGGGTATGCCCAGTATATCCTCTTTATTACCATTTCCTAAAGTTCAGGATAATTTCGATGAAGAGGGCAATCCACAGGCATCATTCATCGATAAATCGGCTAACCGCTTTTTGGATGAGTTCGAGTGGTATGCCAAAGCCCTCAAAAGACAACGACAGGAAGGAACTCCGTTTTAAAATGATAAAATCCATTGCTTATGTCGTATCAGCCCATTGAAAATTATGCCATGATCGGTAACATGCGGTCGGTTGCTCTTGTTGGAATTAATGGATCAATCGATTGGTTTTGCTTTCCGCATTTCGATTCACCCAGTGTGTTTGCTTCCATCCTTGATGATAAGAAAGGTGGCTATTTTAGTTTATCACCGGCAAAGGGTAACTTTAAGACCAAGCAGTCGTATTGGCCCGATACCAACGTACTGATTACCCGGTATTATATGGCGGAGGGTATTGTGGAGGTAACGGATTACATGCCGGTGGGTGATGATATCAACACAGAGTATGATTACCGCATTGTACGCCGGGTAAAAGGAGTGCACGGAAAAGTGAAAATGCGCATGGAATGCCTCCCGGCCTTCAATTATGCCCGCGATGATCACGAGGTGTTGATCTCGGAAAAAGGAGCTGTGTTCGATTCCAACGATTTGAACCTAGGCCTTGCCAGCACGGTTCCGGTGAAAAAAGAAGGAAATATGGCAGCAGCCGAATTTGAGCTCGAAGATGAACAAACGGCGGTTTTTGTTCTCCATAAAGTCGATGATAAAACATGTGCCATAAGCTTTTCGGAAGAGCAAGCTGACAGGCGCTTCAGGAATACTATCAACTTTTGGCGAAGCTGGCTTGCCAAATCGAATTATAAAGGCCGGTGGCGCGAGATGGTCAACCGCTCGGCGCTCATCTTAAAAATGCTCACTTTTGAACCTACCGGCGCTATTGTGGCTGCTCCTACCTGTAGCTTGCCCGAAGGTGTGGGAGGCGAACGCAATTGGGATTACCGCTATACATGGATACGTGATGCAGCTTTTACAGTTTATGCTTTTATGCGAATCGGGTTTACCGGGGAAGCTGCCCGTTTTATGGACTGGATCGTGCATCGCTGCATGGAATCGGATAAAGAAGGCGTGTTGCAAATTATGTATGGCATTGATGGCCGGCATGAGCTTACCGAAGAAACCCTTGATCATCTGGAGGGCTATATGCGATCGAAACCGGTACGCATTGGGAACGAAGCCTATGATCAGTTACAGCTCGATATATACGGTGAATTAATGGATTCGGTTTATCTGTTCAATAAACATGGTAATCCGATATCCTATGAAACCTGGAAAAATCTGACCAAGCCTATAGAATGGGTTGTGCATAACTGGAAAACCAAGGACGAAGGAATATGGGAAGTACGCAGCGGCCGGCAGCATTTTGTTTATTCCAAAATGATGTGCTGGGTAGCCCTCGACCGTGCCATCCGCCTTGCGGAAAAACGCTCTTTCCCTGCCAATCTCGATCGCTGGCGTGTAACCCGCGATGATATCTATATGGATATCATCAACAACGGTTGGAATGAGGAAAAAGAAGCTTTTGTGCAGTACTATGGCAGCAAAACCCTGGATGCGTCCAACCTGATGATGCCGTTGGTTTTCTTCCTCTCACCGGTAGATCCGCTGATGCTGAAAACCCTGGATGCAACACTGAAACGCCCCAAAGATGGTGGATTGGTCACCAACAGTTTGGTATACCGGTATAACACCATGGAATCGTCGGATGGGTTGAGTGGGCCGGAGGGAACGTTTAACATTTGTACGTTTTGGCTGGTTGAAGCTTTAACCCGGGCCGGAAAATATGATCCGGAAAAGCTAGAGGAAGCCCGCCTGATCTTTGAACAAATGATCGGCTATTCGAACCATGTGGGGATGTATTCGGAGGAAATCGGGATAAGTGGCGAAGCCCTGGGCAATACCCCGCAAGCTTTTACCCACCTGGCTTTGATCAGCTCGGCTTATAACCTCGATAAGGCGCTGGGCGGATAATGCCATCGAACAAAAAAATCAAAAAGAAGCTTTATGGAACCAAAATGTTATGATCGTTTAAAGGGACAGCCGGCGATAGTGACCGGCGCTAACTCGGGCATCGGAAAGGCTGTGGCAGTGCAACTGGCAAAGGAAGGCGCTAAAGTTGTCGTTAATTACATCGGTAATGAAGAAGCTACCAAAGAGGTGATCAGCGAGATCAGGGATTTTGGAGGCGAAGTGATGGCCTATAAAGCTGATGTGAGCAAAGAAGAGGAAGTCGTGGCCATGTTTCGTAAAACCATTGAAACCTATGGTACGGTTCATATATTGGTGAATAATGCCGGCATACAAAAAGATGCAGCCATCGACGAGATGAGCCTGGAGGAATGGCAAAAGGTTATCAACGTTAACCTGACAGGACAATTTCTTTGCTCCCGTGAAGCTATAAAGGAATTCAAGCGTAGGGGGATCGATGAACATATTTCGAATTCGGCCGGAAAGATCATTTGCATGAGTTCGGTGCATGATGTGATCCCCTGGGCCGGGCATGCCAATTATGCGGCTTCAAAAGGGGGCATTATGCTGTTGATGAAATCGATGGCGCAGGAAGTGGCGCCTGAAAAGATTCGCATTAACAGCATTGGCCCCGGCGCCATTAAAACCCCTATTAATGAATCGGCTTGGTCCACAACCGAGGCAGAACAAAAACTATTGAAATTGATCCCGCAAAACAGGGTAGGGGAGCCTGCCGATATTGCCCGGGCGGCCGTATGGCTGGTTTCCGATGAATCGGAATATGTCAACGGCGTTACCCTTTATGTTGATGGAGGCATGACACTTTACCCGGGTTTTGCTACCGGGGGGTGAAGTATTTTAGTGTTTATGAACAGTCTGGTTTACCCGACGCCAATGAAATAAGTATAAAAATATCTTACTTTTGACATTCAAAAATTACTGACTATTACAAACCGGAATAATATTGTACAGTCTAAGGATCATCAGGGCAAAGGATTTAACCAAATTCTACGGGCAAACCGTCGGGGTAAACGAAATTTCCTTCGAAGTAGATAAGGGTGAACTGTTTGGTTTCCTTGGTCCAAATGGCGCCGGTAAAACCACAACCATTCGCCTGTTGCTCGACTTGCTGCGACCAACTTCGGGACTTATTAAAATTTTTGGTGAAAATATTAAAACCAATTCCCTTGAGATAAGAAAAAGAATAGGTTATCTCCCGGGAGAGTTTTCAGCCTATCATCATTTAACCGGGTATGAGTTTTTGAGATTATTATCTAAGCTTCGGAATGATTCGTTTGATCCGGGTTTGGAATTGTTCGACCGGTTTGAACTATCGCAAAAAGATCTTTATAAAAAGATCAAGGAACTATCACATGGTACACTTCAAAAGCTGGGCATTATTCAGTCTTTAATGCATCAACCCGAATTGCTTATTCTTGATGAACCTACCACTGGCCTCGATCCATTGATGAAAGAAGTATTTTATGAATTGATGCTGGAGAAACAGCAAAACGGCACCACCGTTTTCTTTTCGTCTCATAACCTTGATGAGGTGGAAAAACTGTGCGAACGGGTAGCTATTATCCGCAAAGGTGAGATTGTTGGATTGGAATATGTTAGCACCCTCAAAGCCAAGGCGGGACAAAATATCGAAATACAATTGAAAGAACCGATGGAGAAATTGGAGCTACCCAACGCCACTTTGATTGATAATAATGAAAACACATACCGGTTCAGGGTTACGGGCAAATGGCCCCCTGTGCTCAAGAAGTTATCGGAATTGCCGGTAGCGGAAATTTCCATTACCCGGCCCGATTTGGAAGATTTGTTTATGGATTATTACCGCGAAAAAACACAGCAATAAAATGTCGTATTACAAGTTGATCTGGAAAAGCAACCTGGGTTTTACCATTTTTGGGATGATCTTCATCACTTTTTTTCAGTTTCTGATCCTATACCTGGTAACCACTTTCGATACCCAAGCTATCCTGGTTTCGGTGTTGAAACAAATGCCACCGCCAATGCGGGCTTTTCTCGATCAAAGCTTTTTCAGCCTGCTTACCTTTAACGGCGCAGCGGCTTTTGGATTTAATCATCCGTTGGTGTTGGCGTTGCTGGCCATTATTGCCATAAGCATTCCCGTAAGGCATATTTCGCGCGAGATTGAAAACGGCACTCTCGAAATGCTGCTTTCCCATCCGTTTTCACGTAAAAGGCTGGTTTTAAAACTGTGGACTTCTTCGGTTTTTATCCTGGGAATCATCATTTTGGTTTCCTTTTTCGGATCTATTGCGGCCATTGAAATTTTTCATGAATTAAGTAATGAGGTTTTCATCAAGATCCTCATCATTGCCTTCAACCTGTGGCTACTTTTTATCCTGATTATGAGTTACACCCTTTTTATCGCCTCTGTTTCAAGGGGAGGTGGCTTTTCAGGCAGCCTCAGTGCCATGATCACCTTCATTTTCTACCTGTTATTCTTCCTTGGTGAATTATGGGTTGTGATGAAACCCACCCTGCCATTCAACATCTTTAACTATTTCCAGCCGCAAAAGATTATGCTGGGGCAGGCTGATTATTGGAGAGATGGGGGAGTGCTACTGGCAACTGGAGCAATCATGCTCATAATTACACTGTTTAAGTTTCAAAGAAGAGATATTCCATAAAAAAGCCGGAAGCAGAACTTCCGGCTTTTCATCGAATAAACCTGGAGTTGCTCATTATTTATTTAATGAACTTTTTTCGATGATCGATCTCTTCATTAAACACTTTAATGAAGTAAACGCCTGGCTTGAGATTGCTTACGTCTATACGATTGGTACGCTCATCGGCGTATTCCTCTGATATGAGCAATTCACCTTTGGTGTTATAGATTTCGACATTAGCTGAATTCACTTCATCATTAAGCTCAAGGTTCAGGCGGTTTCCTTTAACCGGGTTGGGGTAAAGCTTAAAGCTACCATCCGCTACAGGATCATCGCTTAAACCAAGGGATTGGCTACTATGCACGCTAAATGGACTCAACGAAGTGAGTGATTCAGCAGTCAATGCAAAGGTGCCTCTTGTGGTTGACTGAGCCGCACCAGAAGCAGCCACATTCCATGTACCGTTCATATAGTGTGAAATGTAGCATTCAGTACGGTCGAATCCGTTAACTTCTGCCTGGCTCATCCATTCAAGCTGTGCGTCAAGCTCAATATTCGATGACAATTCGGAGGTAATGTAATAGGTGTGGTCTACAACAGCTTCGGTTTCGCTTATATCGCCTCCACCATAGCCGTTGGCATACACATTATTCTCAGCGCTTACACCGAACTTACCGCTTGCCGCTCCACTTGCTTGTGCAAGCGTTACAGGGCAATATGACAGATCGGTACCTACCGGATATATTACTGCAGAACCTCCTGCATCAACATTCATCATCAAGCTTCCTTCGCCAGAGGTCATTACAAAGTTGTTTTCGCTTTGACCACTTATGCTGGCATTGGCCATAATGTGCAGATCGTTACTTTGGATGCTTAGCTTACCTTCATCGAGCATCAATTCAGATGAAACATAAGCTTCGGAGCCAAGCTTCACATAACCATCGCCACCTATATCGATGGTAAGTTCATCAAAGGTGTTACCATCCGAATTAAAGGTAAGTTCACCTGATACAGATGAATCGGTATTTACCGTAATATCGGCATCTTCATCCGATTCAATGGAGCCGTTTACATCAGCGGCAATATCACCTTTGATCATCAGGTGATTGCTGTTCAGGGTCAATGAACCGTTCTCGAGGGTAAGGTTACCCATAACTTCTACTTCGGAGCCAAGTTCTACATGCCCCTCATTACCAATGTTTACAGTTAGGTTATTCACAGTTTCGGCATCCGACTTAAACTTGAGTTCGCCCGAAACACTTGAACCCGTATTAACCGTAATATCGGCATCTTCATCCGATTCAATGGAACCGTTTACATCAGCAGCAATATCACCTTCAATCATCAGGTGGTTACCATCCAGCATGCATGAACCGTTTTGAAGATTAAGGTATGCTTTAACGCTAACGTCTGAGTCCAGTTTAACATGTCCTTCATTATCAATATCCACTTCCAGGGTATCCACTTCTTCCGAACCGGATTCGAATCGTAGCTCGCCACTTACCGTTGCAGCAGTCATGACCTTAATACCTGATTCATCATCACCTTTAATGGTACCGCTACCACTGGCTGCAATATCTCCACTGATCATCAGGTCATAGCCATTCAACGAAAGCTTACCCTGTTCCAGTGTAAGGGTTCCGTTCACCATTGCATCGGATTGAAGTTTAGCTTCAGCAGATGATGAATTTAACATCACCTTAAGGTCGGTAAGTCCCGAACCGGAAACAACAACGCCCAGATCGGAATCTTCTCCTACCACAATTACTGAATAAGCATTTGCACCGATAAATGCTCCTCCTTCGAGGGAGAAGTCACCCGCTTCGACTTTAACTGTGCTCTCGCTTTGTAGCTCAAGTGAACCGCCTGTATCCATTATAAGATTACCGGCCATCAGGTAAAGGGTGTCCTTAACCTCAATAGTGGATTTAACCAATAGGTCAACTTTAGAGTTGATGTAATTTCCACATACCAGTTCACCGGTAAACAGCGTAATGGCTGTTTCACCATAGGTGATGGCTTTAACATCAATGTTTCCGCTACCACCCAGGGTTCCTTTGGTCATAACCAAGCTGTTCGCTGAGCCTTCCAGCGATCCGTTTACATCCAACAAGGTAAATGTCCCGTTGAATTCTACATCAGTGTCCATAGTAACCATAATATCACTCGGGATAACCACGGTATCGGTAGTTACTGTCGTTGGTGGAGCTGTGCCACCCCAGGTAGCTGAACTAGTCCAGTTACCGGAAACAACAGCTACAAAAGTATCGCCCTTAACATTGGCTGCAAAACTTAAAAATATTGCAAGCAATGCTATAATTTTCGTTAATTGTAATTTTGTACGTTTCATAAGCCTAATCATTTTTAGTTTCTACAATCTATTTTCTTACTAACCAATTAACCCCATAATTTTAATTTATGGAATCAATCATCTTGCTTCATGATGAGTAGTGAAAAATAAATACCGACCAGGTTTGCCAACGGGAGTTATGAAGATACTTTCTAAATAATAGAGAATGAATTTCAATGATTTGATAAATTGGGTAGAAAACCGGGTGTCTAATGTTACTATTTGGAATTATTTTAAATTGTTGAGATTGGTCAACAAATGTTCAACAAAAATACACAATCAATAAACCACCGATATTCCTTGTTCTGATCAAGCGCAGAAACTGAAGTATAAGATTGAACAGCTCAATATTTCTATAAAAGATTTAGGAACAATAAAATAAGGAGCATAGAAGCAGCTAATGGTATGTCTGCATTCTATACTCCTTTTTATCGTAAATCCTCTTGCCAGCCTATTGCACCACTAGCTTTGCTCTAATGCGTGAGCCGCCATTTTCAATTTCCAGGATATAAGTACCGGGATTGAAAAGGGAAACATCCAATTCATACCTCTGTGTATTAAGCCCATCTTCGAAGATAAGGGCCTTGCCGCTGGCATGATATAGTTTTACGCTATTCATGGATTTCGATGAACTGATGTAAACCTTATCACTTGCAGGATTTGGGAAGATGTTGACCTGGTGATCCTTTTCTTCCTGTCCCGTTATGCTCATACTAACCTTCGCAATGCTGTATATGCCGTCTCCTTCAGGGTAAGTATTGCCGGTGTAAGCATTATGTATGGTTTTTAAACGGTGGTTTAGCTCAATAAGCTTTCCGTTGCGCTCCATAGCAAGCTTGATGGGGTGGCCAGGTTGATAACCCTTTCCATCAATCAGGGTGCTGAAAGCCGGTAACTCGTTGGTTTCCCAGTTGCCTGATGTGATCTCAACAGAGCCAACCACTTTGTCTCCCTCTAAGGCCAGGATTCTATCACCGGCTTCAATACCCTTGCCCGGGTCAATGTAAATGGAATACACCGGATCGGCCGGGTTGCCGATGGAGTTAGCTGATGGCAGAGATTTGCCGGGTTGGTAACCTTTAGTGTTTCCGGGATAGACCAGTTCTCCGCTACCGATCATGCGCACCAGGTAGCCTTCACCCGGCAGGGCATCGCCAATATTGTTGATCCAGTTGGGTCCCACTTTTTGAATGGAGTTCCCGTTGTCATTGCGGATCAGTTCCAGGCTGTCGCCGATAATGGTTTCAAAGGCATTCATGGCATTCATGCCGGTTTTCGGAAGATAACCGGCAAAGCTGTAACCATACTCCAGGTTGATAGGCGTTGTGGGAGCTATCACTTCACCCTCCATAATCAGCGTATCCGGGGCATCCATATGGAAAAGGTACCCTTGGGTGGACACCCAGTCACCGATGTTGTTCACCCAATTGGGCCCGATCTTTTGCAAGGTGTTGCCGCTTTGCGATCTTACCATATCCAGGTTATCCAGCACATCCGGCAGCAGGTCCATAAGGTCGGGATTGAAAGGAACAATGTAGGAGGAAACAAAGCTGTAGTTGTCTTCCAGTGGAATGGTTTGGTTGCCATAGGGAATTTCGCATAGGACATTGGAAGGCTCGGATTCTTCCCCGCTCTCAAATATCTGGGTAACATAATAACAATACTCCTCGCCGCCTTCCAGGTTTTCATCGGTGTAGGAAATGGCTTCTATTCCTTCAGCAATTTGGGTCCCGTCGGCATAAAAAACATTGTACGTGGGGTCATACTGGCTTGCGCTGAATTCCAGTTCAATGATGCTATACGGCCCGTCTGACGGCGGGAAAACCGGTTCCACCCAGGCATCGCCATTGGGATCGAGGAAGTTGAGATTGAATTGGCTTACTTCCATCATTTCACTTTCATCCCAGCCTTTGAATGAAGCTGCATTGCCCGGTGTGTAGCCGTCGCCGGTGGTGAGTTCACTAAAAGCGGGCATGTCGTTTTCGTATTGATTTTCCGGTGTGCACACCTGGGTTAATGTAAAGGCGCCCACCATTAAGTCACCATCGAAAACAGCCACCTCATCACCGGCCACCATATCAGCATCATCGATGCTTGCATGGGCCAGGAAAATAGTCCATATGGGGCCACCGGTACCACCCACAAAATCAAAATGATTGATGCGTGAATTTTCCAGGTAAGGTTCCCAAACCAAGGTCAAGGCCTGTACTTCACGTTCGATGTGCGTAAGTTCAGGGGCAACAATTTCTGTGGGCGTGGCACATTCAATGTTGGAGGAGTCGGATAGCGTGCCATTCTCCATCATTTGCCTGATGTAATAGCAGTATTCCTGGCCTCCTTCCAGGCCGGTATCGGTATACATGGTTCCTTGTAAATTTTCAGCCACCAGGGTTCCATCTGCATAATACACGTTGAAAGTAGGTTCATAAGGGTCACCACCAAACGAAAGACCTACCAAGCTATACTGCCCATCACCTTCCGGAAAAACAGGCTGTGTCCAGGCGTCGCCATATGGATCAGCATAATTGACTCCAATGCTGTTGTATATACTCCCTGTTTCTTCCTGGTAAGCTTTAAATATTACCGGATTGCCGGGTGTGTAACCATCTCCATTTATCAAGGTGCTCCAGGCAAGAAGATCATTTTCAAATTGATTTTCGGGGGTGCATATTTGATCCAGTGTGAAGCCGCCTACCAAAAGGTTGCCATCAAACACACCAACTTCATCACCCGGTATCATATCCTCTTCATTGATAAGGGCTTCGTAGATGTAAATTGTCCATACCGGATCGCCGCCCTGTCCATATACTTCCCAATAACCTACTCGTTTACCGCCAATGGGTTGCCAGGTTAACGCAACTGAACCGGGACCGGGTGTTGCCGATAAAAGCGTTGGAGCAGGATTAATCGGCTCAAGTGCAAAATCCAAAACAGTAGTTTCACCCGGTAATATCTCCACACCCGTTTGGGTTTGTATCTCATACGAATAACTGCCTACCGCAGTTACAGCGTAGGTTCCGATGGGAACATCCTCTATCATATAACTACCATCCTCCCCGGTAATGGCAGTCATTTGCAGACTATCGATCGTAACCTGCACGCCTTCGAGTGGTTCATTGGTTATGGCATCGGTAACTGTGCCCATCAATGTTCCAAAAGGTGGAGGAAGAACGGCACACTCAATATTGGACGAATCGGATTCGGTGCCGTTTTCCAATAGTTGGGTAATATAATAGCAGTGCTCTCCATACGGATATTCAATACTATCGGTATAAGTGGTTCCATACACATTTTCGGCTATCAGGCCTTCATCCATCTTATAAATATTGAAAGACGGTTCGTAAGAAAGATCAGTAAAGTCAAGCTCCACTATACTGTATGTGCCGTCGCCCTCCGGGAAATAAGGTTCGGTCCAGGCATCTCCGTATGGATCGAGATAGGTCACATTCACACCTTCATAAACCGTATATTCGCTGTCATCAAAGCCCTTAAAGATCACCTCATGGCCGGGTGTGTAGCCGGGACCGGTGGTCAGTTCAGTCCAGGCGACCAGGTCATTTTCCATTTGGTTTTCATGGGTGCAAACCTGATCAAGGCAAAAATATCCCACCAGCACATCATCATCAAAACAACCCAGTTCATCGCCTATCACCATATCTTCTTCATTAATGGTTGCACCGGCAATAAAAATCGTGTAGGATGGTGGTGCCCCGTTGGGATGCACATACCAGTAGCCTGTGCGGCCTCCTCCAATGGGTTCCCAGCTAAGGTTAAACACACCCACCCCGGGTTCTATTGGAAAAAGCGTAGGCGCCATGTATTCCGGCTCAAGGGTGAAATTAACTGTGATCGTGTCTCCTGCCTCTACCTCGACTTCGGGTACTAAGCCGGGATCATAACCGTCAGCTTCACACCAAAAATCCCAAATACCGGGGGGAGCAAAATCTATAATATATTCACCGTTTTCATCCGTTGATACAGCAAATGCTGCTCCGACGATACCCACAAGCGCACCGGCAATAGGCTCGGAAGTGACGGAATCGGTAACTGTGCCGACAATTATTCCTGGTTGCTGGGGCAGGGGTGTAGCACATGCAACACCTGAGGGATTGGATATCATCCCGTTCCCGAGATTTTGCTTTACATAATAGCAGTATTCGGTTCCTGGTGTCAACTGAGTATCGGTATAGGTACTGCCTTCAACAGCTTCTTCCACCAGTGTTCCGTCTTCATAATAAATATTGAAGCTGGGAATATAATCCGCTATGTACTCCATAGTTACCAGGCTGTATTCGCCGTCATCTTCGGGGAAGATGGGTTCGGTCCAGGCATCACCATAGGGATCGAGGAAGTTGATCTCATATTCGGCCACTTCAATGCCGTTGCTTTGATCCCAGGCTTTAAACGTTGCCTGATTGCCGGGTGTATAACCCGGTTCTCCGGGTCCTATCATATCTACAGCCAAAAGTGTATTTTCAAACTGATTTTCGGGTGTGCAGACCTGTGTCAGATCAAAGGCTCCCACAAGCAGATCGCCGTCGAACACCCCAAGTTCATCGCCTTCAACCATATCCTCCCCATTAATCGATGCATGGGCAATAAATATCGACCAGGATTCATAACCTCCATTACCATATTCAAATTCCCAATGATCCAAATCACCGGCACCAATGGCTTGCCAGGTCAGTGTGATTTCCTCTGTGCCGGGAACGGCTTCAAGTAAGGAAGGAGACTTTACGGCTAAAGCAAAATCGACAACAGTGGTATCGCCCACATTGATGCCCATGTCTTGCGTTGATGATACAAATCCATGATAGGAGGCTTCGATTTGATAAATGCCGGTTTCGAGGCTGTCGATCATATAGTGCCCGCTGGAATCGGTGGTGGTGATAAAATCTTCCTCCAGTATTTCCACGGTTGCCCCTTCAACCGGCCCGGAAGTTTCTTCATTGGTAACAGTGCCTTCAACAACGCCATACGTCGGCGGTAATACCGTGGCACACTCGATATTGGAAGAACCGGATTCCATGCCGTTTTCAAGGATTTGGGTTACATAGTAACAATACGCTGTTCCCGGATCAAGGCCAGTGTCGGTGTAGCTTGTCCCTTCAACCGGGCCTTCTATCAAGGTTCCGTCTTCATAATATACATTAAAGGTCGGGGTATAATCTTTTGTAAATTCAAGGGAGACCAGGCTGTATTGACCGTCGCCCTCAGGGAATAAAGCTTCCGTCCAGGCATCACCATAGGGATCGCTAAAGGAAATTTCAAATTCATCGGCTTCAATCCCCAGGCTTTTATCATAAGCCCTGAAAAAAACCGGATTTCCGGGCGTATATCCTCCTATGCCCTGGGGAGGATCCAAGGCCCCATAAGCCATTAATTCGTTGTCGAAGGCATTTTCCGGGGTGCACACCTGGGTTAGTGTGAGGGTTCCCACTAATAGATCTTCGTCGAATATCCCGATTTGATCCCCGGCAACCATGTCGGCACCATTCATTGTAGCTTCTTCAAAATAGATAGTCCAATAGTTATAATTGCCGCCATATTCGAATTGATAATAGTTTTCGATGCCTGCATTTACCGGCTGCCAGTTCAGGGTTACCTGCTCCGGGCCTGGAATGGCTTCCAGCAATTCAGGGGATTTGGGTTCCATGAATGCATCCATAATCGTTGTTTGTCCGGCAATAATTTCTATAGAAGAGGGTGGGGGAGAAATGAAAAAAGGATGAGATAAACTCACCGAATAAATTCCCGGGGGGATGCTATCGATCTCAAAGCTACCAGCAGCGTCGGTAGTGTCGGTCAGGTTTGCATATCCAATATCCACGATGACCCCTTCGATGGGTTCATTGTTTTCGATGTTCTTTACGGTTCCGGCTAAGGTTCCGGTAGGATTGCCGGAGGTGAATGCCAGGCTCACTATGCTATATTGACCATCGCCAGGTGGAAAGAAGGGATCATCCCAGGCATCGCCGTATGGATTGTAGTAGGTTGCTTGAAATTCGACATACTCCGTGGCTTCACTGTCGTCCCAAGCCCTGAAGCTTACCGGGTTACCCTCGGAGTAACCGGGTTCTCCGTTGCATTTTACCGTCAATGCCCAGAGGTCGTTTTCAAATTGATTCTCGGGGGTGCAAACCTGGGTTAGATCAAATTCTCCCACCAATACATCACCGTCAAAAACACCAATCTCATCATCGGCTACCAAGTCGTTACCGTTAATAGTTGCCCCGGAAATGAATATACCCCACATGGTGCAGGCACAATTGCAATAACCTTCATAAAAATGGTCATTGCGATTGCCTTGCGTGGGTTCCCAATACAGCTTAAGGTTTTCCTTGTTGAAGCCTGCTTCTTGTATCGGGTCTCCATTCGGGGATAACAATTCAGGAAGTTCCTGTTTTTGTGATTTTTGTTGATGGTTGGTTTCTGTGTTGACCTGTCCAAAAAGCATGGAGGTTCCCCACATGACCAGTGCGAAAAGTAATGCTGTTGTTCTCATGGCAAATGGTTTTAATATTGAATTTGGCTACTTTAATTCGCTAATACAAGCCCTAAAGGTAATAATAATTAATGAAAATATGGAATTTAAGGCGATATTTTTTTGTTAAATCCATTAGATTCCAGTGGGGATGGGATTTTTATGAGTTTTTAATTTGTTTTAGTGCATTGGATTATCACCGTAGGCAGGTTGGATATTTTAAATCACTGTTGTCCGGGAAAAATGCATTTAGCAAGGAGATTCCTCGCTTCATGCCGATTATCATCGGCATAAAGCTCGGAATGACAAGTTGTTATGGTTCTGGGAAGGGGGGCTGGGGGAGTGCGGCGCTCAGCG
>JAIPAP010000031.1 GCA_021740045.1 Bacteroidales bacterium
GCCAAGAACAAGGAAGAAGCCCTGGAAAAATTCTATTCGACTTTGGAAAAAGCCTTGCAAAAACCCAAAAAGCGCAAACCTACCAAACCTTCCAAAGCTGCTAAGGAAAAACGACTTGAGGAAAAGAAAAAACAAGCTGAGAAAAAATCCAGACGGCAGGATCCCTTGAAAGAATAAAACCCCGAAACAGGTAGGCAACGGGGTTAAATGTATGTTTGAATATGCCGGTTAATAGTGAATGAAAGATTGGATGATTGGATGTTTGGATGATTGGATGATTGGATGATTGAATGAATGGATGAATGGATGAATGGATGAATGGATGAATGGATGAATGGATGAATGGATGAATGGATGATTGGCAAACCACACTAATCTACCAATTAACAAATTAACAAATTAACCCTGCCTCCGGCAGGCAGGCAATTAACGAATTAACCAATTAACCAATTCACCAATTACCAACTGCTTCAATTCATTTAAGCATTAACCAATTTTTACTCAAGCTTTGTGAGAAAGTCTCCGCGTTTTCTGCACTACCCTCCAAAGTCGTCGAAAGCGATATTCTCCGGCGGTACTCCAAGATCGTCGAGCATCTTGAAAACGGCGTCGTTCATCATGGGCGGACCGCAAAGGTAAAACTCGATCTCATCCGGCTCGGGGTGCTGGGCCAGGTAATTTTCCAGCACAACCGTATGGATAAAGCCGGTGTAGCCATCCCAGTTATCTTCCGGTAAGGGTTCCGAAAGGGCAATGTTAAACTGGAAGTTGGGGAACTTTTCTTCAATCTCCCTGAAATCTTCTTCATAAAAGATCTCGCGCTTAGAGCGGGCGCCATACCAGTAGGATACTTTGCGATTGGTTTGTTCGGTATGGAACAGGTGGAAAATGTGCGATCGCAGGGGCGCCATACCGGCACCACCGCCAATGTATACCATTTCCTTATCGGTAGGCTTGATAAAGAAATCACCGTAAGGTCCTGAGATGGTGACCTTGTCCCCGGGTTTGCGCGAAAATATGTAGGATGAGGCAATACCCGGATTCACGTTCATGAATTTGCCTTTAGCCCTGTCCCAGGGTGGTGTGGCAATACGTACATTCAACTTGATAATGTTTCCTTCTGCCGGGTGGTTGGCCATGGAATAAGCCCGGAAGATAGGCTCGGGATTACGCATTTGTAGGTTAAAAATGCCCAGTTTATCCCAGTCTTCACGGTATTCATCCTCCACTTCAATATCTTTAAAATCGACTTCACAAGCCGGTATGTCGATCTGGATATAACCGCCTGAACGAAAATCGAGCTGTTCGCCTTCGGGGAGCTTAACCACAAATTCCTTGATAAAGGTGGCCACATTTTGGTTGGATACCACTTCGCATTCCCATTTTTTAATACCGAATATTTCTTTGGGAACGCCAATCTTCAAATCATTCCTTACCTTCACCTGGCAACCGAGACGCCAGTTATTTTGCTGTTCCTTACGGGTGAAATAACCTTTTTCGGTGGGAAGGATGTCGCCGGCTCCTTCGAACACCTGGCACTTACACTGGGCGCAGGTTCCGCCTCCGCCGCATGCCGAGGGCAGGTAAATTTCCTTTTCAGCCAGTGTGGAGAGCAATGTACTACCCGGATCCACTTCCAGTTCATCTTCATCGTTAATGGTGATGGTAACTTTGCCCTGGGGGGTTAGTTTTTTCCGTGCAAATATTAGAACGCCCACCAGCAGCAGGATAATTACCAGGAAAACGGCGATACTGCCTATTATAAACGGAACAATATCAGATGCCAGTATTATCATGTTTCTTCAGCTTTATATTAGTTTTTTATAAATCAATTCCCATAAAACTCATAAATGCAATACCCATCAAGCCTGTGATGATAAATGTGATACCTAGTCCCTGAAGGGGTTTGGGCACATTGGAGTAACGAATTTTCTCCCGGATAGCTGCAATGGCAACAATGGCCAGGAACCATCCAACGCCTGATCCCAGCCCGAACACTGTGGCTTCGGCAATCCCTTCGTATTCACGTTCCTGCATAAAGAGTGAACCTCCCAAAATGGAGCAGTTAACGGCAATAAGCGGCAGGAAGATACCCAGGGAGCTGTAAAGGGTAG
Source organism: Bacteroidales bacterium (assembly GCA_021740045.1). Lineage (GTDB taxonomy): Bacteria > Bacteroidota > Bacteroidia > Bacteroidales > JAIPAP01 > JAIPAP01. The sequence continues at coordinate 2,115 of JAIPAP010000031.1, forward strand.
GGGAGAATTTTTCGATCACCATCTCTACGAGCTGCACCATCGAAGCAATGACAGCAATAAATATGATAAAGCTAAGGAAGCTCAGGTCGACATTGGCAAACTGCGGGCCAATCCATGCGAGCGCCCCATCGGCTAAAAGGTATTTGTTAATGAGAAAATCAACCGGTACGGTGATGCCGAGTACAAAGATAACGGCAAAACCAAGTCCTACCGAGGTTTTTACCGTTTTGCTTACGGCAAGATATGAACACATGCCTAAGAAATAGGCAAAGATCATGTTCTCTATAAAGATGGATTTAATGAATATGTTAATAAGCTCTTGCATTTTTCCCAGCTTTTAAGGTTAATTATTGATTCTCTTCGATCAGATCGCGATTTTTTGCCCGTTGTATCCAAATGATCACACCCACAATAATCAGGGCCATTGGAGGAAGGATCATCAAACCATTATCCTTATAACCAATGTCGTATAGGCCGATCCATTCCATCACAGGATAGCCCCAAACTTCTCCCGAACCGAGAAGTTCTCTGAAAAATCCAACCACAATCAGGATCCAACCGTATCCGGCAGCATTGCCAATACCGTCGAGAAATGACGGCCAGGCTTTATTACTGCTGGCAAAGGCCTCCAAACGCCCCATGATGATACAATTGGTAATGATCAAGCCCACAAACACCGAAAGCTGTTTGCTTACATCATACATGAAGGCCGAAAGCACTTCATCGACCAGTACAACCAATGAAGCAATTACCGTGAGCTGCACGATGATACGGATACGTGGGGGTATGGCTTTGCGCAATACAGATATCACCACGTTGGAAACTCCCATAACAGCTACAACCGAAAGGGCCATAACAACAGAAGGCTCCAGCTTAACCGTGATGGCGAGTGCCGAACAGATACCCAATACTTGCACGGTGATCGGGTTTTCCTTGTTAAGCGGTGTGCTTAATAGTTTCCGGTTTTTTACCGAGAACAAGGGTTCTCTTTCTTTTTTATCACTCATAGCTTACTGCTGTAATTTTGGATTTACTTGATTAAAAAAGGGTAGATAATTTTTTAAGCCGGTTTCCAGCATTTGATCAACGCCATTACTGGTAATGGTGCCGCCCGAAATGCCATCGACTCCATGTATGGCATCAACCGGGCTGTTTTCAATACCTCCTTTTACTACCCTGATTGATGTAAATTTTCCGTCTTCAAAGATCTTTTTTCCCTTGAATTGATCCTCAAACCAATCGGTATTGATTTCAGCGCCCAGCCCCGGGGTTTCGCCTTTATGGTCAAATGTGGCACCCTTAATGGTTTTGAGGTCGCTTTGCAAGGCTATATTACCCCATACCGGTCCCCAAAGGCCTTTACCGCGAATAGGGATTACGTATAGTTGCTCGTTCTGTTTATCGAGAATAAACACGGGCAAATGCGGTGATTGTTCAGTTTTACCCGCTTTATATTCCTTTAAGCGGTTCTTTAGGGTCTTCATATTAACATTAAAAGCCCGCTTATCGCCCTTAAGGATCTCCCCATCTTGGTATTCGCTAACCACATCACCATCGAAGTTAACCATGAGCTCTTTTACCAGGTGCTTTTCATAGGTTTGAATAGCATCAGCTTTGGTCGATTTGATTTCCGCGGCTGCAAGGATCTCCTGTATCTTCTCGATTTTCTTATTCTTTTCCTGGAATGGCTTCAACACAGTAGCGACGGTAGCCAAAACAGCCGCCACGGTGATGACCATTATTGCTGCAAATCGGAATATGTATGCGTTGCTGTACATTATTCGTTTATTTTGATCGGTTAATTAGGCTTTAGCTTTTTCTAATCGTGCCAACCGGCGTTTGATATTTCCTTCAACCACATAATGATCGATGAGTGGGGCAAATACGTTCATTAGCAGTATGGCCAGCATCATCCCCTCGGGATAGGCGGGATTGAACACCCTGAACAAGATGGCCAACAAGCCCACCAGGAATCCATAAATATACTTTCCGCGGTGGGTTTGCGATGCCGTTACCGGATCGGTAGCCATATATACTGCGCCAAAGGCAAACCCGCCCATGGCTATCTGCATATGCGGTTGTATCATCATGTATTCATTTGCGCCCCACAAATTAAAAATGAGCGACATAACCAACCCGCCCACAAAAACACTTAGCAATATACGGGCGCTTCCAATCCCTGTTGCTAACAGGATAATAGCTCCTATAAGCACCAGGAAGGTGGAGGTTTCACCGATAGAGCCCGGAATAAATCCGAAAAAGGTATCGCTGAAACTCGGTAAGGCATCGGTATTACCCAGCGCTGCGTTTGCCAGCGGGGTCGCACCGGAGAAGGTATCCGGTTTATCGGCGATCCATACCTTGTCACCTGAGATATCCTGTGGGTAGGCGAAAAACAAGAAGGCCCGTGCCGTTAAGGCTGGGTTAAGGATGTTCATGCCGGTTCCACCGAAGACTTCCTTCCCGATGATAACCGCAAATGCCGTAGCTACAGCTACCATCCATAGCGGGATATCGGGTGGCAAGATCAACGGGATCAGCATTCCCGAAACAAGAAAACCTTCGTTAACCTCATGACCACGTGACTGGGCAAAACCAAATTCGATGGCCAAACCGGTTACGTATGATACGATCACTATTGGTAAGACTTTTATAGCTCCGTAGCCCACCATTTGCCAAAAACCAACATCTTCACCAATAGCAAGAAAATGTTGGTAACCCACATTCCAGATACCAAATAATAAGGTAGGTATCAGGGCAATGACCACCATGATCATAGTGCGCTTCATATCCATGGCATCCCTTATATGACTTCCCTGACTGGTGGTGGTATTCGGAACAAACAAAAAAGTTTCAAAGGCTTCGAAGGTAGAGTGTAGTTTCTCAAACTTCCCGCCTTTTTCAAACTGAGGCTTAATCTTATCGAGATAATTTCTCAGTGCTTTCATTATCTGGTTTTCAGTTTAATATTAAAACAATCAGTTCATTTAGCTCATTTCTTTCCGCATTAAATCCAACCCATTACGAACAATGGATTGTATGGGTGTTTTTGAGGGATCTACAAATTCGCACAATGCGAAATCTTCCTCATCCACTTCGTAAATACCCAGGTTCTCCATCAGGTCAATATCCTCCACCATTATGGCTTTGATCAATTGCATAGGCAGTATATCCATGGGTAAGACCTTTTCGTAAAGGCCGGTTATGACAAAAGCACGCTCACCACCGTGCAAATTGGTGTTGAGGCGGTATCTTTTATTGGGCTGTAACCAAGAGAAAAACGTGCGCGATACACTAAATTTGTTAAAACCAGGAGCCGCCCAACCGAAAAATTCGTATTGATCACCCTCCGGAATTACCGTTATTTGATTATCATAATAACCCAGGTAGCCGTCGGGCCTGATTTTATTACCGGTGAGTGCATTGCCGCTAATGACCCGTACATGTTCATTGATCAAATTCCCGGTTAATAGGGGCTCTATGCTAGCCCATTGTTTTATCTTGTAATAATGCGGTTTTTTAACTTCCGAACCGGTGAGTGCCACAATTTTTGTAGCATCATATTTTCCTTCGGTAAAGAGATGCCCTATGGTTAAAACATCCTGTGGATGAATGTACCAAACGATATCACCTTTATTTATTGGATCAACATGATGTACCTGAATGCCGACATTTCCGGTGGGGTGTGAACCACTAAAGGAGTTGATCTGAACTTTTTTGGAGTTTAAAAACACCTTTGATGTGGTATTTGTAGCATGTACGTTCAGATGGACCTTTCCATCGGTGAGTTTGGCCAATACGTCGAGGCCTGCTTGGAAAAGCTTACCCTTACCGTGAACAATAAAATCAAGATCGGGGCCCAGTGGATTGGTGTCAAAAGCCGAAATATGAATGGCTTTCGGCTTATCGCCTGGCTCGGCAATAACGCTATACGGACGCTGACGTAAAGCCGGCCAAATTCCGCTTTTTAAAAGCTTTTCTGTGATTTCATCGCGGCTTAGATCGTTAGGATCGGCCTTTCCGAAATCAACATATTCATCCTTGTTATCTGCTTCGATCCTGATTTCTTCAAGTACTCGCTTGGGGCCACGGATTATTTCCACCACTTTTCCGCTTACGGGCGATGTATGGGGAATATGATCACGATATTTGTCGTAAAAAACCGGCGTACCGGCTTTTACTTCATCACCCTCGTTTACATACAGCTTGGCAAAACCAACTTTAAAATCATTGGGTTTAACCGCGTACTTGCTTATGTCAGGTGTCGACAGAGTTTGCTCTGCCACGCCTAAAAGCTTGATATCAAGTCCCTTTTTTAAATTAACCGTTTCTGACATATATCTTTAGCAATAATTGTTACCAAAGTTTAAAATGAGGCAAATATATATAAATTAAGCTATATATAAAGATGTTTCGATAAAACTTTACTATAAACTTATTTCATATATCGCTATTGTTCTTATTTTCACAATATTGTTAAAAAGATCACAAATATAAAAAAATTAAAGGTTGATAAGTATTTCAAGTATCTATTTATAAAACATATATAAATGGATGCCTGATCTGATGCCATCTTGTTCATGCATTCTAAATAATTATCTTTGTAAAAATTAATGCTACAACAACCCAATGAAAATATTTGTTCGAAGATTAACAATTGTTTTGACGGTGCTTATAGCAAGCACTTTCATTTTTATAATGCCCCTGGATGTGATGCCGGGAAATGGCAGGCCAGGCGGTGAAGATGATGACAAGGCCCGCAACACCAAGCAGGTACAGGATGATAAGGATGATTATTACCGGGAAAATTATCTCCGCTATGGCGATTATATCTATAAAACGAATATTAAAACAGTACTGCTTCACCGAAAAGGCTTCGAACTGTCGGCGCCTATCCTTCGCATGAACAGCGATGAACAGCTACTGCTTTCATTCGACGACCTGGATGGCGATTACAAAAATTACACATACACCCTTGTGCATTGCGATGCTCTTTGGAATCCTTCGGAGGAAATATGGAAAAATGATTATATGAAAGGCTTTACCGAAGGATATATTGAAGATTATGATTTTTCATTCAATACGGTGCAAGCCTATACTCATTATACTCTTACCCTTCCCAATAATGTTATTCAATTTACCAAATCGGGGAATTATATTTTAAAGGTTTACCTCGAAAATGAGGATAATGTGGTGTTTACCAGGAGGTTTATGGTGGTGGATAACCAAGTGGATATTGTGGGAAAGATAACTTATCCGAGTACACCCCGTTTTCGGGATTCAAAACACGAAATAGATTTTTCCATTCTTACCAAAAAGTTCCGGATAATTGATACCGAACGGAATTTGCATGTGATTATCACGCAAAACGGACGTTGGGATAATGCTATTAGGGATATTAAACCCAGAATGATCCAAAGCGACCGTTTGAATTTTAATTATGACGACAGGAGAAACCTCTTTAACGGTATTAATGAGTTTCGCTATTTCGATATGAAGAGCTTGCGATACCTTTCCGGCCAAATTAATGAAATTGGAAGAGATACCGCCGGATATCATGCTTATTTATGGCCCGATGAAAATCGTCGCAAGAAAAATTATGTATTTCGTGAGGATATTAACGGGGAGCGGCTCATAAAAAATGAAGAAACCCGCAATCCGCTTGAAGCTGATTACGCACATGTCCACTTTTTCCTGCCTTATAAAATGCCCCTTATCGAAGGAAATCTTTATGTTTTCGGTGAATTGACCCAATGGCAGTTTTTACCGGAAGCAAAAATGAAATACAACTTTACCGAATCGGGTTATGAAACCTCTCTTTATCTGAAGCAGGGATATTACAATTATTACTATGTTTTCCTGGGTAATGGTGAAACCGAGGGAGATGCAACCTTTATAGAGGGCAATCATTTTGAGACCGAAAATGAATACACCATTTATGTTTATTACCGCGAGCCCGGTGGATTGTATGACCAGTTAATAGGTCTTAAACAGTTGAATTCCCGCAGTGAGCGTTAATTAGTGTCACTCCGGATTTGAGATGAATGCCTTACTCGAAGATGTTGAAAGTGTTAGCGGAATTGACTTGCAGGAAGGAATTATAAAACGAAAACAATTTGCCTTGGGGTATCGATATTGTAGAATCATTTGATTATCCCATTGAAAAAATTGATATCACGGTTACGCACCTGAAATTTGCACCATGGGCTGAAAGCTCCGGGGAGCTGTTCCCCGATTGGTTTCAGGACGAGAGCGGATACCGGAATGAGGATAATATTTATACACCGGAGCAATAAATTTGAAAGCAATCATTTGATCCATAAAAGCCTGCCTGTTGACAGGCTTTTTCATTTATGCCAGGGCAATGAAAACAATGGCTGCCAAAGCCAGGATTACGCCGATAAAGTTTTCCCGGCGCAACTTTTCCTTAAATGCAGCATACCCTACGATAGTGGAAAGCGAGACAATGCTCACATTGAGCAGCGGCACAAATATGGATACATCGAAATAATCGAGCCCGATGAGAAAGTACAGGGTCGACCACCAGTTGAGGAGACCCAGTATAGTACCCCCGATCACATTTTTCCATTGGAATTTTCCCACTTCAGCAGCAGGCCTTACCAGTAGTACAATGCTGCCCAGGATAAGTGAAGTCCCGAATCCTGTCGCCAAAAAGAGCACGAAATCACCGGCAATGTAATGGTATTCGGCATACTTCATCATTGAATCATTCAATCCCACGGCCAGAAACAGCAAAAAAGGCAGCCAAGCATAGCGCACATCCACCTTTACCGTTTTATCGCGTTTGAAAATGAAGTAGAATGAAAGCAGAGCGGTGATGATCCCAATGATCTTGAACAGGTTAATGTCTTCATAAAAAATGGTAAAGCCCAATATGACCGGGATTACCACCGACATCCGGCTTGAGATACCGGTAATGGCCACACCTGCTTTTTGGGCTGAATGGGCAAATAAATTAAAAGCAACGATAAGGGTAACGCCCACCAGGAGGGCTATGGGAAACCAGGGTTTGGAAGGAATATCGAGCATCGAGAATTCCCCCCGTTCACTCAGGTAGCCAAAAACCGAGGCTACCAGGTAATTGACCGTAATGGCCTGTAGTATATTAATGTTGAACCGTGAAAATATCCGGAACGTAACAATTATCGCAGTTGAAGTAAGTATCGCCAGTATCAGGTAAAACATATCACGTTGCTTATAAACCGCGGCAAATATACGTGAAGTTTATCCAACCAGTGTGCTGGAAAGGTGTTTTTTGGTTTCCCGGATTTTTATTGTTTTATGCGATAATGTAAACTTCAATATATTTCTTATTTTTATTGACATATTATGAGCCGGATTAATAGCATGAACAACATTAAGGAATATCGCGAATGGTTTAAGGAAGAGCTTCTTGCTTACTATGATGAACGGGAAATTGATGCCTTTTTCCTGCGATTGATGGAGGAATGGGAAGAACTCGATAGAATTACCCTCGCCATGGAGCCCGGGTATGAATTATCGGAAAAATCGGTGGATGGATTGCCTTTAGTGGTGGAACAATTAAAACGCTACAGGCCAATTCAATATATTTTAGGTAAAGCCTGGTTTTACGACCTGGAGCTGGAAGTGAATGAGCATGTGCTTATACCGCGCCCCGAAACCGAAGAATTGGTACAGTGGATCATTTCCAATCTGGCTTCTCGAAAAAATGAAAAACTCCGGATACTGGACATTGGAACCGGAAGTGGATGCATAGCCCTGGCCCTGAAAAACCATTTCCCGCAAGCCGAAATAACCGCGATTGATATGTCGGCAAGCTCACTGGAAGTTGCAAAAAGGAATGCCGAAAACCTGGAGTTGCCCGTAAATTTCCAGCAGATCGATATGATGGAAAAGGAGCAAACAGCTCGCCTGGCAGCCTATGATGTTATTGTTAGCAATCCGCCTTATGTAAGGGAGCAGGAAAAAGCCTTTATGCAGAAAAACGTGCTCGATTATGAACCTGAAAATGCGCTTTTTGTCCCCGATAGCGATGCCCTGAAATTTTACCGTTTGATTGCGGATTTTTGTGTGAAGCACCTTATTGACAACGGGACTCTTTACCTTGAGATTAATGAGGCCATGCCCAATGAATTGATTGAGCTGCTTAAAGAATACCAGTTTTCCGATATCCTGGTAAAAAAGGATATCAATGAAAAAGCCCGGATGGTGAAGGCAGAGAAGGTAAGTTTTTCAGAGGTTCCGAATGCCATATCTACAAATTAACTATACATTCGATTTGCTATGCCCCATCAGGAGGGTGGCATTTATAGTAAGAAATTGTAAAACGGCCTTGTAGATACCGGGTGAATTGCTTTCGCGCGGCCCGGCAATATTTAAAGTTTTAATGTGGTGATTCTCAAGCCATTGCTTAATCCGGTTATTATTGTTGAACGTTTTCAGGCTAACAATAAAAAGGGGCTTATTGAATTCATCGGCCAGGTCGAGGGTTAGTTGGGTTCCTTCGTCGATATCATCGCTGATAAAAACCAATGTGCCGTCGCTGTCACAAACGTTATGGCGAGTGCGTTCGTCATATTCCTCCGAATCGATTTCTTTAACCGGGTATTGTTCCGGGATGGTTCCGTCCTCAGCAAGCCGGAGTTTGGGGCACCAACCGCCGGTTTCAATGCCATGTTGAAGCGCAAAATCAAGTGCAGCCCTATCCACACCTGTTTGACCGCCACTTATTATAGTCAGATTAGATTTCATGTTATACTAAGGTTAAGAAATCGGTAGCGAAATTAACTTAATATTAATACCTAATTAAAATTGACTTGACATTAAACCTTCACTTTTGCGCCAACCAAATTGATGACAGGATAAGTTTCAAGTAAAGAGATTTTAAACAAAAGATTAAAAAACAAACAAAATGAGTATGAAAAGAGTAAACTTTCAATTGTTCGCAATGTTGCTGGCAGGTATAATGCTGGCTTTCACTGCATGTGACGACGACGATGATGACAATGGTAATGGTAACGGTAACGGTAACCAACAAGATGCTACCTACACCTATACCATGGGTTCCACTGAATTTGATGTAAATGAAGATGAAAAAACAGTTACCATTAAGGATAATGGTGATGGTATTGGCTCACGTACACTATATGCTGATACAACTTATGTTCTTGACGGTTTCGTATTTGTTAACGGCGGCCAGGAATTGACTATTGAACCTGGAACCATGGTTGTTGGTCTTCCCGGTCAGGGTGAGAATGCTTCTGCACTTATTGTTGCCAAAGAAGGTAAGATTTATGCAGAAGGTACCGAAAGCGATCCTATTGTTTTCACCGCCTATAACGACAACTATGCAGGTGATGCATACAGCAAAACTACGCGAGGTCTTTGGGGTGGCGTTATTATCCTTGGTAAAGCTTCAACCAATGAGCCTGTTGACATCATGCAGATAGAAGGTATTCCTGCCACCGAAGAGCGTGGTGCCTATGGTGTAGCTTCTAATCCTGATGATGCTGACAACTCTGGCGTATTCAAGTATTGCCAGATCCGTCACGGTGGTGCCGATATTGGTGCTGGTAACGAAATTAACGGTCTTTCAATGGGTGCTGTTGGTAATGGTACTGAAATCCATCATGTTGAGGTTATTGCCAACAAAGACGACGGCCTTGAGTGGTTTGGCGGTTCGGTAAATACCTCACATATCCTTGTTTCCTATTGTGGCGACGATTCCTACGACTACGACCAGGGTTTTCACGGTAAAGGACAGTTTTGGGCTACTATCCAGGATGAGGAAGTATACGGTCGTTGCGGTGAGCATGACGGTGGACACGAAAATGAAACGGCCGAGCCATACGGCAAGCCCACTATCTTTAATGCAACATACATTGGCGGCGGCGAAGGGACTATAATCACTTTCCGCGACAACGCAGGTGGTACTTATGCAAACTCAATATTTGTAAATGCTGCCGACGGTATTGAAGTAGAATATCGTGGCGACAAAGACAAATGCTCCGTATGGATGTTTGAAAATGGTCATTTAAACCTGCAAAATAACGTGTTTTACAATGTAGCCGGTGACCAAATCGTAACCGACGAGCCTGAATCAGGTGCATTTACCTGGTATGTTGAGAAAGAAGGCACCGCCTATGATCTTCCTGGCAACATTGGCGAATTGCTTGAGGCTCACTTTAACGACAACAGTAACGTATTTGAAGACCTTGGCATAACTACCGATAACGTTATGCCAAATGGTGTAGGTTCAAATGGTGCTGCAACTGTTCCCGGTGATGCTTTCTTCACCCAGGCTAATTATCACGGTGCGTTTGATCCTAACGGTTCAAACTGGGCTGCCGGTTGGACTTTGACTTTTAAGTAAGATTTGAGTTCTTGACGAATATTATAACAAAAACAGGTAAGGGTTTGTCTTACGAGGTTATTCTCGATAAAAAGAGGGTGACTCCAAGGGGCAACCCTTTGTACATTTAATAAAAACGACAAATAATGATGAGTGGACAAAAAGCGGTAGTGTTAATCTTGTTATTCCTTTTAGGAGGTACTGTATATGCACAAAAAGCAAAATTGGCCGGAACCATCGTTGATGCTAAGACCGGTGAAACATTGATAGGGGTAAATGTAGTATTGGCCGATAATCCTTCAAAAGGTACCATAACCGACCTAGATGGTCAATATCAGCTTCCGCTTGAACCGGGAACCTATGATATCAAGGTTTCCTATATTTCATATCAGGCCCAGAAATTCACAGGTGTTGAAATTAAACCGGGAGAAGTTACACGGCTTAATGTTCAAATGGATGAAGCAGTTATGGACCTTGATGCGGTGGAAATTTCGGCGAAAGCCCGGCGAAATACTGCTGCAGCGATTATGGTGGTTCAGAAAAAAGCTGCCCAGGTCATCGATGGTATTTCTGCTGAAGATATGTCGAAATTGGGTGATAGCGATGCCGCTGAAGCGTTGCAACGTGTTACCGGAGTTTCAGTTCAGGAAGGAAAGTACGTTAATGTACGCGGCCTGGGAGACCGTTATAGCAAGATCACCTTGAACAAAGCCGATATTCCGGGATTGGACCCCAACAGGAATACAGTGCAAATGGATTTATTCCCAAGCAATGTTATCGAAAATATTGTTGTTCATAAATCTTTTACCCCCGATCTTGCAGGTGATTTCACCGGAGGTCATGTTAATATTGAAACAAAAGACTTTCCCGAAAAATTTTCATTACAGTTTTCCTCTTCCTGGGGCTATAATCCGCAGTCTTCGTTAAATGACCAATATCTTTCATATCAGGGTGGCGAGCTGGATTGGTTGGGTATTGACGACGGCACAAGAGATATTCCTGATGTTATGCAAAATGAAATTGATAAGCTTGATCCAACCGGGCAAACAGGTCCTGATATTATTCAACAAGGGTTTTATACACCCTCGGAATTAAGGCCGCTTACCGGGTCGTTTAATCATGAGGTAGTACCCACTGAAATTACTTCTTTCTTAAATAATAATCATGAATTCGGTATGGGGAATCAAACCGAATTATTTGGAAAAACATTGGGCTATAACATTGCCTTTAGCTATGATCAAAGTTTTAAGTACTATGACAATGGTCAGTCGGCCTTTTACGAAGCTAAACCCGAGGCCTCGCCATTGGCCGATTATCAGTATGATGAAAGAGGCGAAACCGAGAATAAAATGGCCGGGTTGGTTAATTTCAACTATAAATTTTCAAACAACAGTAAAGCCAGTTTTACATTCCTCAGAAATCAAGGGGGTATAAAATATACACGCTTTCGCAGAGGGCCATTCCCATATGAATCGGCCAGCACTATAGCAGAGGTGAGAGATTTAGGCTTCATCGAGCGCTCCTTTAATTCTTTTCAGTTAAAAGGTGAACATGTATTACCCTCGCTTAATAAGTTCAAGATTGCGTGGTTGACATCCTATACGAAGTCAAAACAGAATGAGCCCGATTTACGAATTATCAATAACTTGATCGATCCCAATACCGAGATTCCCTTCATGAAAACTAACAATGGTCCTACCCGTACTTACCGCTTTATGGATGAGGTGAACTTCGATAACAAACTGGACCTAACCCTGCCAACCGAAGTTGCAGGAAATAACGCAAAAATCAAAGCCGGCGGGGCCTTTGTGTATAAAGAACGAAATCGCGATCAAACCGGTTTCGAGCTGCAACCGAATGGCAGGGTAAGAATCCCGAACGGTTTCATTGATTACATGGATGATGCTATCATCGACCCGGAGACCGGAAAAGGGTATTATTATATTGTTGATATCAATGATGACTACAACAATAGTTATGACGGTGAATCCTATGTAGGCGGGGCTTATGCCATGATCGACATGCCGTTGGGTGACAAATGGCGCATTGTAACCGGTGTGCGTTATGAGCATTCACAAATCGATGTGAAAAAGAAGATATATGACTATGGAGTGGAGGATGCTACCGGCGTTGAATTGAAAGAGGATGATATTCTTCCTTCGTTAAATATTACCTATCACCCGGTGGAAGATATGAACCTTCGGTTAGGTTTAAACAGAACTTTGGCCCGGCCTGTATTTCAGGAGGTTTCATCTTCACAGTTTTATGATTACCAGGATGGTTTGAGAAAATATGGTAATCCTGAGCTGAAGCGAACCTTAATTACGAATATTGATCTTCGCTGGGAGTACTTTTTTGAATTGGGTGAAATGGTGTCGCTCAGCCTATTTTACAAAGACTTCCAGAATCCTATTGCTCAGCGATATATACAAGAAGCGGTTAATCCGGAGATCCGTTTCTTCAACTCCGATGAAGCCGAAACCTATGGTTTTGAAGTGGAATTCAGAAAAAAACTTGATTTTATTGAAGCCTTGCAGAACTTTAGCATAGGCGGTAACTTTTCAATGATTGAATCGGTGGTGGAAAAACCGGCCGACGAAGTTGAAAATGTTAATTCCGTTAGAGAACAAAATGGCTATGAGCTGACCGAAGATACCCGTCCCATGTTCGGGCAGGCCCCTTATCTCATAAACGGATACCTGAAATACGATAACAAGGAAATGGGGTTAAGCGCTAATGCCGGATTTAATATGGCCGGCGAAAAGCTTATGATCATTACCAAAGGCTTTGCACCATATGTATACGAACAGCCACGGGCATCGATGAACTTTAATATCAGTAAATCGATCGGTGAGTGTTTGTCGTTCAAACTGGGCGTTTCAAACATTTTGGATGCTCCGTATGAAGCCGTTCATCATTATGATTATTTGAATAATGAGAATGAAGGAGACCGGATTTATTATAGTTATAACCTTGGTCGCACTTACTCATTTGGATTAAAATATGTAATCGATTAAGATCGACCTGACAAATAAATAGCTGCCACTATCGGTTACCGGTAGTTTTATAATCTTAATTTGTTGCAATAGAAAATGGAGAATTAAATTGTTTTATGATACACTTATTAAGGGCAATTACATATATATCACTGGCAGGAATACTTTTCTCATGTGGTACCCAGCAAGGCGAGCAAAAGGGTGAAAAGCAAGAGCAGTTTCAGCCTGAGAAATACCTTGCATTACAGGAATTAAGGATGGCTGATAATTATCGTTCATTGGATGAGGCATTTCAAAATCCTAATGAGGTTTATAAGCTCATCTTATATGATAAGGGGTTGAAAAACCTACCTGAAGACATCGACAAGTTGACTTACCTGAACACCCTTGAATTAACCCGGAATGAGTTGGATGCTCTGCCGGCAGCGCTTGGGGATATGAAATATCTTCAAAGCCTGTATCTGGCCTACAACAATTTTGAGGAAGTCCCTGAAGTGATCCGGAGGTTAAAGCGATTAAGGCGGCTCGAGGTATCCAATAATAAGCTAAACTCATTGCCCAAGGAGATTTTTAGCATTGATAGCCTGGTGGAGTTTAATTGTGAGGAAAACAGGATAAGCCGGTTGCCGGCTTCCTTTTATAAGCATAAAAAAATAAAGGTGGCTGAATTCCGTGGCAATCGCATTGACAAGCTTTCACCCGCTATTGCACAGATGAGCTCACTTGAGAAGATCGATCTTGCCGGCAACCGGATTGAAGACCTTCCTGATTCAATGAAAGATATGAAGAATTTAAAGGAAATCGATCTTAAAAAGAACCCGATTTCATCCACAAGGATAACCAAGTTGCGGGAAATGTTGCCAGGGATTAAAATAATTTACTAAATTCGTATATTAGTTAATATTAAGTTAGGATTAAAACAAGGTGAAATTAAAAAGTCATGAGAAGCATTGTAAAAACAATATTGGTTTTGGTAAGCTTTTTCTTCATGGCTTCACTGGCTAACGGTCAGGAAAAGCTTCAAGAGAAAGATGGGTTATACTACAAAAATGACATGCTCTATACCGGAACACACGTGGAGTATTATGAAAACGGGAATAAGAAGTTGGAAATGCCGGTGAAAGATGGCCGTCAGGATGGAATTACCATGTTGTATTATAAAGATGGCGCTAAGAAAGAACGCCGTGAATTTGAGGAAGGGAAAAAGGATGGCCTGTGGATACAGTGGTATAAAAACGGCCAAAAGGAAGCAGAAGCTCGTTATAATGACGGGAAAAAGCATGGTGCCTGGTATGTTTGGGATGAAGACGGCACTAAGCGATGCGCCCTGCATTACACCAAGGGTAAAAAATCAGGCACCTGGTATATGTGGGATGAAAACGGCGAACTTGCTATGGAGCGGGATTATGGCAAGGATGATTAAGCTGCAAATTTGCTTTAGAATAATAAAATAAACCGGCGGGCATCATAGGTACCCGATTGGTTTTATATCAATAAACCAATGGAGCGCAATCCGCGACGCGTAACTCGATACATTTTCTAAAACCTCATCTATCTATGCCTTTGTAAAAGTTCTCTATCACTTTTATGAACTTTTCCCTTTCTTCCTTAAATGGGCTGTGGCCACTTTCTTCGAAGATCACCAATCTTGAGTTATTAAGTTTTTCATGTATTTCTTTATTCATTTCCACCGGCGTTTGCGGATCATGCCGGCCCACGCAAATAAGAACAGGGCAGGTGATTTTGTTTAACTTTCCTCGGTAATGGATCTTCCGGGCATGCCAGGACCATTTCATCCGTAAGGGCTGTATTTTTTTACTATCGCCTTTTTCAACTTCCAATAGAGGCGCCAGTTCCTTGTGATAAAAAGAAGCATAGGTGATGGTGTTGCGTAATTTCTTATAGGTTGCCATGGAAGCCAGATTGGCCCATGTTAACAAGCCCTGTAATATAACTTGCCAATATTCCTTTTGCCACCATTTAAAGTGCTTGTGAATGGAGTATTTCATCACTTCTTTATAATCGGATATGGCTCCAATTAACACAAGGCTTTTGACTGTGGAGAGATTTTCAACAATCCAGGCAATGCTACACAGGCTTCCCATGCTATGACCCATGAAATGGATAGGGGAGGAGATGTTGAAATATTGCAGGGTTTCCCGGGTGCATTCCAGCATTTCCTGCAAATTCACCTTGGGTTTTCTAGTGGAATAATATGAACCGGGTGCATCAAAGGTGATAACCGAGCGGCCTGAATCCACCAATATATTAGCCAGGCTTCCCTCAATCATCGGGCTGTCAGTATAAGCGTGAGGATAAGGCATCAGGAAAACCGGTACACCTTTCCCGGCTTTGTATACAGCTAATCCGTCAATGATGGCTGTGGGTTGCATAGCACTACTAGGTCTTTGGTTGGTAAATATATTAAATATATGGGGAAAATGGATTGGGGTTATGCGCTACCGGGATAGGGATGTGAACCTGCAAGGGTCTGTTTTTACAAAATGATAATACCGGTAAGATTTCTTAATCCCTGGCAGAATACCTCTATATATCTTTCCAGCATGGATGGCAGATGGTAATGGCTCATAAAAAAAGCTGCCCTTTCAGGCAGCTTTAAGAGTTTTATTCGTACTTAGCACGTTTCTGTAGTGCTTGTTAGTATCGTCTTTGCGAATAGCTCGGACGCCGTTGTTCGATTTTAGGGCGCGCTTTCTTTACGACGATTCTGCTATTGTCAAATTCAGAATCATTAAGCCTTTCAATGGCGCTCATTGCTTCGTCGTCATTTTCCATTTCGACGAAACCGTATCGCTTTGAATTACCGGTTTCCCGGTCCATGATTACTTTGGCTGAATTTACAACGCCAAACTCTTCGAATAATTCCTGTAAGTCCTCATTCTTGGTTTCGGGACTTAGTTTTGCTACAAAAATGTTCATTTTGAAAAAAATAAAAAATTAAATAATAAATTGATTAACAATAGATTAATAGGATGCAATATTGCATGAAGCAACAAGTGCGCGCCTGAAAATCTATACAACAAAAATAGTTATATATTTTGATTAACAATAGTTAATTAAAAATATTTTACTGATTTAGAAAAAAATATGCAGAATTTCTTAATTCTTATTTCGTCATTCCTTAATGATCCCATATTACTTTGTTGCACTTACTGTGATACTATAGATACCTTTATCGGCATGCTTATAAGCCAATAATTCAGTTTCATTCATATAATTTAGCAGTATCTCATCGGGAATAACGATCTCCTTTTCCTTATGAATGGTCACATTAGTAAACCCGGCCTTTTCGACTATGTGGAGGTATTTCTCCTTTTGCAATGCTCCTGAAACACAGCCTGCATACATTTCGGCGTCTTTTTGCAGCGATTCAGGCAATTCACCGATCAGCACCACATCCGAAATACAAAAATGTCCCTCGTTCTTTAGTACACGGTAAATTTCTTTAAAGGCCCTTTCTTTGGATGGGACCAAATTCAGCACACAATTGCTGACAATCACATCCATCATTTCATTCTTAAAGGGCATATCTTCTATATCACCCTGAACAAATTCCATATTCTTATAGCCCATCTTTTGCTTGTTGGCATTGGCTTTTTGCAACATTTCCTCCGAAAAATCGATCCCATAAACAAAGCCTGTATCGCCTACGATGGAACGTGCCACAAAACAATCATTTCCTGCACCTGAACCAAGGTCGAGCACTACATCACCTGGCTTGATATTGGCAAAATCGGTGGGTATGCCGCAACCAAGGCCAAGATCAGCTTCTTCGGTATAACCTTCAACCTGGGAGTAATCATCATTGAACATGGAGTAATCCTCTTCGCAACAGGCTGAAGGTCCACTGCCACAGCAGGAGGATTCATTTTCGGATTTGGACTTTTTAGCGATCTGATCGTATTTCGACCTGACCATGTCTTTTATGTCTTTTTGCCTGGTTTTCATTGTTCTCGAGTTTTAATGTTTTGTTCATAAAATTCCTTGAAATCACGTTTTATTTCGTCTCGTACCCGGCGGAAAATACCCAGGATTTCTTCTTCGGTTCCGGTAGCCTCGGCAGGATCATCAAATCCGATGTGTAGCCGGTGATCGACTTTGCCTGTGAACAAGGGACAAGTTTCCTTTGCGCTGTCGCATACCGTGATCACATAATTGAAGGGCTTTTCCAGGAATTGGTCCACTTGTTTGGGAAGGCCGTTACTGATATCGATTCCAATTTCATTCATTACCTGGATGGCCTTGGGATGAACCTGCCTGCTTGGCATAGTCCCCGCCGAGTGCACTTCCAGGTTCGGATCGAAGGATTTTAAAAAGCCTTCAGCCATCTGGCTGCGGCAACTGTTACCGGTACACAAGATGAGTATTTTCATGTTCGTGATGTCTGTTTCTTTTTTTAATATCTCAAATTATTTCATTCTCTTTTAAGATTGAAGGAGATTGATTTTTGATGCTGCTCAATCTCCTTGCTGCCCTCTGGCTTTCTGCTTCTTAGCAACCTTTTGGTAAAAGATTGAAGGAGATTGATTTCTGGTGTTGCTCAAACTCCTTGCTGTTCTCTGGCTTTCTGCTTCTTAGCAACCTTTAGGTACCAGATTGAAGGAGATTGATTTCTGGTGTTGCTCAAACTCCTTGCTGTTCTCTGGCTTTCTGCTTCTTAGCAACCTTTTGGTAACAGATTGAAGGAGATTGATTTTTGATGCTGCTCAATCTCCTTGCTGTTCTCTGGCTTTCTGCTTCTTAATAACCTTTTGGTAAAAGATTGAAGGAGATTGATTTTTGATGCTGCTCAATCTCCTTTCAATCTTCAATCAATCTTTCTTCAATCTCCCTTCAATCTTCAATCAATCTTTCTTCAATCTCCCTTCAATCTTCAATCAATCTCCCTTCAATCTCCCTTCACTACATAGAGTTTCTTTTTCGCATGGATGAAAGAATTTTTAATAATTCAAGGCTTTCCTTGTGTAATTCCTTAATAAAATCATCTTTAATCATACCTGAACTTATTGTTAATTCAATCCAGCCTTCAGTTTCATCAGCCTCTTCCACTGCTATAGAAAGTTTACTAAAAAAATCGGCTTTAGACCTACTTCTCAATGCTGAGCGATAATTGATATACATAGAAGAACCTGACTTAGTGAGTTGGTAGTTGATCACCTTTCCTCTTGAAGATTTTGGCAACTTCTCAGAAAGTTCCAGAATTCTCAAAGTAAAACGGCGCAACCTCTCCCTAACCTCCTCTTTATAGTTTATCCAGCTTTCATTGTTCATGTTTATTTTGTTAATTCTTAAAATATTTTTGTCACTGTGCTTTTCCAAAAATATTTAAAAGATACATACTTTTTGCATACCCCTATTCAAGTCTCCTTCTATATCTTTATCATCCTGTTTAAGTCTTTCTTCAATCTTCCTTCAATCTCCTTTCGATCTTCCTTTTCAATCTTCATCAATCTTTCTTCAATCTTCAATCAATCTTCCTTTTCAATCTTCATCAATCTCTCTTCAATCTCCCTTTTCAATCTTCATCAATCTCTCTTCAATCTCTCTTCAATCTCTCTTCAATCTCTCTTCAATCTCTCTTCAATCTCTCTTCAATCTCCTAACAAACGTCGCCAACCTCCGTATCTAAAGAATTCAGGAATGCTTCTGACATCTCCTTCAACTCCCGTATTTTCTCAGGGTTAAGGCAGTAATTGGTTTTCACGCCCTGAACCACACCTTTGATCAGTCCGGCTTTCTTCAATTCAGCAAGATGCTGGTTGACAGTGGTACGGCTTAGGGGCAATTCTTCTGAAATATCGCCCGTTACACATACTTTTATATCGGAGAGATACTTCAAAATGGCCATCCGGGCGGGATGACCCAGCGACTTGTAAAGATTGGAAGTTTCCTGCAAGTGCTTTTCAAAAAGTTTTCCTTTTGATTGTACCATATTCCTTGTAATTATATTGACGCAAATATACATCAAATATTTCATCTGACGTATAATTACGTCATGTTAATTTTTATTAATTTACAGTAAGGGCCGTGAGAGTGGATTTATGTATACATGGAGTACGAAAAATCACCTTAGCTCAGCCAGGAAATCACGTATAAACCAATGTTCAATTCCCTGATAATCTGTTCCACCGAGGATTTCATCCATTGAAATAACGTATTTCGGATAGTTATCTTTAACTTTCATCAGATTCCCAAATTCCCTTTCTCTTGTATTTTCGTCAGGAATCAGGTAGGCCACCTGAATATAGATTTTTTTTCCATTTTTTTCAGCCACAAAATCTATTTCTTTGCTCTCCAATTGACCAATAGTCACTTGATAACCGGACACCACTAAATGCTGATAAATAATATTTTCCAGAATCTTATTAATATCTTCTGTTTTATAACCCTTTATAGCATGACGTAACCCTAAATCTTCAAAGTAATATTTTTCATTAAACTCAAATATCTTTTTCCCTTTAATATCTGAGCGCAACACTTTAAAAATAAAAAAAGCCGAAGTTAAATATGAAAGGTAATTAGAGACCACTTGAGGAGAAATTTTGATTTGTTGCGATTTTAAGAAATCGGTGATTTTCTTCGCTGAGACTATACTTCCTGTATTGTCTGCCAGATAATACACCAGGTTTTCTAACAAAGACACATGGCGTATCTGATATCTTTTTACCACGTCTTTGAAAAGTATAGCTGAGTAGATATTTTTCAGGTAGTCGTAAACTACTTGATTTTCCAATTCAAGATTGATTAAATAAGGTAATCCTCCGTATTTCAGGAATTTGATGAATGAACTACTGCTATCATCCAAATGATGAAAATGGAGGAATTCAGGATATATCAAGCTATACAGTTTAATCTCCACATACCTTCCGCTTAAATAGGTGGCCAGGTCTCCCGATAAAAGTTGCGCATTGCTCCCAGTGCAGAAAATATTATAGTTCTTTTTCGACTGAAGACTTCGCAAAGCCTTCTCAAAATTTTCAATATCCTGTACTTCATCAATAAACAGATAGGTTAATTCCTTATTGCTTTTGTGCTTTTCAATATAATCAATTAAACTTTCATCATCCTTAATTTCCTTGTATTCATGCCATTCTTTGTTGATGTAGATGATGTCAGGATTAGTGTGTTTATTTTTAATCTCATCTATTATCTGATAGAGCATGTAGCTTTTACCCACTCGCCTTTGTCCGGAAATTACTTTAATAATGTCTTTTTCCAGGTATTTTCTTATTTTATTGAGATATATTGGGCGACTAACGTATTTTGGTATATCCATTGCTAATAATTTATAGATTAAATATTCAAGAAAAATAGTAATTTTTAAAGTATAAGTGAATATTTCCTGAAAAAAGGAATATTTTTAAAACATAATTTAAACTTTACTTCAAATAATTTTTAGCTATCTATTATTTCTTTCTTAAAACACATTTCCGGCTTCCCGACAAATCGTGTTTCTAAGCCGGATTTTTTCATCACCCTCTTAACGTTTAAGCAATGGCACCTCTTCTCCCCTGCCATCTATTAGCAAAAGCAACCAATGACAACATCACCGGAACTTCGACCAGCACACCCACCACTGTGACCAGAGCAGCCGGCGAATTCAGACCAAACAAGGTGATACTGGTAGCCACTGCCAGTTCAAAAAAGTTGCTGGCTCCGATCATGGTGGCCGGAGCAAGAACCGGGAAAGGCAGGTTGATTTTACGCCCTAAAAACCAGGCTAAAAAGAAAATGAAATAGGTTTGGATGACCAGGGGAACAGCCGCAAGTACGATAATCAAAGGATTATTAAGAATATTCCCGGACTGGAAAGCAAAGAGGAAAACCAGGGTGACCAACAATGCAACAATGCTTACCGGCTTAAGCTTAGGGAGAAACTTGTTTTTGAACCAATCCTTTCCGCGCCGTCTTAGCAAAATTCGTTGCGTTATCACCCCTGCCACCAACGGGATAACCACAAATATCACAATGCTGGCTACCAGGGTTTCATATGGAATTGAGATGTTGGTGATTCCCAGTAGCAGGCCAACAATCGGTATAAAAGCTATCAGAATAATAAGGTCATTGACCGACACTTGTACCAACGTATAATTCGGATCGCCGTTGGTCAGGTAAGACCATACAAACACCATGGCCGTACAGGGGGCTGCACCGAGAATGATAGCCCCTGCTATGTATTCCCCGGCCATTGAAGGATCAATCCATGCCTGGTAGATTTGTGAAAAGAAAATCCAGGCGAAAAACGCCATGGAAAAAGGCTTGATCAGCCAGTTGATGATCACGGTCATAATCACTCCTTTGGGCTTTTTACCCACTTCTTTGATGCTGGTAAAATCAATTTGCAGCATCATGGGGTAGATCATCAGCCAGATCAGAACGGCGATGGGTATGTTTACCCTGGCGATTTGCAGGTTGCTGAGCACCTCCATGCTGTCGCCTGCATAATGTCCCAGTGCTACTCCCGCCAGAATTCCCAATGCTACCCATATAGTAAGGTATCTATCGAAAAAACTCATTGCTTTCTTTTGTGCCATTTGAAGTATATTTTATATGGTTCAACAATGGATTAAACACCTACACTATTTTTCAGGCGCAAATATACGTCAAAAGTTTAACATGACGTAAATATACGTTACTTTCTTAAAATTTGGCAATTCAACACACAATCGCTGTATTTTTATCCGCAACATTTTCTATGATCTTTTTTAGCATTGACGCTCTTCAAAAACAGTTGCAAGGTTTCCATGGCTTCGATCACCCGCTCATCTTCCAATTTATAATGCTGGCAAATTCCATAAGGGCTGCAGGTTATCAGGCCCGCCTCTTTTAGTTTGGTTAAATGTTGTGAAACCGTTGATTTGCTAAGGGGCAACTTTTCGCTAATTTTCCCGGCCGGACATTCGTCATACTCAGCCAGGTGTTCGACTATCAGCAGCCTTGCCGGATGCGATAAAGCATCCAGCAAAACCGCCAAATAGGTTTGATTGCCTGTATACTTTTTAATATCTAACATAATTTCACATTTTTAATTCATTTTATCGATGTTCATATGCTTTTATATTCCGCCGTATAATAGTCCGGATACCGTAGCCATAACCACGACAAGGGTAACATATACCAGTGTTTTCTTCGTTCCAATAACGCCACGAATTACGAGCATATTCGGCAGCGACAACGAAGGACCGGCCAGTAAAAGGGCCAGTGCCGGGCCTTTCCCCATGCCTGCACCCATCAGTCCTTGCAAAATAGGGACCTCGGTAAGCGTGGCAAAATACATAAAGGCGCCTACTATGGAAGCAAAGAAGTTGGAGAAAACCGAATTTCCTCCTACCAGGTTGACAACCCATTCATTCGGTATTACCCCGGGCATATCCGTGTCACCGTGTGTTGAGCCCAGTAAGAAACCGGCCACCAATACACCTAAGGCCAGGAGGGGCATAATCTGTTTGGCAAAATCCCATGTGGACAAGGTCCATTGCCGGTTATCTTCATCCTGCTTATCGAACAGTGTTATTAATGTTAGCTCCGCAATTCCAACTAATATCGGCACCTGGGGATTTTCGAAAATAAAAGCCGATGCAGCGGTAACGACTGCAGCAATCAATACGTATTGTTTTTTCAGCTTCAGCACATAGATCAATGAGAAAACAAGCAAAATGGCAAAAAATCCTGTGATGTACCATTTATGAGCCCATATCCAGTACCAGCCTCCACTCTCTACTCCTTCGGCCGGGGCGCCCCAGTTGGCAAAAACCAGGATAAGCATCAGCGTAAAAAAGTGAAAGGCAGTTTGCCACATCGGCCGTTTTTCTTCCTCCTGCGGAAAGCTCATTTGCTGCTCAGCTTTATCACGTTCCTCTTTCCGGTAAATCAACGACATGATGCTGCCAATGACAATTGCAAACACCACAGCCCCGATGATACGGGCTACACCCATTTCAAAGCCCAGAATGCGGGCTGTAAGGATTATTGCTAAGATATTGATCGCCGGGCCGGAGTAAAGGAAAGCAATGGCCGGTCCAAGACCTGCTCCCCGCTTATGAATACTTGAGAATAAGGGCAATATCGTACAGCTACACACCGCCAGAATGGTTCCGGAAACGGAGGCAATCGAATAGGAGACCCACTTTTTGGCCTGCGCCCCGAAATACTTCAGTACCGCACCTTGACTGATAAAAATGGCAATCACTCCGGCAATGAAAAATGCCGGAAGCAAACATAAAATCACATGCTCCTGGGCATACCATTTGGTGAGGTCCAGCATGGCCATGACCGCCTCCCGAAACCGATCGCTGTATAAAGGCATAAAATACGCCAGCAGGAAAAACACGGCCATCCAGAACAGTATCTTTATCTCTCTTTTCCACTCCATATAGTCTATAGATTGATTAATTCGTTCCTCAAGTTAATTTGACTATTTCGTATTTCGTAAAACTGCGAAATAATGATCCAAAAAATTTTATATGTAAATGACAATCACATAATAGATACCAATGGCGATAAACAATATTGCCACAACCCGCCGAAACCACTTTTCAAAAATCTTCACGCCATTATAAAGTTTACCAACACCGGAAATGGTATACGCGATCAACCAGGCAAAAATGATCACCGGAATACCGGTAGCAATGGCAAATATAAGCGGCAACAGCAATCCCGAGCTGCTACTCACGGTCATCGGCATGAGCATGCCAAAGTAGAGCACGCCACTGTATGGGCAAAATGCCAGGGCAAAAATGACGCCTATCAAAAGTACTTCCCAGAAAGAGCTGATCCCTTTTTCCTGGTAGCGCTGCGCAAAATTCCCTATCCCCGGTAAATTAAGGTTGAGCACCCCCAGCATGAACAAACCGATGATAATCAATAAGGGGCCCAGAATTTTTTCGCCGTATTGCTGAAACCATCCTGAGAGGGCCAGTTGGTCGGCGCCCAAAACAATCACAGCTGCCAGTAAAGTGTAGGAAACCGCCCTGCCGGCAGTATATATCAGGCCGTTGTAAAAGACCCGGTTTCTGTTTTCAATATCTTTACCGATAAATCCGATTGCCGAAACATTGGTTGCCAGCGGGCAGGGACTGATTGCGGTCATCAGTCCCAGTATAAACGCCGACAACAATGGTAATGAGCTATTCTGTAACAGATTAGATAAAACTTCTTCCATTACTGAAGCGATTTTACCTTTTGTTGAACAATCTCTTTCAGTTTTTCAGGCTTCGAGCGGGCATTCAGGAAACCTTCTTGTGTAATGTTGATTTTTTTGTCACCGTCGGTTATTAAAAGTGTCTGGCCTGAAACACCCAATTTCTCGGCTATTTGCTCTCCTTCAGTTTCTTCTATATTGTAGGCTTCAAAAACTACTTTGTCACTATTCATCTCCTGAACCGCTTGTTTTGATACTCTCTCAACCGTTTTGCAGGTTGCACAACGGCGCGACATGTGAAAATAATATACTTTCACCTCCGCTGATGCTTTTACATTGGTGTCTTCCCCGGCCTTGCTGCTTTGCGCATTGCACGAGAATACCATGCTTGTGGCCATTACAATAAAAAATACCTGTAAAATTTTCATCTTGTATAGTTTTTAGTTAAATAATTTGATGATTTCTTCTTTTTTGGGAACTTTTCCGCTTACCACTACTTTTCCGTCAATAACTAATGCAGGGGTTACCATTACACCATATTGCATAATGTCATTAATATCTTCCACTTTCGTGATATTGGCATCTATCCCTGCTTCTTTTACTGCTTCCTGTGCAGTAGCTTCCAGCTTTTTACATTTCGGGCAACCGGTGCCCAATACTTTTATTTCCATCGAATTATATTTTAATTATTCGTATTTCGTAAATGTACGAACAAAGATAAGGTGAAATATTCATTTTAGGGATTGACCGCGAAAATTTATAACATGTCTAAATAGAGTCTGTCTACAAACTTCCTCTCGAACTTCGCCCCTCTAACTCCCCTGAAGGGGAGAACCATATAGCCGGCTGATTGTGAGGCTGTTCCCCTTTAGGGGATTAAGGGGTTGCGGGGAGGAATATGACAAAATCGAGACTTTATAGACAAGCACTAAATAGATTATAATAAGGATGAGTCAAAAAGGTCTTTAAAAAGTTTTTCGGCTTCCTTCCAGTTATGCTGGTTGATGCAGTATTTTATTTTAGGGGCTTCGATGGTACCTTGAATCAGGCCCGATTCTTTAAGAATTTTAAGATGTTGCGATAGCGTTGATTTGGCAATGGGAAGAACTTCGGAAAGATCGCCGCTGTAGCAGCAAGCTTGCTGCGATAAAAGTCTTACAATATATATTCTTACTGGATGGGCCAATGCTTTGGCAAACCGGGCCAATTGTTCCTTGTCTTCACTGATGAGTGCTTCATTTTTCATATCGTTCAATTATTTAACAAAAATACGAAAGCCTTGTAAATATATTTTGTAACTTGTGAGATTCTTCAACAATTATCAAAGTATGAAAAAAGCCTATTCATTATTATCCTGGAATGTCGAACATTTCGGCAAAAGTAAGGGCCCTGCCACCGGGCAACGGCGCCGGCGTATCACCCAAACCATCATCGAAACCAATCCTGATGTATTAGCGCTCTATGAAGTGGAAGGCAGTGAAGTCTTTAAGGATTTTGTAAGATATCTTCCCGGCTATACTTTTCACATCACCGAAGGTCCGCAGACGCAGGAAGTTTTGGTGGGGGTGAAGAGCGGTATTACGGCATTCTTCACACAGCGTGTAAGCTTTAAATCAGGCCTGGAATACCTGCGCCCCGGCGCTTTGCTCACCCTTACCATTGACGGTAACTATTATCCCATTTTGTTCCTGCACCTTAAAAGCAGCGATGATCCACGTAGTTTTGGCCTCAGGGATGATATGATCCGCAGGGCCATTAAATTCTCCAAAGTCCTGAGCATGGATGAAATCCCGGCCAACTACCTGTTTATTGGCGATTTGAATACCATGGGCATGAATTATTATTATGACAGGGATATCTCACCCAAAACTGAACTCAGAAGATCGGACCGGTATGCCGGGCAATGGTATGGTTTGAAACGACTGGAGAAAACGTATGAAAAATCCTGGAACAATGGGTCGGATTCGTCCTATGATCCGGCTAATTTGGATCATTGTTATGCTGCCAAGCATATGCAGTTCAAGACTTATCCCAACAAAGACCGCGATGGCCAGAGCCCGGTAGATGTTAGAGGTTGGGTGGATTTGTCCGCAGGAGCCCAACAAGATAAATGGATTGAGCAATATTCCGATCATGCCATGCTTTATCTTGAAGTGCAGCAGGGTACCGATTAACAGCTATTCTTTTTGTTAATTCAAAGAGGTTTATGGAGAAGGTTATAAGGGGTTAATGTTTAAAGTCTAATGTTTAAAGTTGTTGCGGGCTGGGTTATATATACTTTGGATACATGCTTTAGTGTTCCATGCGCGTTGCTTTTGTCCCTTTGCGCTGTGCTCCAGGCTATGCTCTGCGCTATTTGTACCATGCACCGTGCACCACGCTCCATGCACCTTTACCAATCACTCTATGCTCATTGCTGCTCAATCTTCTTTCTTCCTTTATTTTCTATCCTCCAAAATCAATGTCCTTCAAAAAAATTCCTATATTCGCCCCTGTAAACAAGAAAAAGAGAAGGCTTGCAAAGTTTAAGGGGGTATTCATTAGTTTTTATACTATCAAGTTTGATGCTGTTGTCATGTTCAACAGCTACCAAGGATGAGACAACATATGTAACCTGCAATACGGGTGATTATCTGGCACAAGAGCCGCCGGGCGATTCTGCTGTGGTTTTCAATGCCAGTCGTTTGGTTGAAGGTATGGCTTGCCGCGATATAGCCATTTCACCCGATGGCGATAAGATCTATTTCAGGACCACAGCCGGGAACCGTTATCTGACCACTATCCTGATGACCGAACGAACTGAGCAAGGATGGCTCCAACCTGAGGTTGCTCACTTTGCTCGCGATCCGCAGTATGATTATATGGAACCGGCTTTTACCCCCAACGGTAACAAACTTTTCTTTGCTACTAATCAACCCATGAGCGCGACTTCCAATGCCAGTGACTTTAATATCTGGTATACCGAAAAACAAAATGGGAGCTGGAGTAAGCCCAAACCACTTGGAACTGCGGTAAATACCGGGATAGGGGAGTATTTCCCGTCATTAGCGGAAGATGGTACACTTTATTTTACCCGTACGAACACCAAAGAGCGGACAGACTTTATTTATCGATCAAGGCTGATAAAAGATCAATATCAACCGGCCCGGAAACTACCTGAGCCAATAAATTCAGGAACAGCCCAATTCAATGCCTTTATAGCTCCCGATGAAAGCTATATTATTGTACCGGTATACGGTCGTGATGACTCTTTCGGGGGGTGTGATTATTACATCAGCTACCGGGATGAACAAGACCACTGGACGGAATTGGAACATCTTCCCAAGCCCATTAATTCCGAAGATCCTTCCGAATGGTCACCTTATGTGTCTTCGGATGGAAACTACTTTTTCTTTATGTCAGCCCGAAAAATGAACAGGCAGACTATTGCACCGCCTTTGACATTCGACCGTTTTGTGCAGTTGCATCGTATGCCGCAAAATGGGAATTCAGCTATTTATTGGACCGAAGCAGGTTTTATTGAAAAATAAATAGGAAAAAATATTGCATTGTTCTGGAAAATGTAGAACTTTATAGATTGAAAGTAAACTGTTTGAAGTAATAGACGCTGTTTTAATAACAAAATCATGAACGTATGAAAATAGTAGTAGTTGGTACTGGTTATGTGGGTTTGGTTACAGGAACCTGTTTTGCTGATGTAGGTATTGATGTTACTTGCATTGATGTAAATAAAGAAAAGATCGATAATCTGAACAAGGGCATTATCCCTATTTATGAGCCGGGATTGGAGCAAATGGTGCACAGGAATGTACAAAAGGATCGCCTGCACTTTGCTACCAAACTAAAAGACGTGCTGGAAGGCGCTGATGTGGTTTTCAGTGCCGTGGGAACACCGCCCGACGAAGACGGCAGCGCCGATCTAAAGTATGTACTTGAGGTAGCACGCGAAGTGGGCCGTCACATGGAAGACTATAAGCTGGTGGTAACCAAAAGTACAGTTCCGGTGGGAACGGCTGCTAAAGTGCGGAAAGCCCTTCAGGAAGAGCTCGATAAGCGGGGTGTGAATATCCAATTCGACGTGGCTTCCAACCCCGAGTTTCTCAAGGAAGGTGATGCCATTAACGACTTTCTTAAACCCGATCGCATTGTGGTGGGCACTGAGTCGAAAAAAGCTGAGGATATTATGGCCAAGCTCTATAAACCCTTTACCATGAACGGGCATCCGGTTATTTTTATGGATGTGCCTTCGGCCGAGATGACCAAATATGCCGCCAACTCCATGCTGGCTACCAAAATCAGCTTTATGAATGATATAGCCAATCTTTGTGAGGTGGTAGGTGCCGATGTGAACATGGTGCGCAAAGGAATCGGTACCGATTCACGTATTGGCCGTAAGTTTATTTATCCCGGTATAGGCTATGGCGGTTCGTGCTTTCCCAAGGATGTTAAGGCTTTGATAAGAACAGCCAATGAGTATAAATATAAGCTTCGCGTGCTCCAAGCGGTTGAGGATGTAAACGAAACCCAGAAATCAGTACTGTTTAATAAGGCCATGAAATATTTTGGTGATGATCTGTCGGGTAAAACATTCGGACTTTGGGGGCTTTCTTTCAAACCTCAAACCGACGATATGCGTGAAGCGCCCGCCCTTGTGCTCATCGATAAGCTATTGGAAGCCGGTGCAAACGTTAAGGCTTATGATCCTGTGGCTATGGATGAAGCAAAACGCCGCTTGGGTGAGGATAAAGTAGAATTGGCAAAAGACCAGTATGAAGCGCTTATTGATGTGGATGCTTTGATGATTGCTACGGAGTGGTCGGAATTCAAATACCCGAACTTTAATGTAATTAAAAAATTGATGAAAAAGCCGGTGATCTTCGACGGAAGAAACGTTTACGATATAGAGGAAATGCGTGATCTGGGCTTTAATTACTTTTGCATCGGTATTGACACAACCAAAAAATAATGGGGATCATCAATTGATAAATCCTGCCTGTACCTATTTATAGGCAGGTTTTTTTATCTTTGTGTAACATCAACAAAAAATTAACATGCGAAAGAAAATATTGATAACCGGCGGAGCCGGCTTTTTAGGATCTCACCTGGCTGAGCGCCTATTGAATGAAGGCCAGGAAGTGATTGTACTCGATAATTATTTTACCGGGCAAAAACGGAACATTATCCATTTAATGGACAATCCTTACTTTGAATTGATCCGTCACGACATTACCATGCCGTATTTTATTGAGGTGGATGAGATCTATAATTTAGCCTGTCCGGCTTCTCCTATCCACTATCAGTACAATGCCATAAAAACGGTGAAAACTTCCGTGATGGGCTCCATCAATATGCTGGGGCTGGCAAAGCGTATTAAGGCTAAGATTTTACAAGCCTCAACCAGTGAGGTTTACGGTGACCCTGAAATTCATCCCCAAACCGAAGACTATTGGGGGCATGTGAATCCCATCGGGGAACGGGCTTGCTATGACGAAGGTAAACGGGCAGCCGAAACCCTTTTTGTAAACTATCACAGGCAGAATAATGTGAATATAAAGATCATGCGGATTTTCAATACCTATGGACCCCGCATGCATCCCAACGACGGCCGGGTGGTTTCCAATTTTATCGTGCAGGCCCTGAAAGGCGAGAATATCACCATATATGGTGATGGTTCGCAATCACGAAGCTTTTGTTTTGTTGATGATCTTATCGAAGGCATGATCCGCTTTATGGATTCGAGAGATGATTTTATGGGACCGGTAAATATTGGGAATCCCCGTGAATTTACCATCCGTAAGCTTGCCGAACTGGTGATTGAGTATATTGGTTCGGATTCAAAGATCATTCATAAGCCTTTGCCCACGGATGATCCTAAGCAGCGGCAGCCCGATATTTCTTTAGCACAAAAAGAATTGGGTTGGGAGCCCAAAGTGAAGCTGGAAGAAGGCCTAAAGAAAACCATCGACTATTTTAAAACCATCGATCTGGATGAGATTTACCGGATTGTTAATTGATAAGAGATAGCGCTATGACAAAGATACTGATAACCGGAGCAAACGGACAGTTGGGCCGGTCCATTCAAAAGCTGGCCCCACAATACCCCTCGTTTGATCTTGTGTTTACCGACGTGGATGAGTTGAATATTACGGATTATGATCAGCTTGAAATGGCCTTTAACCGCTACAATCCTGATGGTATTATCAATTGCGCGGCCTATACGGATGTTGATAAAGCCCAGGAAGATCAGTTTAATGCCGAAATGCTTAATACCACTGCTGTCCGGTATATTTCGGAATATGCCCACCGCTTCAATACCTGGCTGGTTCACATTTCGTCCGATTATGTTTTTGATGGGCAAGGATTCAGGCCTTATGTGGAAACCGATCCGACTAAGCCGTTTTCATTTTACGGAAAAACCAAACTCGAAGGGGAATACGAGATGCGCGAAAATGCCGAGGATGGGTTTATTATCCGGACTTCATGGTTATATTCCGAATTCGGTCATAACTTTGTTAAAACCATGCTTAAGCTTGGCCGCAGTAAGGAGGAACTCCACGTAGTGTTCGACCAGGTAGGTACACCCACTTATGCCACCGACCTGGCCCGGGCTATACTCGATATGTTATCGAAAAGATTGCCCTCGGGGCATCAAACCTACCATTTTTCCAATGAAGGCGTAACCAGTTGGTATGATTTTGCTTTGGAAATAATGGAGCTGGCCGGTATTTCTATTCCAATAAAACCCATTGAATCGAAAGATTACCCGTTCCCCACACCACGACCGCATTACAGTGTGTTGAACAAAGCTAAGATCAAACGTGATTATAATATCACTATTCCGCATTGGAAGGCGAGCCTCAGGGAATGTCTTAAGGAATTAAGCGATCTGAAAGGGGATGGTTAAACCTTCTTTTTTCTTATTCGTTAAAATGTATAATAAACAATGCTTGTAGAAAACAAATAAATAAAACTTGTCCTATGAATCAGGAAAATGTTGATAAGTCGATTTTGGAGAGGGCACAAAAATGGCTCGATGGTAATTATGACAGAGATACTAAAGCAACCGTGAGGAGTTACCTGGTAAATGATCAAACCACTTTAATAGATGCATTCTACAAGGATCTTGAATTTGGAACCGGAGGCTTAAGAGGTATCATGGGTGTAGGGACCAACCGCATGAATAAGTATACGGTTGGTTCGGCTACACAGGGATTGGCCAATTACCTGAAAAAAATGTTCGCCGGCCGTGATGAAATTAAAGCGGTAATCGCCTATGATTCGCGCAATAACAGCCGTTACTTTTCGGAAGTTACCGCCGATGTTCTTTCGGCAAACGGCATTAAGGTTTATCTTTTTGATGCCTTAAGACCTACTCCCGAATTATCTTTTGCCATTCGCCACCTGGGATGCCAAACCGGTGTTATGATCACAGCTTCGCATAATCCAAAGGAATATAATGGTTACAAAGTTTATTGGGAGGATGGCGGGCAATTGATCAAACCCCACGACAAAAATATTATTGAAGAAGTAAAACGCATCACCGATGTCAACCAGATCAACTTCGAAGGGGACAAAAACAAAATAGAAGCTATTGGCGAGAAAATCGATAAGGTGTATATTGATAAGGTCAAATCATTAACCTTGAATCCTGATATTATTCAGAAGCACAAAGATCTGAAGATCGTATATACGCCTATTCACGGAACCGGTGTGGAGCTTGTACCGAGGGCGCTTAAAGCATTGGGATTTGAGCAGATCTACAATGTTGCTGAACAGGATAAAGTGGATGGGGATTTTCCCACCGTTCATTCACCAAATCCCGAAGAACCGGCAGCCCTTGAAATGGCGCTGGAAAAAGCCCGCGAAGTAAATGCCGAATTGGTAATGGCAACCGACCCCGATACCGACAGGGCCGGGTTGGCCGTGAAAGATCATAAAGGCGAATATGTTTTGCTTAATGGCAATCAAACCGCTACCTTGCTCATCTATTATGTATTGGGTCAATATAAGGAAAAGGATTTGCTTAAAGGCAATGAATACATTGTAAAGACGATTGTTACCACCGAATTGCTTGATGAAATGGCCAGGGACTTCGGTGTGGAAATATTTGATGTGCTTACCGGTTTTAAGTACATTGCCGATGTGATTAAACGACACGAAGGCAAAAAGAAATTCATTGCCGGTGGGGAGGAAAGCTACGGCTTTTTGGTGGGCGATTTTGTTCGCGATAAGGATGCGGTGATCTATGTAGCGATGATGGCTGAAACCGCTGCCTGGGCCGCCGAGCAGGGAAAATCGCTAAATGACTTGCTCATCGACATTTATCAGCAATATGGCTTATATAAGGAAAAACTAAAATCGGTGGTTCGTTATGGAAAAGCAGGCGCTGAGCACATAGCCAAAATGATGGATGAATTCCGCTCTCAGCCCCCCGTTTCCATTAATGATTCGAAGGTGTCGACAATAATCGATTATCAGAAAGGAACCATACACGATATCGATTCAGGTGAAGAGGAACCCACTTCACTGCCCAAATCGAACGTTATTCAGTTCTACACCAAATGCGGAAGCAAGATCACCGCACGTCCATCGGGTACCGAACCGAAAATTAAATTTTATGTGGGCGTTAAGCGCATTTTGAAAAACAAGGAAGATTTCGAAAAAATCAATGCCAAGGCAGAAGAGGAGCTAAATAAGATCATTGAGGCGCTGGATATTGAATAAGCGTTTGTTTAATTATTAGGTAGTTGAAAGTCTAATAGCTGATAATATAATGCAATGTGAATAAATAAGAGTCGGAGTTCTATTCCGGCTTTTATTTTTGATCGGGGTTTCGTTTTTCATTATCAACAAAAACATAGATCAAATAAAAAGCCACGAATGCACGAATATGATTCATTCCTGCATTCGTGGCTATTCTATTTTCTAACTTCTACTTTCTATCTTCTATTCTCTAGCTCCCCAGCGTCGCCACCATCACAGCCTTTATGGTATGCAGGCGGTTTTCGGCTTCGTCAAATACCAATGAAGCTTCCGATTCAAACACATCATCAGTAACTTCCATAGCCTCGAGGCCGAACTTCCGGTAGATCTGTTCACCGATTTCTGTATCGCGGTTGTGGAATGATGGCAGGCAATGAAGGAATTTTACATTCGGGTTGCCGGTTTTTTCCATCAGTTCCTTGTTCACCTGGAAGGGTTGCATGGTGTTAATGCGCTCTTCCCATACTTCATCAGGTTCACCCATCGATACCCATACATCGGTATAAATAAAATCCACATCCTTAACGGCTTCCTCGGGGTTTTCGGTAAGAGTGATCTTAGCTCCGGTTTCTTTGGCTATCTCGCGGCATTGCTTTACCAATTCTTCATTGGGATGAGAAGCTTTGGGAGCGCCGGCACGGAAATCCATACCTAACTTGGCAGCGCCTACCATAAGCGAGTTACCCATGTTGTTACGGGCATCGCCCAGGTAGCAGAATTTGATCTTATGCAATGGCTTATCGGTATTTTCCTTCATGGTGAGGAAATCGGCCAGGATTTGAGTAGGATGAAACTCATTGGTCAATCCGTTCCATACCGGAACACCGGAATATTTGGCCAGTTCTTCCACCTTTTCCTGTCCAAAGCCTCTATATTCAATACCGTCGTACATGCGGCCCAATACGCGGGCTGTGTCGGCCATGGTTTCTTTTTTTCCCATTTGCGAACCGGTAGGACCGAGGTAAGTAATCTGTGCTCCCTGATCAAAAGAAGCTACCTCAAAAGCACAACGTGTACGGGTTGACGCTTTTTCGAAGATCAGGGCAATGTTTTTGCCTTTGAGCTTCTGCTGTTCGGTTCCGGCATATTTGGCCTTTTTTAAATCAGCCGATAATTCCAGAAAAAAGTTGATCTCTTTTGGAGTAAAATCCAGCAATTTAAGGAAACTCCTGTTGCGAAGATTAAATGCCATTTTTATTCTTGTTTTTTAGGTTATTACTATTTTGTTAATCTCTTACGATTTTTGTTCCTGCCCCCGGATCGCCCAGCTTGTATGCCTGAGTGATCACGGCTTGCTTACCGCCTTTTTCAACAAATTGAATACAGGCTTGTATTTTGGGTTCCATACTTCCCTTGCTAAAATGCCCTTCTTCCAGGTATTTTTTAGCTTCACTCACGGTGATGGTATCCAATTCCTTTTCATCGGGCTTGCGGAAATTCAGGTATACCTTTTCCACATCGGTCAGGATAAAAAACTCATCGGCGTTGATCTGAGTTGCCAGCATTGAAGATGCAAAATCCTTGTCGATCACTGCATCTATACCCTGCAATTTATTAGGTTCTACGTAAAAATAGGGTATTCCGCCACCACCCACGGCTATTACGATTTGTCCGTCACGAACCAGCTTTTCGATAGAATGGCGGTTATTAATGCTCTTTGGCGCCGGAGATGGTACTACCCTTCTCCAGCCTCTTCCGCGGGGGTCTTCGGCAAATTTATGAGAGGTCTTTTCAGCTATTGCATCAGCCTCTTCCTTTGAATAGTAAGGGCCTACCGGCTTGGTGGGATTATCAAAAGCCGGATCGTTCTTTTCAACCATTGCCTGGGTAATGATGGAAATAATATCACGTTGCAGATTCTCCTTTTCCAGCACATTGCGAAGCTGCTGTTCGATCATATAGCCGATAGAACCCTGGGTTTCAGCAACGCATATATCGATAGGCATTTTCGGGATATTGAACATTTTGCTACCGGCTTCATGCTGCAGCAACACATTGCCTACCTGGGGGCCGTTGCCATGCCCGATAACCAGGTTATAATCCTTTTTGATCAATTGAAGCAGGTAGGTACAGGTTTCATAGATGTTGGCTTCCTGTTCATCGATAGTTCCTTGTTGATCTCCTCTAAGTAAAGCGTTACCTCCAAGGGCAACAACCGCGAGTTTTTTCATATAAGTTCTCCTCTTTAATGTATTTTGCGCAAATCTATAAATAATTTATTCATTGATAGTTCCTGAAAATTTTGGGACAGCAAAGATATTTTTTTTCTCCATGTTAGATGGTTTTTTAGGGGAAATTTGAAAGAGTAGGAATCCGTTTTTAAAAATTGAAAGGAAGAAGGGGTGGGAATAGAAAATCTTCAATTAAACGTATTTGGTGATCGGCTTGCTATTTTAAATAACCCTGGTCGCAAGTATTTATTAATCTTTGTTTATCCGTGGATATACGTAGTGATATGTTATACTTTTGAAGCGCTTATTCTGTAATACTCCTGGAAATTCAGATCAAATGAAAAAGAAAATGCTGGAAAAAGTAAATCATTACCTGGATGTGCTCTGCAATCAGATAGGCGAGCGCGCGGTTGGAAGCAATGGAAATCAAAAAGCCATAGAAAAGTTGGTACGAAAGCTTTAATGCGGTTTTTTGCTATATTCGCGCAAAATAATGCACGGGCATGAAAACCTCCATTAGAACAAGCCGGTTACTTAGCCTGTTATTGGGGCCTCTAAGTTTTATTCTGATCATTTTACTGGTGGATGCCGATCCGGAAAAACCGGAGATTACCTATACATTGGCAGTGGCAGTATTTATGGCCATCTGGTGGATCACCGAGGTGATCTCCCTGGCCATAACCTCGCTGCTGCCATTGGTGCTTTTTCCTTTATTGGGTGTGATGGACGGTGGCCAAACAGCTTCCACTTATTTCAACCATGTGATCTTTCTTTTTATCGGGGGCTTTATGGTGGCCCTGGCTATGCAGCGTTGGGACCTGCATAAGCGCATTGCCCTGTTGATCCTAAAAAATATAGGTGCCAGTCCGGGAAGGATACTGCTGGGCTTTATGCTGGCCACCGCCTTCCTTTCCATGTGGATATCCAATACCGCCACTGCCATGATGATGATCCCCATCTTGATCTCGATGATCGCCGAATTGGAAAAACACTTTGACAAAATGACTATTGCGCATTATTCCACCGGCTTATTGCTGGGCATTGCCTACAGCGCTTCCATTGGTGGAGTGGCTACACTTGTGGGTACGCCCCCCAACCTGGCATTTGTCCATATTTTCCATATTATGTTCCCCGAAGCTCCTGATATTTCCTTTGCCCGCTGGTTTGCATTTGCCTTTCCCCTAACAGTGGTTTTTTTTGGTATTGCCTGGATTTACCTCTATTTCATCTTCAAACCTAAAAAAGGAGCATGGCGTTCATTTGATAAATCGGTTTTTAAGGTACAATACAAACAGCTGGGCAAGACCAGTTGGGAAGAAAAAGTGATCCTCATCATTTTTATCCTGCTTGCCTTGTTATGGCTTTTCAGAAGTGACATCAAAGCCGGCGATTTTGTAATTCCCGGTTGGACCCGACTGCTGGACAATCCCGATTATATGAAAGATGGAAATATTGCCATCCTTATGGCTTTGCTGCTTTATCTTATCCCTTCAAGGAACCGGCCGGGGCAGCAACTC
Source organism: Bacteroidales bacterium (assembly GCA_021740045.1). Lineage (GTDB taxonomy): Bacteria > Bacteroidota > Bacteroidia > Bacteroidales > JAIPAP01 > JAIPAP01. The sequence continues at coordinate 39,077 of JAIPAP010000031.1, forward strand.
ATGGACTGGAAAACCACTAAAAAACTCCCCTGGAATATCGTGCTTCTTTTTGGGGGTGGATTTGCCTTGGCACATGGATTCAAAGAGTCGGGGCTTACCTTATGGCTGGTAAACCAACTGGAATGGCTTAATGCCCTTCATGTCGTGCTTATCATTTTGATGGTGGCCTTTGCCATCACTTTCCTTACCGAATTAACCTCCAATACGGCTACTACACAAATGATCCT
>JAIPAP010000153.1 GCA_021740045.1 Bacteroidales bacterium
TTTCCGCACCATGCTCCATGCTATCTGATCCATGCCCCATGCTCCCTGCTCTTTGCCCATTGCTCTTTGCTCTGCGCCCGCTCAATACCTATACTTCCCTTTCCACAATTCCCGCAACCGTTTTCGTATTTCATTCTCCCGCACATTGTTTTGCGGCTCATAGAATTTGGTTCCCTTGATCTCCTCGGGTAAAAATTCCTGCTCTGCAAAGTTACCGGGATAACTATGGGCATATTTGTAATCCTTTCCATAGCCCAGGTCCTTCATCAACTTTGTGGGGGCATTCCTGATAGGCAAAGGTACCGAAAGATCACCGGTTTTCTTCACCTTCGACTGAGCCTGGTTTATAGCCTCATAAGCTGCATTGCTTTTAGGCGAACAGGCCAGGTATGTGGCCGTTTGCGACAGCACAATGCGTCCCTCGGGCATGCCGATCTTGTCGATAGCCTCGAAACAACTGTTGGCCAGCAACAAGGCATTGGGATTGGCATTGCCGATATCTTCCGAAGCCAGTATCACCATGCGGCGGGCAATGAATTTCGGGTCCTCGCCACCTTCAATCATGCGCGCCAGCCAATAAACCGCTGCATTTGGGTCGCTGCCCCGCATGGATTTGATGAAAGCCGAAATTATGTCGTAATGCATTTCGCCGCTTTTATCATAAAAAGCCATATTGCGCTGGATCACCCGCAGCGTTTTATCATTGGTGACTTCAATCTTCTTATTCTTACCGGCTTCAGCACTTGTAATGATATCAATTGCATTGAGCATCTTGCGGGCATCGCCACCTGAAACGCGCATCAAGGCCTCATCCTCCTTGATCTCCAGTTCGATACCCTGTTTATCCCTAAGTAATTCGCGGGCTTTTTCAATAATGATCCAAAGCTCCTCCCGGCCAAGCGCTTTCAATACATAAATCTGACAACGTGAAAGTAATGGGCTTATCACCTCAAAAGAAGGATTTTCGGTGGTAGCGCCAATAAGGGTTACAATACCTTTCTCAACCGCTCCCAGCAAGGAGTCCTGTTGTGATTTGCTAAAGCGATGTATCTCATCGATAAACAAAATAGCGCTATTGGCTTCGGTTTTAGCGTTGTCTATCACCTTGCGCACGTCTTTAACACCCGAGCTGATAGCGCTTAGGGTATAAAACGGGCGGTTCAATTGTTGCGAAATGATATAGGCCAGCGTGGTCTTACCCACACCGGGCGGTCCCCACAAGATCATTGAAGGAATATTGCCGGCCTCAATGGCATGGCGTAATATGGAATCCTCCCCCACCAGGTGTTGCTGACCGATGTAATCATCAAGTGTTGATGGTCGTAATTGCTCGGCTAAAGGCGGCATGTAATTCATACCATTTCAACTTTATGTTGCTTAATATGTTGTACCTATCAAAATGGATTGTAAATTTAAAGTTTTCATCCAAAGGAGCGTTGAAATTCTTGTAAATTTGAGCCGGCCTAAAACATAAGGAAGATTGAAATATGAAGGTGTTGATGATTTTTTCGAAACGATTCAAGTATAAAACGGCAACAAAAAACCTTGAAAATCACCCCGATATTGATGAAGAACATGAGTTCCGGGATGCCTTGGTGGCTTTTATTCAAGCTGAAGAAAAGGATGAAGAAGCTGATTTTAAAAGCACCGAAAAAAAGCTGGTAAACCTGATCAAATGGGGCGCCCGTAAAAATGAGATCAAAAATGTGGTATTGCATTCATTTGCCCATTTATCGGAAAGCAAAGCCTCAGCTGAATTTACAAAAGAATTATTCAACAAAGCCGAGCAGCGGCTTCAAAATGCCGATTATACAACCGGGCAAACCCCCTTCGGGTATTTTCTCGATTTAAACATAGAAGCCCCCGGTTATTCTTTGGCACGAATTTTTAAAAGCTTTTAAACTAAGTTACATCACTAGAAAAGGAGGAAGATTTTGACGTTTGGAGAATTTAACTTTGATGACCGCATTCAGGAAGGTCTCGAAGCAATGGGATATATAACGCCCACAATTGTACAGGAAAAAGTAATTCCACAAATACTAAATAATCGCGATGTTATTGCATGTGCACAAACCGGCACCGGAAAGACGGCCGCATACCTGCTACCAATTTTTCAGCGGATCATCACTAGTGAATCCGATAAATTAAACACCCTGATCATTGCCCCTACCCGTGAATTAGCCCAGCAAATCGATCAGCAGGTGGAAGGACTGGGATATTTCCTGCCATTTAGTTCTGCTTCGCTATACGGGGGAGGCTCCAATGTTCAATGGGATACCGGTAAAATGGCCCTGCGTAAGGGAACTGAGATCATTATAGCTACTCCGGGCAGGTTGATCTCCCATCTTGCCCTTAAACATGTTGACCCAAGCGAACTTAAGCATCTCATCCTGGATGAAGCCGATAAGATGCTGGATATGGGGTTTCATGAAGACATTATGCGCATATTGAGTTTCTTGCCAAAAGAACGGCAAACGCTCATGTTTTCAGCCACCATGCCAGGCCGCATCCGTGACCTGGCCCGGAAAATTCAAACAGAGCCGGAAGAAATCAACCTTTCGGTATCACAGCTAGCCGAGGGTGTGCTTCAAGGAGCTTACATGACTTACGACCAGCAAAAGATCGGATTGATCAAGCATTTGGTTACAGGTAAACAACTGCCGAGTATTCTTATCTTTTCGGCTACTAAAAAGGCTGTTAAAGATATGACAAGGGAATTACAAAAGTTGGATTTCAAAGCCGATGAAGTGCATTCCGATCGCGATCAGGCAGACCGGGGGCAAGTGTTGCGGAAATTCAAGAACCGGGAAATCCAGATCCTGGTAGCCACCGATGTGCTTTCACGCGGTATCGATGTGGAAGATATTGATTTGGTCATCAATTATGACGTGCCCCAGGACCCGGAAGATTACATCCACCGGGTGGGAAGAACGGCCCGTGCCGAACAAACCGGCGTGGCGCTTACCTTCATCACACCCAAAGATCAACATCAATTTCAGCGGATAGAACGGTTCCTTGACATGGAGATTCGTAAATTTCCCTTACCACAACACCTGGGTGAAGGCCCCGAGTATAAACCGGGAAAGTCCAGACCCGGCACAGGAAGTTACGATAAAGGCAAACCGTCCCGCGACAACAAATCACATCAGCAGGGAAAAGGAAAGCGAATGAATGAGAAGAAAGGGAATTATCGGGGGAAGAGATAAACAGATAGTATGTTTAAAGTTTCTTGTTTAAACTTTCAACCTTCCACATTAAACTAAAATAAGTCACTATGGATCTTGAAATTAAAGATAATTTATTCGTTGTAACGGGCGCCACCAAGGGTTTTGGTAAAGCAGTTGCGCTCCGCTTGGTTGAAGAGGATGCTAACGTCATTATCAATTCCCGCAGCCAGGAAGCTATTGAAAAGATGATCGCTTTAAACCCTCTTAAGATGGAGGGGCTAGCCGGGGATATTTCCGAATCGCAAACCATTGATGCTTTGTCCGATCTAATTGGTGAGCGAAAGCTTTCGGGTATGTTTGTAAACGCCGGAGGGCCGCCGGCCAAATCGTTTATGCAAACTATGCTGGGCGATTGGCAACAGGCCTATGATACCTTGCTTAAATGGAAAGTAGAGATCACCAAAGTGATGATGCCCCGCTTCCTGGATGAAAAATACGGGCGCATTGTCTACCTGGAAAGTGTTTCGGTAAAGCAACCGGTTGAAAACCTGGTATTGAGCAATTCTCTTCGCGCTGCCGTTGTGGGCTTTGTAAAAACCCTCGCCCGGGAAGTCGCCCCCGAGGGAGTTACCTTAAATGTACTGGCTCCCGGCTTTCACGCCACCGACCGTATGGACGGCCTCATAAAGCAAAACAGCCAAGCAAAGGGCATCAGTGAAGATGAAGTTAAGCAAGGCTTTCTCAATCAAATACCTGTAAGGAAAATGGGTGATCCCGGCGAATTAGCCAATTTGGCGGCATGGTTGTTATCACCACATTCAGGATACATCACCGGACAAACCATTAGTGTGGATGGTGGGGTGGTAAAGCATGTATTCGGTTAGATTGCATTATTCCGCTTTGAGATATTTTTTGCCACCCGCCTGAATACCGGTAGCAAAATGATATAAGCCAATGCGGATGCGGGTATAGAAACAACAAGCCAGACTATAACACCTTGCAATAATGACCGCCATAAAACACGAATACCTTCAAGCCAGTCCGTCTCAAATAAGGTTTGTATCTCAGCCAATGAGAGGGGCAAATGAACCCATCCAATCATCCATTCACCGGCTTTTATAAAGGGGATAATTAGCAAAAGTTGTAATGGCCACAGTACGTAATTCACAAACTGAATGGCAGGCATATTCAATCGAAGCCATAAAGCAATCCCGGCGCATAATGCGGTTGTGGTGCCAGAAACCGGAAACAGAGCCACAAGGGTACCCAAGCTCACAGTTATAGCAAGCTTTTCAGGTGTGATCCCTTGTTTTAAAAATTTGATTAAAGGCTTTAACAACAGCCTTCCGATGTAAGTGTTTTCGATAAAATGCTTCAATGTATTTTGACCTTAATCGATTGGCATAGTAGGATCAATATCCATGGCATAGTCGTAAATACCGCCTTCGAGCACATAAATATTATCCATTTTATATTTTTCGGTCAAAAATAAATAAACCTGGTCACTTTTCATCCCGTATTTGCAGGCAACCACAACAGGCCTGTCATTGGCCAGTTCCCTTACACGGTTGGGAAGTTCCAGCTTGGGTATGTTAATGGAATGATCGATATGAAACACCTTGAACTCGTCAGGTTCCCGAATATCAAGCACCTGAACGGGTTCACCCTTTTCTATCATGGCACGAAGTTCATCGGTCGACATGGATTTCATAGCACGGTAATTTTCAGCTAAGTTATGAAAAAATATCGATCTGTAGATATATGAATGTGTTAAGATGAGGGTTTATTGCTGAAGTTTGTAGACAAACTCTATTTAAAACGAAAAGGATGCATATAAATCATCACATCATCACATTACCACATCACCACATCCCCAAATCAATAAAAAATCACTCCTTAACCCCAGCCAGCCTTTTGAGTTCATTAGATTCATAGATGTTTTTCCTGATCTGCTGCAGGTTTGCCACTTTTATCATGGCGCGGGCCACTGTTTTGGCCTGTATGCCTTTATATTTCTTCAATCTACCGATCATCAATGGATCGATAACATGCAATACGGCTTTTCCCAATTCTTCACCGAATCTCTGTTCTTCACGTTTTCCAAGCAACATTGACGGTCTTACGATCACTATTCGTTTAAAGCTGTGTTTCAACACATCTTCCTCCATTTGGCCTTTAGTCCTTAGGTAGAAACTGGAAGAATTTGGATTGGCACCTATAGAAGAAACTATATAAAAACCCTTGATCTTATTTTTCGAAGCAATCTCGGCCAGCTTTACGGGTAGATCATGATCCACCCAGGCAAAATTTTCTTTGGAACCAGCTTTCTTTAAGGTTGTTCCAATACTGCAAAACAATTCATCGCCTTTTATAAGAGAGCTGTATTGATCAAGTTTATCGAAGTCAATAATGTGAAGCTTTATACGGGACTTTTCCACCTCGATGGGATTACGGGTAAATACCTTAACCTCGTCATAACGCTTATCGTTGAGGAGTAAATCAAATAAGTGACCCCCGATCATGCCTGTTCCTCCGAATAATACTGCTGTTTTCATCGCCCCGTATGTTTTGCTTTTCTAACAAGATAGCAAAAGCTATTGTTTATTTTGATACCCCTTTAACCTATTTTCTCATCCAATCTTATAATACATCAACTTTTTGTGAAAAGGACTCTTTTGTGAACCTCACTTAAGTCTATGAATCGGAAATTTATTCCAATCCTTCCAAAGAATAAAATAATGATGGCGGTTGTTTATCTTAAGCAGGTTAACTAATTCGGCAATGAATTTATTAGAGTAGAATCATGGCCGGAAAAGTAAACAACAAAATACTTACAGAAAAATTCAGCGAAGCAGCTTCAACAAAAGGAGAGCGAATTCATATTGTTTCGGGACGGGAAGGATGGGCTGTTAAAAACGAAGGATTCAAAAGAGCTTCAGCCATAAAAAAGATCAAAAGGGAAGCAATTCGGGTTGCTAAGAAAATTAAACCTCTCGGAGAAATATACAGACATTGAGAAGAAATAATGTATTATTGTGAAGGACTTAGTCTATAACCTGAAAAACCGGCTGAGACAAAGTATTATTTTGTTTTTGCTCTATGTTTTTTGGTATAGTAAAACGAAAGTCCAATAGAGATAACCGAAAGGAAGAACAGTGCTATAACTCTATATACCAACTCAATTCTTGCAAGATCGACAATAAATAAATAAAATGCAGCGGCGATCATGGTTGCCAGCGAAAGATACCTGTATTTGACATTGTTAAGAATCAGGCTAAAAATGAAATAGCCTACTGCTGAAATTGTCCAGGACAATGCAACATATTCACCGGGGACAAGGTGATAAAGGGTAAACAAAATCATTCCAAATGCGATAACCAAATACAGGTTCCTTATCACATCCGTCCTGATAGTGAGCCGCTGTTTTTTCCAATTCAGAATTCTGGCAGTCATCAGAGCAACTATCGAAAAGGAGATGTTCATCAAATTGCCTTGTTCAGCCGTTGCAAGGTAGATGAGCAATAGCAGAATGAAAAGCAGGCTGTTCATAATAACAATAAAGCGGCTGCGAAAC
>JAIPAP010000032.1 GCA_021740045.1 Bacteroidales bacterium
CTCAAGCGGTAATCCCACCAGCTGGGAATGGACCTTTGAGGGAGGAACCCCATCAACTTCCAGCTCACCCAATCCCGAGGTAACCTATGAGAATGCCGGGTCGTATGATGTATCGCTTACCGTGACCAATAACAACGGCATGGACACCAAAGCAGTTGAAGATTACATTACGGTGAATGTGCTCGAGCCGGTCTATTTCGATTTTGAAGGCGGTAATCCGGCCGATCCGGTTTATACCATCTATTTATCAGGTGGTGTGCTCCAAGGTGAAGACCTCCAACCCGGCGATGAAATTGCTATTTTCGACGGCGAAACCATGGTGGGCGCCATGATGCTGGATGGGGTATTGACTCCCGAAACCCAGTTCGACCATGCCCTGATCGCCTTTAGCACGGTGACCTCTGGTAACGGATACACCCCCGGCAATCCGATGACATTGAAATGTTATGATGCCAGCGAAGAAATCGAATCCACCGGCTTTGAAATTGAATTTTATGATCCTTACGGCGATGCCTGGACCGAAAGCTATTTCCCCGAAGGTGACGGCGCATACAGCATAGCCGGTTTAACCTTCACTGCGGGAGCCACACAGCAAATGAGCCTGGGAGCCGGTTACCAGTTTGTTTCTTCCTACATGATCCCCCCCGATCCGGATATGATGACCTTGTGCGAGGATTTGATGTATGATGAAACCCTCGACTTTATAAGAAATTCTGAGGGAAGCATGTTGCAAAAGATCGGCCCCAACTGGGTGAATAATATCGGCGACTGGAATACCCTGGAAGGTTACCTGTTTAAAATGAACACCGATGATATGCTTGAAATGGGTGGTTCGATAATGGACCCGCAAACGCCTATGACCTTGGAAGCCGGTTATCAGTTTATCAGTTACCTGCCCGAAACACCCATAGATGCCCTTGTTGCGATGGAAACGGTACTGGAGAATCTCGATTTTGTAAGAAACTCCACTGGAAATATGCTGCAAAAGATTGGTCCCAACTGGGTGAACAACATCGGTAACATGAATCCCGGTGAAGGTTATCTGGTAAGAATGAATGCTGATGATGAACTGATCTATCCCGAAGCTACCAAGTCTTATCAACCGGCAAGCAATGCGCAGCCACAATACTTTGAATTTAATGGCGGCAACCCGGCCGATCCGGTGTACACCATTTTTATTGAAGCCGGCAATCTCCTGCAAGCCGGTGATGAGGTTGCTGCATTTGATGGTGATAAATTGGTAGGGTCCATGATAATCGAAAGCAGCAAGGCATTGGAAAACGATCTGCCGGTATTTGCTACCATTAATGAAAAAGCCGGTTATACGCCCGGAAATGAGCTTATTTTGAAGGCTTATGATAAGGACAAGCAGGAAGAAATTGTGCTGAACTACACCATGGTGAATGAATACCAGGGCTCAAGGCCTGGCAATACCTACCCTGAAAAAGACGGGAAGTTTGGCGTGGTACAAATCACCAATGAAGAAACATTTGCTATGGATATCTTTCCGAATCCGTTTAGTGAAGAGATTTCTGTTGCTACAACTCATAGCGGAGCCTCCCTTCAAGTATTCAATAGCACAGGTAAATTGATATTGGAAAAAGTTCTTGAAAACGATCAAACTATTGAAACCGGCAGTTGGGAAAGCGGCATTTACCTGCTGTGCCTGACTTCCAAAGATGGTGAAATAACTACTAAGAAGGTGATCAAGCGATAATTTTTCACTAAAGAGATAAAGCGTGATGTAATACGGATAAGTACTACATCACGCTTTTTTGTTTTTGTAAGTGATTCCAAAAGGTTTAGGGGAAATGAGTTTGATGGTTCATCCCCTAAGTAATTGCGCCACCTCCCTTTTCAATACTGGCAGATGATTAATTATAATATTCCAAATTTGGACATTGTCAATTTCATCGTATCCATGAGTCAACTTATTACGGACATTAACTATGCGCCTGGCATTGGAAATACTTATTTTGGGATTAATTTCCAATAGGGAATTCATTGCCTCACCAATAGTGATTAGATTCCTCTCCACAGCATCTTGTAGAAGAGAATTATGATCGTATTGTATGAACACCTTAGTATCATTTAAATAGGTTTCAATCTGCTGAATACATGATTGAATATCAAAAAGTAATTTCTTTGTAGCAGTTGTATCATCCATATATCTGAACTTTTGTATCAGTGATTTCTTTAATCAAATATGGATTTTTCAATGCTCGCTCGGAGAGTAAGTCCACATCCCTGTTGAACAATTCACTCAGTTTTTCCTCAAGATCCCACAAATAACCTCCAGCTTCGATTGGGTCCAGCCCTTCTTGCAAGCAAACAAGTATATCAACATCACTATTATTGTTGAAGTTCCCCGTAGTTGCTGAGCCAAAAACATAAGCTGATTTCACCTTATGATTCCGTAGGATTTCAATAATTCTGGGTAAGTTGCTCTTTATTACATTATTCAACATAGGTTTTATTTTTAGCAAATCCTTAAAATGCCTTATCAAAGCATTAGCAGATTACCTTATTCAAAAATAGAACAAATTTCTTGAAAAAGTATTATATGCTTTAGTTAAAGAATAACCCTCAAAATTCACGTGAATTTTGCGGGTATAGCAGCAATATTTGCGTTATATTTGTAGGAAAATAGTATAACATGAATATACAAAGAGACCTTAAAACGCAAATAATCAGCCGATAATATTGAAGAAACCCGTGGGCGGCTTTGGGCTTATGAATTAAAATACAACATGAAAAAAGTAAAACCTCCAAAGACCTGGCTTGAAGCCTATCCTGAAAGCACTTTCAAGGTGATTAATAAAGACAATTACGATGAGTTTTTGATGGGATAAATTTTATATCTTAGTAAGTTAAAATCTAAACGCTTATGAAAACGCATCTATTGATCATATGCCTGGTGGTTATTGGTTTGATCGCCAATGCCCAGCAATTCAGCGTTAAAACCACCCATACCAAAAAGCCTGATTATTTTGCTAAAACACCGCCATTGCGGGATATGAAGATGATAGCCCCGCAGGATGTGGAGGTGAACGAAGGAGAAACCGAAGTTAAAAACATTAATCGCAACCCCCTGGAAAAGCTATCGAGCTTTTATGGTGATCCGCCCTTTGACGGTATACTTCAAAACCTGATGGGAAATCGCCGGCCCGATTCCATCTCGGCCAACTTCGAGGGAACCGGTAACCTGCAAAACGTACTTCCTCCAGATACCGAGGGCGATGTTGGCCCCGATCATTACCTGCAAATGGTCAATATGTCGTTTACGGTCTATAGCAAAAGCGGAGAAATACTATACGGACCCGCTTCCAATTTATCCATTTGGCAGCATGCGCCCGATCCGTGGTCGGAAACTTCCAGCGGTGATCCCATTGTGTTGTATGATGAACGTGCCGACCGCTGGCTGGTGAGTGAGCTGGCGCTTCCGGGGCACCGGCAGGGTCCTTATTACGAGAAAATTGCGGTTTCAGCAACTTCCGATCCTACCGGCGCCTGGTATTTATATGGATATGAATACGATTATTTTTGCGACTACCCCAAGCTGGGCGTTTGGCACGACGGCTATTACATGACCGCCAACAATTACGAATGGGTCAACAACCAGTATGATTTTCATGCGGTGGGTGTTTCGGTTTTTGAGCGCGACAGCATGCTGATCGGCTCGCCCGATGCCCGGCTGATCTTTCTGGACCTGTACCCCAACACCGTTCCCTGGAGCATGCTTCCAGCCGATTTCGACGGAACACCTCCGGAAGATGATGCGCCTCATTATCTGGCCGTTTACAAAGAAGCCTCCGATGATAAGATCTTTATTTACCAGGTGGAAACCGATTGGGAGAACCCGGGCAACAGCGAAATAAGCCTGAGAACTACTTTGTTCCCGGAACCGTTTACCGGAAGCCTTCCCGATGGTATCCCTCAACCGGATGGTGCACCTTACCTGGCGCCCATGTCGAACCGGCTGATGTACCGTCTGCAATACCGGAATTTTGGCGATTATGAAACCATGGTCGCCAACCATACCGTAAACCGGGGTGAGAATATTGCCGGCATCCGCTGGTATGAATTCCGCAAGGAGGAAGGTAACGACTGGCAAATTTATCAACAGGGCACTTATTCTCCCGACAATACCCACCGATGGATGGGCTCCATTGCCATGGATGCCTATGGTAATATTGCCCTGGGCTATTCGGTTTCGAGCAACCGGGTTTATCCCGGCGTGCGATTTACCGGCCGCTTTGCTGATGATCCTTTAGGCGTAATGACCCTGGAGGAGCAGGAAATTATTGAAGGAAGGGGCGTGCAGCTTCACTCCAACCACCGCTGGGGTGATTACAGCTGCATGTCGGTCGATCCGTCCGATCAAACCCATTTTTGGTACACCCAGCAATATTACCAGGAAACCAGTAACCGCGACTGGAAAACCCGGATAGCCGGCTTTAACATCAATCCGCTTTTGAATTTATCCATCACCTCCGACGCCGATACGGTTTGTCTCGGTAGCGAAACCACACTGCATGCCTTACCCACCGGTGGTTCCGAAAACTATACGTATAACTGGATCTCCGATCCGCCCGGATTTACTTCCAGCGAGCAACACCCGGTGGTTTCACCTGAAGTCGATACCTGGTATATCTGCAAAGTTAATGATGGGGTGAATTTTGTTACCGACAGCATCATGATTCATGTGCAAACCCCACCCACGGCCTATGCCGGCCCCGATACCACCATTTGCGCCAATCATACCTATGATATCCGTGAGTCGACGGCTGAAAACCATACCGGCTTGTTATGGGAAACCAGCGGGGATGGACAGTTCAGCGACACAACCCAACTTCATCCCGTTTATTCACCCGGCCCGGAGGATATCCAAAACGAGGGTGTAACCTTGTCATTAACGGCTCAACCGCTTTCATCATGCGATCCTGTAACCGATCAAATGACATTAACCATCGATCCTTGCACCGGCTTTACTGAAGGGCAAGCTGCTCAACCGCATATTACCCTGGAGCCCAATCCGGTTAAGGACATGTTTACATTGACGGTCAAAGGCTATACGGGAAAGGTGCATTTCATTCTTTTGAATGCAACGGGAACAACGGTACATCAGGCTGTTTTCCGGGCCAATGGAAATAGCGTGGAAAAGGCTATTCATGTCAGTCATCTTTCTCCGGGCATCTATTTTGCTAAAATAACACTTGGGGATGAGCAAAAAGTGATGAAAGTGGTGGTGGAGTGATCCTGGTTTGGGGTATGCTGGCTTTAAATACTTTAATCGTATCTGACAAAAAGCAGATCATAGCGGGTATTTTGCAACCCGCCCGCTGGCGACCGATTACATCGCGTGCCGACTGATTTCACTCGCTTGTAGCGAGATAGGATTCGAACCTTAATGGACAGGTCTTCAACCCTGAATCTGCGTCTTTAAGCCTTGTAAAAGATTAAATGTCTTTAGAAAACTTATTACTTCAGCAGCCCCTCAATTGAAATATCCTCATCAATATCTTCCCAGTGGATGCCCTCACCCTTACCAATGAATCTCCAGTTATTTCGTTGCTTTGGTGTTGCATCCCTTAACCGGGGAAACCATTCTATTGGCACGGACAATTCTCTCCCATCTTCTAAAAGCACAGTCATTTTGGTTTCGTCAAACCAAATATCCTTTGCAAGTGTTGATTTTTCAAAAGAAAAAGCGAAATCCATCTTTTAATAGTACCGTTGGCATACCCAAAGATAATCAGAATTATGTATCTTTCATCATGTTTATATCAGGTTTTTTGGCACGCCTTAAGTCCCTACACTCAACAAGGCCGGAGCATTGACGAAACGACTAGCAATTAGCCTAAAACGCGCGCCAACTAACTGTTCTGCATAAAAATTACTGACGGGGATTTTCATCGTGCATTATATATCCTGAATATCATACGTTTTTACCGGCATCTCTATCAATTACTGATATTTCTTCATAACTCCGCAACCCGCCTGCTGGCGCGCGTTTGCAACGCGTGCCGATTGATTTCACTCGCTTGTAGCGAGAAAACACAATGCCCATTTATAAAAAACCAATCCTAATTTTTTTAAACAATTTTTCTATCTCGTTCCAAACGAGGGAATTTAGCGGGCACGCGTTAAGTTCCTGCATTCCATAAGACCGGCGCATTGACGAAATGAATTGCAATTCGCCCAAAACGCGCGCCAACCAACAAAACTAGATATTACTATACACTCTGCGCTTCGCGCTAAGCGCTCTGCGTCCACACCATTCTTTCAAGAACAATTTCCAATCGCATTCGGGGTTTATTACCTTTGCGGTTTTGAAAATACATGCTTATGGATAAGGAAAAGAAAAGAGGCCGTTACGGCAGGATATACAAGCAGCTCCAGGAACTTGTGCCCAAGAGTGATGATACGCTGGCTCAAATGGCCACCATGGTGGCGGTATTGTACCATAAAATGGACTATTACTTCTGGTGCGGCTTTTACCGCCGCTACGAAAATGGCAATAAACTCATCGTAGGCCCTTACCAGGGACCGGCAGCTTGCCAGGTGCTGGAAGGTGGCGGGGTTTGCCTGGAAAGTGTCAGGCAGCAGCAAACGGTGATTGTTCCCGATGTGGAAAAATTCCCCGGCCATATCGCCTGCGATTCCCGCTCGAAAAGCGAAATCGTGGTGCCCCTGAAAAACGACAGCGGTGAGGTTATCGCCGTGCTCGATATCGACAGCAAGGAACTGGATTCCTTTGATGAAGCAGACCGCGAGGAGCTTGAAAAAATCATAGAACTGATCCAACGATGATACTGGCCTTAATCTTAATCGCGCTGGGTTTGGCATCCGACTCCTTCCGAATTGCCGTTTCGGGCGGGCTTTCCTTAAAAAAGGCCGGAATGCCGGTATTTCTGAAAGTCGGTTTGGTGTTCACCCTTTTTTATGTGCTGATGGCCTGGGGAGGCTGGTGGCTGGGTGAACTCATTACTCCCATGATCAAGCCTGCCGGGCCGTGGATCGGATCGGCTGTGTTGGTTGTGCTAGGCGGAAAGCTGATCTGGAAAGGTTTTTATGATCAGCCGGAAGACCATTTATTCAACATCAACAACTTGGTGGTACTGATTGGTATTGCACTGGCCAATGGCTTTAATGCTCTGGTAGCCGGACTGGCCATTAACTTTGGCGGATGGGGTATACCCAGGCCATTGCTCATCATCGGGGGACTTACCCTGATTCTTGCCATTGCCGGAATTCAAACCGGTTATACCTATCAATGTTCTAAGTGCGGGAAAAAAGCCGTTTTTGCCGGGGGAATAGTGATGATCGCCGGCGCTGCACTTATTTTTGTCAATACATTAAAATTCTAAACATTCATGAAAAAGACATTACTCGTTACCGTTTTATTCATTGCAACCATCATTGGCGTGGGCCAAATCCCACCCGGTTATTATGACGATGCCGAAGGTCTTTCGGGCGATCAGCTTAAGCAAGCCCTACATCAGATCATTGATGATCATGATGAATACAGCTACGATGACCTCCGGGATTTCATTCTTAAAAATACCGATGAAGACCCCAATAACCCCAACAATGTGATTTTGCTGTACACCGGCCGTTCGCAGCCCAAATCCACCTTTGGCGGCGGTGCCGACGACTGGAACCGCGAACACGTTTGGGCCAAGTCGCATGGCGATTTCGGGAACTCAGCTCCTTGCGGCACCGATGCCCATCACATCCGGCCAACGGATGCTTCGGTGAACAGCTCGCGAGGCAACCTCGATTTTGATGACGGTGGTCAGCAGCATGACGAAGCAACCGGATGCTATTTTGATGATGACTCCTGGGAGCCCCGCGATGAGGTAAAAGGCGATGTAGCCCGGATGATCTTTTACATGGCCGTTCGCTATGAAGGTGGCTCGGGTGAGCCGGACCTGGAAGTGGTGGATGAGGTGGATACCTATCCCGACCCGGAACATGGTAAGCTTACAACCCTCTTGGAATGGCATACCGAAGACCCGCCGGATACGTTTGAAATGGACCGCCATGAAGTGATCTTCGATTACCAGGCAAACCGCAATCCCTTTATCGATCACCCGGAATATGCCGAATCCATTTGGGGAACCTCATCGGCAAGCCCCGGTGAAAAGGATAAAAGCATTCTCATTTATCCGTTACCGGTTGAAAACAGGCTGAATATTCATCTCCAGGGAAATTATAATTACGATCAACTATCATTTCATATTTTTAATGCCGGCGGACAGCTGATGGAAATAGATAAAAGCATTCATTCGAAATTGATCAGTATGGATGTGGAGGAATATCCAAAGGGCTTGTATATTTTAACCATTAAGCAAGGTGACGGGAAGCCGGTTATTAACAATAAGTTTATTAAATAAGGCATGTAACTCTTGAATAAAATTCGACTTACCAAAGAATTCAAATTTGAAATGGCTCATGCCCTCAAGGGCTATAATGGGCCTTGCCAAAGCATACACGGACATTCTTACGAGTTATGGGTTACCGTTATCGGTAAACCCAATGATGATCCAAATTCCCCGGATTACGGGATGATCATGGATTTTAAGAAGTTAAAGGAGATCGTCAGGGAAAATTTTATTAATGATTATGATCACAGTCTAGTGCTTCCCGACAGTGTTTCGCAGGAAAATATTGATGCCATGGGTGAGTTGGCCGAAAGGTTGATTGTAGTCCCCTGGCAGCCCACTACCGAGAACCTGCTTACCGAGATCGTAAGAAGGGTAGGGGACAAGCTTCCTGAAGGTGTATCGCTTCATAGCCTGAAAATCCAGGAAACGGTTACCTCTTATGCCGAGTGGCATGCGACGGATAATGAATAAATCGCTTTGCGCTCGGTGCCGAGCGCAAAGCGATTCTGAATTTAGAACAGTCCACTTATATTACCTTCTTTATCAATATCAATATCTTCGGCCGAGGGCTTGGAAGGCAAGCCAGGCATACGCAGGATCTTACCGGTAATTGGAATCACGAAGCCTGCTCCTGCAGCGACTTCAATTTCCCTTACGGTAACCACAAAATCTTTTGGCCGGCCCAATAATTTGGGATTATCGGATAGCGATTTTTGGGTTTTGGCAATGCACACCGGTAAATTATCCAAACCAAGATCGGCAATCTTGCGCAGGTCGGCTTTGGCTTGTGAAGAATAATCAATGGCCTTTGCACCGTAAATGTTTGTTGCTACAGTTTCGACCTTCTTTTCAACTCCCCATTTCCAGTCATACATGGGTTTATAGGTGGAGGTACACATTTCCGCTTCTTTGATCACTTTTTCGGCCAATTCGGTAGCACCATCGCCGCCTTTACCCCAAACATCGGCTTCAACGGCTTCAACACCAAGTTCACGGCACCGGTCTTTTACAATTTGGATCTCTTCATCGGTATCGGAAGTGAATTTATTGATGCCTACAACTGCACAAATATCAAATATCTGGATGTTCTCAATGTGCTTTTCGAGGTTGCTCAGTCCTTTTTTGAGTGCTTCGGGATTGGGTTTGTTAATGTCTTCCAGCGGAACACCTCCGTGAAATTTAAGTGCACGCACAGTAGCTACAAGGACTACCGCCTTAGGTGATAGCCCGGAATAGCCGCATTTGATATCGAAGAATTTTTCGGCGCCCAGGTCAAACCCGAAACCGGCCTCGGTAACGGTGTAATCGGAGTAGGTCATGCCCATGCGGGTGGCAATAACGGAATTGGTACCCTGGGCTATATTTGCAAACGGGCCGCCGTGAATAATGGCTGGGGTGTTTTCGAGGGTTTGCACCAGGTTGGGCTTGATGGCATGTTTCAATAAGGCAGCCATGGCCCCGTTGGCATTCATATCGCGGGCATAAACCGGTTTTTTGTCAAAGGTGTATCCGACAAAAATATTTCCCAGCTTTTCCTTAAGGTCTTCCAGGTTTTCGGCCAGGCAGAGGGCTGCCATCACCTCTGAGGCGGCAGTTATGTCAAAGCCTGTTTCGCGGGGCATGCCTGATGTTCGTCCACCTAAACCAATTACAGCATGCCGCAGTGAGCGGTCGTTCATATCCATCACACGCTTCCAGTAAATGGTGCGTGGATCGAGCCCGATGCTGTATTCCGATTTTGGATTGCGGATGTTATTATCGATCAAAGCCGCTAACAGGTTATGGGCTTTTTCGATGGCCGCAAAATCACCGGTGAAATGCAGGTTGATATCTTCCATGGGAATTACCTGCGAATGACCGCCTCCCGTGGCCCCTCCTTTAATGCCGAAAACCGGGCCCAGCGAAGGTTCGCGCAATACCACCGTGGATTTCTTTCCCACTTTATTCAACGCTTGTGATAGTCCGATTGACATGGTGGTTTTTCCTTCTCCGGCAGGTGTTGGTGAAATGGCCGAAACAAGGATTAGGTTGCTTTTGTCGGCCTTCTCCCGGTCAATTAGTTGCACAGGCAACTTAGCCTTATCGTTGCCATATTTTTCCAATTTGTCTTCGGTAATGCCCATTTTTTCGGCAATTTCGGCAATGGGCTTTTTATCAGCGTTTTTGGCGATATCTATATCTGTTCTCATCGTTAAAAGGTTTTGTTGTTTGCCTTAATGTTTAAAATGACATGGCTTTTAGTGAAATGAATCAATGTTCGTCACTGAAGCCTTTGCCACAAAACTTAACAATTTTCGGGGAACAGAGTTTAATATTAATCCCGTATGAGGTATTCGTTGATTTTTTGCATGAGTACCTGTCGTTCGATAGGTTTTGGAACATAATCATTACAACCTGCCTTCATGCAGTTTGCCTCGTCACCGGGCGTAGCATATGCGGTTTGTGCTATAATCGGAATTTTCGGGCGGATTTCCTTCATGCGTCTGGTGGTGGCAAATCCATCCATACCAGGTAGTTGTATATCCATTAATACCAGGTCGATCTTTTCGGTATCGGCCAGATCGAGCGCTTCCTGCCCTGTTTTGGCAACCAGTATATTTGCACCCGGCAGTTTAAGAATAGTTTTTAAATATTTGGCATTAATATGATCGTCTTCAACAACCAGAATAGTTTTTCCGGACCAGTTGTAGCTCGAGTCGAATATCTGTACTTTTCGGGGTTCGGGTTTTTCCTGCTGGGGCGATTTAAGGGGGATCTCAACGGAGAAAAGTGATCCTTCTCCTTCGGTGGATTCCAGGTGAATAGAACCGCCCAAAATGTGTGATAATCCTTTACAAATGGCCAATCCCAAACCTGTTCCCCCGTACTCGCGGGTATAACTGTAATCAACCTGCCTGAAGCGCTGGAAGATCATCTCTTTTTCCTTTTCAGGGATCCCGATGCCGGTATCTTTTACATAAAAGTAGAAACGGTTGTTTTTCCGAATTTCCAGGCCGAACTCGATCTTTCCTTCATGGGTGAATTTTATAGCATTGGAGATGAGATTATTAGCGATTTGCTTCAGACGGTAAGGATCGGAAATAAGTTTTTTATCCTCTTTTGCACGCTCGGGATGAATGAGTTCCAGGTGTTGTTTTTCCTGTATTTCCATTTCATGCTTTGCCGACTCAATGATATCATTCAAAAAGTTATTCAGGCTAAATTCTTTTTTTACAATTTCCAGTTGACCGGATTCGATCTTGGAAATATCGATAATATCATTAATGAGTTGGAGAAGCGTATTACTGCTATTCTTGATAAGGGCTGTGTATTCTTCCCTTTCTTCCTCCTCCAGGTCGGGATCGGTGAGCATATCGATAAAACCGATAATGTGGTTCATCGGGGTACGTATCTCGTGTGACATATTGGCCAGGAAGGCTGATTTTAAACGATCCGATTCTTCGGCCTTTTCCTTGGCCTTAAGCAGCTCCTGTTCGGCTTCCTTGCGCTTGGTAATATCCCTGATGATGGCCTGGATGTAAACATGATTTTTAAGCTCGATGCGATTGAGACCGATTTCTGCAGTAAAGGGTGTGCCGTCAATACGGAGATGTTGCCATTCGAAGGATTGGGGCTTACCTTCCAGGGTTTTATTGATTAAGCTATTGATGCGGTCACGCGAGTTACTGCCATCGGGCTGGTACTCCGGTGAAAATTTAAAAGGTGTTTCCCCAATGATCTCTTCTTTGTTGCAGCCAAACATGGATAACACCCTGTCGTTGCAATCGACGAAGTTATGGCCTTCCATCAGAAAAATGGCGTCGTTAGCCGATTCAAAGAGCGTTTTGAATTTGATCTGGCTCTCCTTTAATTGCTGTTCGGCAAATTTGCGTTCGGTAATATCGCGATAGATGCCGTAGACGGCCGGCTCACCCTGGCCGGTTTCCACCGGCACTCCCAGCAATGAAACATTAACCAGGGTACCGTTTTTCCGCTGGCGAACGGTTTCTTCCCATACCTTTTCGCCGGCCCATATTTTGCGGGTAATATTGGCGGCCTCCTCGCGATAGCCTTCCGGGGCCAGCAATTCATCAATACGCTCACCCATAACCTCATCGGCTTTGTATCCGAAAAGTTTCTCAAATTCTTCATTTACACGGAGACCAACACTATTCTTATCAACCAAAACAATAGCCTCGGGGGCTCCGTTAAAGAGTTTTTCAAAATATGATTTTTCAATGGCCAGCTCACGTTGTGCCTGCTGTTTATGGATAGCTGAACCGACAATGTCAGCCGCTGTTTTGAGAATATCCATTTCGGAGTGGGTCCATTCACGCTCATTAACACAGTCATCAAAACCTATAAAACCCCAAAAGGAGTCATTCACAAAGATGGGAACTATGATAATCGACAATATATCCTGTGGTTCCAGTATGGCCCGCATTTCGTCCGTCAAGTCCTTTACCAATCCGCTGTATATTTTGCCGGACTGAAGCTTATTGTATAACTCATCAAGACTTTGCTTATAGTTTATGTTCTGTAATTCGGAATTATTGATCTGTGCTTCTATACCCTCGGCAGCCCACTCGAAAAGCTGGCTGGTATATAGCTCGCCTTTATCGGTGTGATTCTTAAATATATAAACCCGGCTTACCATAGTAGCCTTGCCCAACTTTTCAAGAACCTGGTCAATTTGCTCAATCCAGCTAAAGGACTGAAGGAATCGCTCGGAAGCAAAACTGATGGCGCCAAGGATACTTTCTCTTACGGTTAACTTATCAATTACCTTTTTATATTCGGTAAGATCGGTGGTAACAACATATCTTATTTGTGAAGAATCCGATAGATCGGCTTTGATAAAGCGGTTACGAATGTATTTTCTTTCCCCGGTTTCTTTATTTTCAATCCAAAATTCAAGTTGATCGGGATAAGTTCCATCACTACTCATCTTGTCCTGGATTTCTTTTATACGAGGCTTCTCCTCAGGGATAGCACAATCAACACCATTTATGAGATGAATTTGATCGCGACGATAACCCAGGATCTCACAAATTTTATCATTGGCATATACCACTTTATCGTTTTCAATAATGCTGATACCATCATTTATGTTATCAAAAAGGATTTTAAAAGGTTCGGCCTCGCCAAATGAATTTATTCCGGGATATAAGGCTTTGAATGAGATTAATATGGAGAAGGGATGTAATTCCTCCGATTCAAGCTTGCGTCCTTTTAATCCTACATTTACCGGATAATTTTCATTTAATTGAATGGGTAAGGAATGGATCACGAAAGATTTTTCCCGCTTCAGCTTTTCAATGGCAGATTTTACCTGCTCACTTTGAAGAAGATCATGCATCTTATTTTTCGCTTGCGAAGACTCAATGTCAAAATGCGTTAGTTTTTTAAATTCATCATTACCCAAAATGAAGTTAGCCTGTTCATCTATCAATAAAGCTGCATTGGGAACCGAATTGATAAAATCAATCGCAAGGGAGTTGTTGTTTGGGTTAGCTTTCAAATTGTTATTATCAGTGTTCATCTTTCTCATAATTAGTTGAAAGAAGCTGGAATATCGCTGTGCTTTTCGCTGTTGTTCAGTGCTATTTTTATACATCAGTACGTTGTCAAAAATGGATCAAATTTTTTATTCCTATCAGTTTATCCATTTAAGGCAAAAAGGTTGCACAGTATAGGCCCTAAATTAATACAAAAAAGCGAAATGGGAACCAGGTCCCATTTCGCCTTTTAACAGCTTCTTTTTTTAAAAACACATTACAGCTATTGAATTTTCCATACTTCATGGGCTTTATGGCGTTTTCTTTGACTGCCTGGTTTTTTCAAACAATCGTATTAATCCTATCTGCACTCTTGTTGATATCCTGTACATAACCGGTACAATTACTAATGTTAAGAAAGTGGCAAAGGCCAGCCCGAAGATTACGGTCCATGAAATGGGGCCCCACATGGCTGATGCATCACCTCCAAAATAAATATTGGGATCGAAACTTCGTAACAGGCCTGGAAAATCAATGTTCATTCCGATGGCCATGGGCAGTAATCCCAGGATAGTGGTAATGGCGGTAAGCAATACAGGGCGCAGCCTGGTTTTTCCACCCCTTATAACGCAATCGGTTGCTTCTTCCAGGGGCAGAAAGGCGCCTTCTTCCATTCCCAGCTCCTTACGCCGGCGAGCTTTGAGCAAATCGATATAATCAATCAATACTATGGCATTATTCACTACTACACCGGCGAGCGAAACAATGCCAATACCGGTCATGACCACTACAAAATTCATATTGAACGTTGCCAGGCCACCGAATACTCCAATAGTACTAAAAACCACACTCACCATAATGATCACCGGCTTGATCAAAGAGTTGAACTGGGTAACCAGGATAATCAGGATTAGTGACAAAGCAATCAGGAGGGCTCTTTCGAGAAACTCCATGGATTCTTGCTGGTCTTGTTGTTCACCGGTAAAGCGATACTCATATCCCTCCGGCAGATCATATTCGGCCAGGGCTACCTTGATTTGTTCATTGATCTCGGTAGCATTGTATCCTTCCACTACATTGGATGAAAGCGTGATCACCCGGTCGAGATTCTTACGCTTAACGGAACTATAGGTGGTGCTGTATTTGTAATCGGCTACGGCAGATATGGGTACCGAAATAAGTCTTCCGCGGTTGTTTCTAAAAGTTATTTCCTGGTTCATCAATGCCGGCACGCTGTAACGGTATTTTTCCATCAATCGCAATTGTATGGGATATTCGTCTTCACCAATTTTAAAATCGGAAACGTCTTTACCATACAAAGCTGTTCGAATGGTACTGGCCACCTGTCCTGTAGACAAGCCAAAGCGGCCGGCCCGTTTACGGTCAACACTCACGAGCATTTCAGGCTTTCCGATATTGAGGTCCATTTTCAGGTTTTCGATGCCTTCAATATCCTCCGATTCAATGATGTATTGGATACTGTCGGTTATCCGTATCAATTTGTCATATTCCTGTCCCGAAATTTCGATATTGACCGGTTTCCCCACGGGCGGTCCCATGCGATTCTTTTCAATGGTGAAGCCTACGCCCGGATAGCGGTTTGAAAGATCGCGTGAAATGTCTTTCATGATTTTTGAAGTGCTGACGCCTTGCCGGAATTCATAATCGACAAAATTAACCGTGATCAAACCCTTATTGGGGCGCCCCCCTTGCGATGATTGGGCTGCCGGACCTTCATTTTCAAGCACGGCTCCTGAGCCCACATTGGTAAGCACTGATTTAACGATCTCCTCATGTGGCTCCAATTTGTTAATCACCCTTTTTTCAAGATCTTTCATAAATTCATCAGTGGCTTCGATGCTCGTGCCTATTGGCAGCTCTGCCAAAATGTTGATATAAGAGGGTTCATTTTCGGGGAAAAACTCAAATTTTGGGTTTCTCGAAAAATAAAAACCAACGGTTAATACCAATAGAATAAGGGTTCCCACAAAAAAGAAGTAGGGTTTTTTACCCCTCAGGGCAAACTTCAATACCTTAAGATAAATATCTTCCAGCCATACCAGGAATACATCCTGAAACCACCGGCCGAGTTGCGAAAAGAAAAGCACATTGGCCAGTGTTACAAAGGCACCGATGAGGAAAAGGCTTCCCGGAATATTTAAACCACCCATGTAAAAGATCAGGGCAATGGCTGTGAGTATAATTGCAATTTTAAAGCCCTGTCTTTTGCTTGTTTCGTGGCGTGCGGCACCGGGTTTTACGAAAGCCGAGGATAAAACCGGGATAATAACCAATGCCACGAACAATGAGGAAGTAAGCACGATAATCAGGGTAATTGGCAGGTAACGCATGAATTCGCCGGTGATGGAATCCCAGAAGGCCAACGGTATAAAGGCTGCCAGCGTTGTGGCAGTAGAGGCAATAATAGGTACGGCAATCTCACCCACAGCCCGCCGGGCCGCTTCAAACTTGGGCAATCCCTGATCGATATGGCGGTGGATGTTTTCAACAGTGACAATGGCATTATCAACCAGCATTCCCAAGGCAAGAATAAGGCTGAATAGCACGATCATGTTGATCCGGTAATCGATCAAACCCAGAATGGCAAATGAAAGAAACATCGATAATGGGATTGCAATTCCCACGAATATGGCATTGCGGGTTCCAAGGAAGAAAAACAACACCATCACCACAAATATGATACTGATCACCATGCTGTTTTCCAGGTTGGTAAGCTGCATCTTTACCATATCCGACTGGTCGTTGGTGATGGTTACCTTCAGGTTACCGGGTAACACGTTATCCTGCTCAATCTCCTCCAGGATATCTTTTACCTTGGATGTTGCTTCCAGCAGGTTTTCGCCACCCTTTTTGATCACCTGCACCGAAACTACCGGCTCTCGGTTAAGGCGTGTGATACTCGACGGATCCTCATAGCCATTAATAACGACGGCCACATCTTTAAGATGCACGATATTATTGTCTTCATTCTTGATGACGATATCGCGCATCTCCTCCACTGATTCAAATTCACCCACGGTCCTTACCGATCTTAGGGTGCCTTCCCGTTTGATTTCACCGGCCGCGATGGAAACATTTTCCGATGAGATGGCATTTTCTATATCCCGGAAACTCAGATCAAGAGCTTGCATTTTATGCTTATCAACATTTACCTTGATTTCCTTTTCATTCAACCCTTGTATTCTCACCTTCGACACCTCGGAAACCCCTTCGAAGCGATCTTCCAGAATTTCGGCGTATTCTTTCAACTCATCAATGCTAAACTCGCCCGACAGGTTAATGTTGATAAAAGGGAATTCGGAAAAGTCGATATCATTCACAAACGGGTCACTTGGCAGGTCATCGGGTAATTCGCTTTTAGCCTGATCAACGGCATCCTTAACGTCCTGAAGCGCTTTATCGATATCTTTATCGAACGTGAATTCCACAAATATCACCGAGGCGTCTTGCGCCGAAACCGAACTCATTTCCTTGATACCATCAATGGGTTCGATTTCCTTTTCCAGGGGGCGGGTAACCAGGTTTTCAATATCAAGGGGGGAATTTCCCGGATACGTGGTTTGAACCATTACATAAGGGATGTCGATATCGGGAAATAATTCCTTGGGAAGTAAACGGTAAGAAACCAATCCAAACACGGCTATAACCACCGCCAGAATATATACGGTATTCCGGTTTTTCAGGGCCTGTGTGGTTAGCTTGAATTCTTTGATTACCTGATCGGTCTTATCTTTAATATCCATATCGTTCTTCTTCTTGGCTGGTATTAATTCACAATTTCAACTTCCGTTCCCGTAGTAACCTTATTATATCCTTCGGTGATCACCTTGTCGCCAGGTTCAATTCCCGAGAGGATCTCCGTTTTGTTCTGATAGGATTCCCCGTTTTCAACATATACCTTTTTGGCTTTCAGGCTTCCATTGGTTTTGCGGGCAATGAAGACAAAAAATCCCTTAATGTCTCTTTTCAGGATAATAGAAGGCACGATCATAGCCGAATCATTGGAATAGTCATTAATGTGAAGTACCGATATAATGTTGGGCTTGATCATTTCATTGGAGTTATCCATTTTAAGCTGTATGCTGAAAGTCCGGTTTTCGGGATTGATCACATTACCCACAAACCCGATGGGGATCTCTCGTTTAAAGCCGGGATAAGCTGGAAATTCAACGGTTACCTTATCTCCTTCTCTAATGGCCGAAAGATATTCTTCCGAAACATCCGCTACAATTTTTATTTTATCAAGGTTTACCAGCTCTATCACCCTGGCGCCCGGTGAGGCAAGCTCTCCTTCTTTAAGGATCACGTTTTCGATGATCCCATCAAAAGGAGCTTCAATTTTAGCCATATCAAGCTGCGACTTGAGGGTTTCCATTCGTCGCTCCAGGGACTCCATCCGGTTCTTAGCCTCCAGGTATTGTATCTCCGAGCCTATGCTATCCTGCCAAAGCTCTTTTTGCTTTCGGAATGTGATACGTGCCAGTTCAAGTGAAGTTTTAACTTCTTCAATGGAATTTTGGGTTACCTCGGTTTTTAAATTTACCAGCAGCTCACCTTTCTTCACCCTTTCGCCCTCTTCCACATGGATGGTTTTGATCTGTCCGTTGGTTTCGGGGCTGATGATGGCCTGTTGCATCATTTCAGCCGAACCGTTGACCTCAATGTAATGATCGAAGGCTTCGTATTTGATATTCTTTACCCGAACCGGAACTTTTTCAACTGTGTCTTTCTCAAACTTGGCCTCAAGATTGGAAATTTCCTTTTCCAGTTCGCTTATTTCCTTTTTCTTGCTTGCTACTTCCTTTCTTACTTCCTCGGGGCCCATCTGGTTGTTGCAAGCTGCAACGATGAATACTATAATGATGAACGTGATTTTTCTCATTGCTAAACCCGTTTTAATAATTGTTTAAAGCTTTGTCTAGTTTGTTCTTCGAATTCAATAGCTGAAATATCGCCTGGAAGTAGCTGGTTTGTGTTTGAATGTATTGATTATGGGTTTGCGTTAATTCCAGGCTGCTAAGCATACCCTGCCGGTATTTTTTCAAATTCCGGTCATAGATCTTTTTCGACAAATTGAGGTTTTCCCTTTGCGTATTGTATTTTTCCAGGGCATCGCGATAATCCGATTTGGCGCGTTCCACTTCCAGGGTAAGCCCATCGGCTAGTTGTTTTTTATTCACCCGTGTTTTTTCCAGGTCGAGCTGGGCTTTTTGAACCCGCGAATAGCGCATTCCACTGCTAAAGATGGGAATGTCCATTTGAAAGCCGATAGTGGTTGAGGGGAACCAGTTACCTTCACTACCAAAAAAGTTGAACTCATCACGCATTGCTTGCTCGTCATGCTGGGCAAAGGCCGAAATGGAGGGTAAATAATCCATTTTTTCCTTTTGCAGATTAAGCTGTTGAATCTGCTCCCGGGTATTGATCAGCTTAAAGTCGACATGTTCTTGCAGGTTAAACTTTTGCCGGGCAACACGGGCCAGATCAATATCATGTAATATGCCTTTCAGGCTGTCGATAAGCACAATTTCCCGGTCGAGGCTCATGCCCATTTGATATTTAAGCGCCTTAACGGCAATAACGAACTGCCGCTGGGTACTGCTAATACGGTTATTTAAGTTCTTCAGGTTCAACCGTATCTGGTCTACATTGGTTTCTTCGATAAGCCCCTGTTCATGCATTTTTTTGGTTTCATTCAGGGATCTTTTTATGGTTTGACGGCTTTTTTCCAGCAGTCGCTTGCTTTCTTCAGCCACAAGTGCGGAATAGTAGGTCATGGAAACCGTTTCGCGTACTTCCATTTCGCGTTTTTCCATTTGCTTTTTCGATAGCTCAAGGTAGGTGCGCGAAGCTTTCAAGCCAACGATATAAGGCCCGCTAAAAATAAGTTGATTGGCCTGCACCGTTAAGCTGGCATTATGCTGGGTTCCGAATTTCAATTCGGCAAACTCCCCCTCGGGGGCATTGGGGTCGAAGAATTTTGCAGGTACCAGGGTTACCGGCAACTTAAGATTGTTACGGTAATTCACATTGGCGCTTACCTGGGGTAAACCGCTGGCAGTGGTTTCCCAAACCTGCTCTTTGGCCTTTTTTATATCGAGCCGGGCGTTCATAATGCCGTAACTATTTTCAAGTGCATATTGCCGAGCCTTTTTCAACGAAAGCTCCATTGCCTCCTGTGCCCTAAGGGTATTGCCAAATAAAAGCAATATGATTATTAGAAATCCCCCGATAGTTCCTCTTCTCATTGGTTCGTTATTTTGAAGTTCAACTTCGATTTTTGCTGTTCATAATAAGCAATGCCATCCTGGTTTGATATTCCCCTGATGTGGTTGTCAAACATGACTTCAAAGATCTTTTCGAATGTAAAATCTCCTGAGTTGATAAACTCAGGATTCTGCATGTCTTCTAATTTTTGGCTGTATAAAAGGGCTACCAGTTCCAGGTTGAGGTCGGTGCGGTATAAACCCTCTTCAATGCCTTGCCTGAGGTTTTTAATAACATGATTAATGATCCACTTGCGCTTTTCACGCATAAACCGCTGGTGGATATGCGGGTAATACTTTTGAAGATCATACAGGAAAGCCGGCTTGATATTGTTAATGTGTTGATGCACAAACTTGCTTTGCTCCAGTAGTTCATCAATGGCATTTTGCTGCCCGGCTTTATGTTCATTAATAATTGTTCCCATTTCCTCCATATCCAGGTCGATCATTTTATCAATAAGGGCTGCCTTATTTTCCACAAAGCGGTATAGTGTCTTTTTTGAGATGCCCACATAACGGCATATATCATCCATTGAGACACTGCGCAGGCCATAATTCCTGAATAGTTCCCGGGCTCCTTCCAGTATGATTAAGTCATTGTTCGACATAATATGAATTTGGGTGTGCAAATTTAGAATATTTGTAACAAGGAAACAAAGTATACTGTTTAAGTTTCCAGTTATCCATTTTAAGTTTTTGTTAAGTCCGGCTGTGTTTTATCACATAGGGGTGAGTCGATTACCTGATTTTGGTCATACGAATTTATAATGATGGGAATTACCGGAACGTTTGAAGATGATAAACCGGTAAAAGTACCGGATGAATTAACAATGAATAATGCTGAAGTGATATAGCTATATCTTTTTACACCAGCTTACTGTTTTTTGATTTAACTGCTGCCGTAATGGTTATTAGTACCATCAAAACAGTGCCCATTATTGATACCCGGGCAATATAATCCCCGTAAATGGCATAAAAGGTAAGCTCATGGTTTGACGTGATTTTTTTCCTGATCACATCTTTAACCCAATATTCGGTGGCTTTATAAACATCGCCTCGCTGATCGATAAAGGAGGATATCCCGGTGTTGGCCGAGCGGGCCACGCTTCTTCTTAGCTCAATAGCACGAAGTTTGGAAAACAGGAAGTGCTGCCTGTGGCCTGGCGTATTGCCCCACCAGCCATCGTTGGTGATCACGAAAATAAAGTTTGCGCCGTTTTTGATAAACTTGCTTACAAATCCCCCATAAACGGATTCATAACAAATGACAGGAGCTATTTTAAGCGAATCATTTTTTACATCAAACGGAATACGTTCTTTATCAATTCCAAGGCTACCAATGGTGCCGCCCAGGTCGATGGCGTATTTTTCCAGTGGCTTGAAAACTTTGGGATAAGGCATTTTTTCCACTCCCGGGGTAAGTTTGGACTTATGGTAGGTTTGGACTGCCTGTGTAGAATCAACATAAAGAGCGGTGTTGTAAGCATCATAGTATCGATCGGCATTGGTGAACTTGCGGGCAGTGGGGGTTATTTCTTCATCTTCCTCAAATAATTTACGTGAAGAAATGCCCACAATAAAGTTGGCGTTATACCGGTGCACAAAGTCCAGGATCTTCGGAAGGGTTTCCATTCTGTCGATGTTCCTTTCCCAAACATGCTCTTGTAAAGCACTTTCGGGGGCCACAACAAATTTGGTTTCGGGCGTTACTTTCTTTTTGGCCAGTGATAAAATTCGATCGAGCGATTGCTCTGGCGTTAGATCGTATTGCTCGTTATAAGGATCGATATTGGGTTGCACTACCACCACTTCCACCTCTTTGCCCGTTTCGTGGTAATTGTTATAAATGATGTGGGAGATGATGACCGGAATAGCTACCCACAGGACAAGTGATCCGCTATAAATCAGAATTTCTTTTATGGAGATATTCTTATTAACAATTTTTCGAAGGAAATAAATCCCGATTATGTTTCCGATAAGTACCCATGCTGATCCGCCAAAGATACCTGTATATTCATACCATTGAATCCAGTGGTGCCAAGCTCCAAAGCCGTTGCCCAAATTCAGCCAGGGCCAGTTCAGGTCCCAGTGGTGATGGAGGTATTCAAATGAAATCCAGTAAAAGACCAAGGCTATGTAACCATGGTTTTTATTGGGGAAATTTCTTCTTGTAAGATGAAACACCATAAACACCAGCGACATGAAGCTGCTATTAAGGAAAATAGCCATTGCCGCTCCAACAAATGTTGAGTTATAAATCCAGTAGGTGGTTAAGAGGTTCCAGATAAAAAAGGCTGGAAACGCATACAGGAAAATTACAAACCGCCCGAAGTCCTGCATGTTGCGGGCTATATAATCTTCCATATAAAGAAGCGGCACAAAGGCAATAAACAGGAAAACAGGGATACCGTCCTTGGGCCACCCTGTTGTAAAAAGCACCCCGGAGAGTATGGAGAGTAGTATCAGATGAATTTTTTTCATTTCTCAGTCTATTGCGGCAAATATATCCATTTCGGGTAATATTACCGGCTACCCTGTTTTAATTTATCATTAAAGGACGTTTTAATAAAGAAAATTATTATAAGGATATCGTTTAACGTGAATTTTTTTCACTTCTTCATAGAGCACATCACGGAGGTAATTGATGTTGGTTTTATCTTTAGCCGAAACAAATACCGCAGGTGCATTGGTTTTGGCCATCCAGGTTTTTTCCAGCTCATCGAGTGATTGGGAATTATTTTCCTCCCCATTAAAATCATCATTTCCGGTAGTAGCCACATGCTCCGATTTATACAGATCGACTTTATTGAACACCAGCATCATTTTCTTTTCATGCACACCGATTTCATTCAGGGTTTGACGCACCACATTGATATGGTCTTCAAAATCGGGATGCGAAATATCTACGATGTGGACGATAAGGTCTGATTCACGCACCTCATCCAGGGTTGATTTAAATGATTCCACCAGGCTGTGGGGGAGCTTGCGGATAAAGCCAACAGTATCGGAAAGCAAAAACGGGAGATTACCCACCACCACCTTTCTCACAGTGGTATCGAGGGTGGCAAACAGCTTGTTTTCGGCAAAAACCTCCGATTTGCTCAAACGGTTCATCAAGGTGGATTTACCCACATTGGTATAACCCACTAATGCCACTCTAACCATGCTGCCGCGGTTTTTACGCTGGGTGGCCTTCTGCTTATCGATCTGTTGAAGTTTTTGCTTGAGCTGGGTGATCTTATCACGTATGATCCGGCGGTCGGTTTCGATTTCCTTTTCCCCCGGCCCTTTCATACCGATGCCGCCTTTTTGCTTGGAAAGGTGGGTCCACATTCGGGTTAGGCGGGGTAAAAGATATTCATACTGGGCAAGCTCAACCTGGGTCTTGGCATGGCTGGTCCTTGCCCGTTTGGCAAAAATATCAAGGATCAAATTCGTTCTATCCAGCACCTTGCTTCCCAACTGCCGTTCGATGTTCCTTATTTGTGTTGGGGATAGTTCTTCATCAAAAACCACCGTATCTATCTCTTCGGCCTGAATGTATTCATATATCTCCTCCAGTTTCCCCGAGCCCACAAAATATCTTGGATCGGGGCTTTGCAATCGCTGTACAAAACGCTTCGAAGGCTTTCCCCCGGCTGTATCCACCAGGAAAGCCAATTCATCCAGGTATTCGTCAATTTTAAATTTATCCTGCTTATTGGTGATCAACCCAACCAGTACGACTCGTTCCTTCTGTTTTACTGCTGCTACTTCTGCCAAATTGTCTTTTTATTAGTTAACGATAATGCCGGTAAAACTGTTTTATCAATGGGTTTATTTAAATACTTTTGCCTGGTTGGCTTCGCCCAGAGGCATAATATAGCGGATGCGCTGATTAGGAAGATCATATATTTCCATAATGGGTTTAACCTGGTATCCTTTTATTTCTGCATATTCACGCATGGCAGGGTGAATCCGGAGCATTCCCGCCAATTGGGTTAAGTTGTTTTCGTAGCGGATATCGACCACGATCCTTTTGTTCCTTTTCATTCGTAATGTTTCATAAGGATAGCGCAGATCATCAAGGTGTACCGTATCGGAATGTGCGATCATGCATCCGGCATATCCCATGAGGTCGCCCTTGGGAGTAGACTCCGGCTCTTCAAAATAAACGCCGAAAACACTCGACACCGTTAGTTTATCACCGTTCAATTCCTTGTATATCTTATTCCTTACTTCCGAGGCATCGGAATGGTCGCCGTACACATTTTCATAAAGCCCTGTGTATGGTCCCACTTCTATTTCGGTAACCGAAAAACTTGTAAATATTCCTGCATACCAAAAAGCGCCAAAGGCAATGGCTATTAAAAAAACAAGGATCAAGCCGGTGTAAGAAAGAAATCGCTTCATTAAAATACCGTCATTTTACGTTTTTTATTTCTGCTCGATTTGGTTACAAAATAAACTGAAATCATCAACATAAGAAAATAGGAAAATATTTCCTGGTTGATATTTCCAACAGCTAACATTTCCATCATTTTAAACAGGTTGATCAGCATTACAACTGAAAAACCGAAGATTTGCGAAGGAACCCGGTCGAGCATAATAATGATATAGGCAATAACGATGAAAACAATCAACAACACTATTTGCAGGAATGTATTCCACACCTGTGCTCCTGTTTCTATTGCCAGGGCAACATTTAATAAAAACCCGAGAATGAAAATGATAACCCCTAATCGGAGCAAAATATCAACAACTACGGCAGAATTATTTCTTGAACTCATGGGCTTTGGTATTTTTCAACAGCATTTAAAATTAGAAATTTTCGGGCACATACCAAAAGCTTCCTAAGCGGATAAGATCAAAAAAAATAAAACGGCACCTTCAGAAGACGCCGCATTTAATTGTATATCAATATTTTGCGTTGTAATAATAATCTTAATTTAGAATGGAAGAAATCCGATGATCTTTCTTAGTTCGTTCATGGTTTTTGATGCACTGGCATGGGCTTTTTCGGTTCCCTGTTTAACCACCTTTTGCAGGTAGGCCTCGTCGTTCCATAAGGCTTCTATCTTTTCCCGGTAAGGGGTAACAAATTTAATAACATCCTCGGCCAGTTGTTTCTTAAGGTCACCATACCTGATTTCGCATTTGTTGTATTGATCATCGAAATACTCCACCGTATCGGGCGATGACATTACGCGCAACAGGTTGAAGAGGTTTTCAATGTATTGCGGCTTGGTTTGGTTCATTTCCGTAGGGCCGCTATCGGTAACAGCCCGCATGATCTTTT
Organism: Bacteroidales bacterium; assembly: GCA_021740045.1. Classification (GTDB taxonomy): domain Bacteria; phylum Bacteroidota; class Bacteroidia; order Bacteroidales; family JAIPAP01; genus JAIPAP01. The sequence continues at coordinate 25,433 of JAIPAP010000032.1, forward strand.
TACGGATTACCTTGGGGTCTTCCACAAAATAAATGGCATTGGCTTCACCTTCGGATTTACCCATCTTGGTGCTGCCATCAAGTCCCGGAATTTTGATCAGGTCTTCACCGAAATTGTAAGCGAATGGTTCGGGGAAGAAATCTACCTCATACATGCGGTTAAAACGGTTCACAAAATTTCGGGCCATTTCCAGGTGCTGCTGCTGGTCCTTTCCTACCGGAACCTTGGTTGCCCGGTGAATGATCACATCGGCCGTCATTAGCGTGGGGTAGGTTAACAGGCCGACGTTGATATTATCGGGTTGCTGGCGGGCTTTTTCTTTGAAAGAGGCTACGCGTTGCAACTCTCCAAGATATGCATTCATATTCAGCAATAAATAAAGCTCAGCTGTTTCGGGTAACTGACTTTGAACGTACAAAGTTGCCTTATCGGGATCGAGGCCAGCGGCCAGATAATGAACCAACACCCGTTTCACATTCCCGTGAAGGTCTTGCGGTTTTGGATGCGTTGTTAGGGAGTGATAATCGGCTATAAAGAAATAACAGTCATTATCTTCCTGTAATTTTAGAAAATTACGGATAGCTCCAAAATGATTTCCCAGGTGGAGATTTCCTGTTGGTCTTATCCCGCTGACAATAGTTTCCATATATCAAGTCGTCTGTTTCTTTTTATTTAACAAAAATGCAGTTAAAGCCGACATGCGGCAAGCTGCAAAAGTATTAAAGATTGCATAAACCGGTAGTTATTCCGGTGTTAAAAGAGTCTTAAATAATTTCACCTTTCCTTTTATTAGCCTTACATCTTTATCTCATCATCGTTTTTATTAAAGAATTTGTACTGTAGAAAATGGAAAGACGAGTCGGGTTGCAGCTTGATCCATTGTTTATATTTAAAGAACCATTTAAGATGACGGTTGATCATTCCTTTGGTCAAATAGGCATAAACGAAAGGATGCACCGAAAGGGTGAGATTTTTCTCATTCTGATCATGGATCAGGTACTGCAGGTTGTTTTCAATTTCGTCGGTAAGAATGATGCTGGGCCTTATTTTGCCGGTGCCGTCACATACCGGGCATTTTTCAAGCACCTGCACATTCATCTCGGGGCGAACGCGCTGCCGGGTAATCTGGACCAATCCAAATTTACTGGGAGGAAGAATGGAATGCTTGGCGTGGTCGCGCGACATTTCTTCCTTCATCTTTTGATATAGCTTACGACGGTTGGCCGATTCATGCATATCGATGAAATCGACCACAATAATACCTCCCATATCCCTGAGCCTAAGCTGACGGGCAATCTCCGATGCTGCTTCCAGGTTTACACCCAAAGCGTTAGTTTCCTGGGAGTTATCGGAATTTACCCGGTGGCCGCTATTAACGTCGATAACGTGCAAAGCCTCGGTATGCTCAATTATGAGATAGATCCCGCTTTTTATATTCACGATCTTACCAAAGGAGGTTTTGATTTGCTTGTCGATTCCAAATTGATCGAAAATGGGTACACTGCCTTTGTATAGCTTTACGATATCAGCTTTTTCAGGCGATATGGTTTGGATATAATTTTTGGTTTCCTCGTACAGTACAGGGTCGTTCACGTAAATGTTATTAAAGCTTTCATTCATCATATCGCGAAGCATGGCAGAGGTTCTGTCGAGCTCGCTCATGATCATTTGTGGCGGGCGGGCTGCCCGCAGCTTTTTAATAACCGTTTCCCATTTTCTAACCAATTGGCTCAGGTCGGCGTCGAGGTCGGCTACTTTTTTGTTTTCGGCAACCGTGCGGATGATTACCCCGTAATTTTTTGGCTTAATGCTGCTAATGAGCCTTTTGAGGCGTTTGCGTTCAGCACTGCTTTTTACTTTTTGCGACACCGAAATGCGATTCGAAAAAGGCACCAATACCAGGTAACGTCCCGGAAATGATATCTCCGTGGAAATTCTGGGGCCTTTTGTCGAGATCGGCTCCTTGGCTACCTGCACCAATATCTGCTGATTGGGCGAGAGTACGTTAGTGATTTTCCCGGTTTTCTCAATTTCATCTTCCTGGATAAAATCGGGCATTGCGATCTGGCTCGCCTTTCCGGTGAGTGCCAATCGAACGTACTTATTCAGCGAACGTACCTGTGGTCCTAAATCAAGATAATGAAGAAACGCATCCTTTTCATATCCAACATCAACAAATGCTGCATTAAGGCCGGGCATTATCTTCTTTACCTTTCCAAGGTAGATGTTACCAACAGCGTATTTATTATTGGTTTTTTCCTTGTTAAGTTCAACAAGCGTTTTATCCTCAAGTAACGCTATACTTACCTCCGATGAACCGGAGTCTATGATTAATTCCTTATTCACACCGTATTAATTTTGATACGTGCATTGATCCGATAGTTTTATTATCCTAAAACTACACCAAGGAATGGAAGGTTGATCGATAAGGAACCGCAAATAAATGGGAAGAGTCCAAAAAGTGCGCCGGTTGTTGTCCTTTTTGTTTCACTGAGCTAATGAATCAACTGATATTTAATATCTTATACCGGACCTCTTAGACTCTTTCCGTTTAGAAAACTAACGAATAAATGGAGCAATCAATTATTTATTCTTCTTATGTCTGTTTTTCCGCAGTCGCTTCTTGCGTTTGTGCGTAGACATCTTGTGTCTCTTTTTCTTTTTACCACTCGGCATAATTACTCCTTTTCTGCTTTATTTAACTTCTACATTGTTCTTTACCTGATTTACAAAGCTCTTTGAAGGCTTGAAAGCAGGTATGTTGTGTGCCGGAATGATAATAGTTGTGTTTTTCGAGATATTCCGGCCAGTTTTTTCAGCACGCTTTTTAATAATGAAGCTGCCAAAACCTCTTAGATAAACATTTTCACCGTTGATCAATGAGTTCTTAACGGCATCCATAAAAGCCTCTATAGTTGCTTGTACTGAAACCTTTTCTATTCCAGTCTTGTTAGCTATGTCAGCTACAATTTCTGCTTTAGTCATACCCTATCTTTTTTAATGATTTGATACTAAATTTTTTATAAACGGGCTGCAAATATAAACGTTTTTAACTCAATACGAAAAAAATTTAAATTTTTATCTGCATTCTAAAAAGCACTTCTTTTGTTACTTTGCAGCACAGATGAAATTCAGCGAACAAATAATTAAGTGGTACCGGTATAACAGCCGCGACCTTCCCTGGCGTAAAACCTCCGATCCTTACCTTATTTGGATTTCCGAGGTGGTGCTTCAGCAAACCAGGGTGGATCAGGGATTAGCTTATTATAACCGGCTGGTTGAACGCTTCCCCAATGTTCATTTACTTGCTGCTGCCAGTGAGGATGAGCTCCTCAAATTATGGCAGGGCCTCGGTTATTACACCCGTGCCCGGAATATGCACGCAGCGGCAAGGAAAATAGTATCTGAGCACGGGGGAAATTTCCCCGCCACCTATGAGGAAATTATTAAGCTCCCTGGTATCGGGGAATACACGGCAAGCGCAATTGCCTCCTTTGCTTTTAACCTTTCACACCCGGTGGTTGACGGCAACGTGATGCGTGTGCTTTCGCGATTCCTGGGCATTGATACGCCCATCAATACCACAGAAGGAAAAAAGCAATTATCGGCCTATGCGCATAAATTTATCAATCGTGAAAATCCGGGTGAGCATAACCAAGCGATAATGGAGTTTGGGGCTTTGCATTGTACCCCGCGTAATCCATTGTGCGATAAATGCCCCCTGAAGTACGAATGCCGGGCCTTTCAAACGGATAAAGTGAATGATCTTCCGGTTAAGCTTAAAACCAGATCGCAACAAGAACGTTATTTTCATTATCTTGTGGTAAGAATTAACAACGCATCAGGACCGGAAGTGATCCTTCGAAAACGGAGTGAAAAAGGTATATGGAAAAATCTTTACGACTTTCCGCTTATCGAAGATAAAGCTTTCCGATCTCAACAGCAGCTAAAGGAAACAACCACCTGGAAAAATATGTTCTCCTTGGATGAGATCAAGCAAATGAAGACCTCAAAGGTCTATTCGCATCAGTTAAGTCATCAATTGATAAAAGCCCGGTTTCAGTTAATAGTTCTCTCCGGCCTGTCCAAGCAATTTAATGGGTATCAGGTGGTGAAAAACAAGGACGTTCATAATTATCCGGTTCCCAGGCTTATCGATCAATTCATGACTGATTATGCACATTGGCTTGAATGATTTATAAAAAAATCCATAAAAAAAATAGGGAATCACTGGATTTATGAAAAGTTAATTAGTAAATTTGGAAGCGTATTGTTTAATCTAAAAAAATTAATATTATGGCAAGTGGCGTAAACAAAGCAATTCTGATTGGTAATTTAGGGAAAGACCCTGTAGTAAAGCACCTCGACAGCGGGGCATCAGTAGCAAACTTTCCGATTGCCACCACTGAATCTTACAAAAACCGCGACGGACAGCGGGTAGATCAAACCGAATGGCACAACATTGTTGCCTGGCGAGGACTGGCAGAGGTTGCGGAAAAATACCTTAAAAAAGGTGATAAAGTTTTCATTGAAGGTCGTATCAGAACGCGGTCATATGAAAAAGAAGGGCAGAAACATTACATGACCGAAATCCAGGCGGATAATATGACCATGCTGGGAGGCGGCGCTAAACGCGACAGCTCAACACCGGAATATAACGCGCCGGAGCAGAATCAACAGCAGCAATTTGATGAACCCCAGCAACAACCCGACGACGATCTGCCTTTCTAGCCGGGGTTTTAACCTTCCTCCGCTGATTGAATTTTTATCAAACGGTAAATCATTTGTTGTGGTTATGCAATATTTCTAATGCAAATTCGCTTAGCTAACGTGCAATGGTTTAAATATTTATGAGGACAGAAGGATAAATTTTGAAGCCATTTTGCTAATCATTACTTTTGTAAAAAACTACTTGGGTATTGGAAATATCTGATTCAGCTCCTTTGTCGGCTCTGGTTTTATTGCAAGATGCATTAATGAGGCCATTTTCCCCTGAAGCCGGAATAAGCATTTTGGTTATGCTTGTATTGCTCTTATTTTCGGGGGCCATCTCCGGCTCGGAGATCGCATATTTTTCACTTAATCCATTGCAATTAAGAGAACTCAGAACATCAACCGACAATCGTGATCATTTGATCATCCGTCAACTGGAACGACCGAAAAGACTATTAGCCACTATACTCATTTCCAACAATTTTGTGAATGTGGCCATCGTCATTCTCTCCACATTCATAACCACGGAAATGTTCAATTTAACCGGTTTTCCCTTAGTGGCTTTTCTTATACAAGTGGTTGTAGTTACTACACTCATCTTGATAATAGGGGAGATTATGCCTAAGATCCTGGCGAACGAGAAATCAATCAGGTTCGCCAGGATGATGGCTTATCCCATTAGTCTGCTTATTAAAATATTTTACCCGGTAAGTTCCCTGTTGGTGAATTTTACCTCTTTGATCGATAAACGGGTTAACCGAAGAGGTTATAACATTTCGATGGAGGAGTTATCGCAGGCTATCGAAATTACATCCGATGAAACAACACCCGAGGAAGAACGCAAGATATTGAAGGGGATCGTTAAATTCGGCGACATCGAAGTGAAAGAGATCATGAAATCGCGGGTGGATGTTACAGCGGTGGAAGTAAATACACCCTTTCGTGAGTTAATGGATATTATAATTGAATCGGGCTATTCCCGTATCCCGGTTTATCGTGATAATTTCGACAACCTGGCTGGAATCCTTTATGTAAAAGATTTAATGCCCTATCTCAACAAAGGCAATGAGTTTGACTGGCGACAACTGCTGCGTGAAAAACATTTATTCTTTGTTCCCGAAAACAAACGCATCAACGACTTGCTTGAAGAGATACAGGAAAAGAAAATCCACATGGCCATTGTGGTTGATGAATATGGTGGAACCTCAGGAATAGTTACCCTCGAAGATATCCTTGAAGAAATTGTTGGGGAAATCACTGATGAATACGATAGCATTGATGAAGAATCGTTATACTCAAAACTTGATGAAAACCAATATCTCTTCGAAGGAAAAACATCCCTCAATGATTTTTGTAAAATACTAAACATCGACGGCAGTGTGTTTGAGCGGGTAAAAGGTGATTCGGATTCCCTAGCCGGGTTGATCCTCGAACTGGAAGGAAAAATTCCGGCCAAGGGCGAAACCATCAGCTTCGATAAATATAAATTTACCATTGAAGCGGTTGACAAGCGTCGGATTAAAAAGATCAAGGTAACCCTTAATGAAAAAGAAACCCAGGAATAAAAATCAAATAGCCTTTTTTGCATTTTTATGGTTGATCCTATTGATCAGCTCATGTGGCGGCAATGATTATAGCCCGAAACCAAGAGGGTATATAAGAATTGATCTTCCGGAAAAGAATTATGTGAAACTCGACACCAATTTTCCCTATACCTTCGAATACCCGGCCTATACAAAGATCACACGTAATCCAAGCGTTTCCGGGCACCCTTATTGGATCAATATAGTGTATCCCGGGTATAAAGGAAAAGTACATCTTAGTTATAAGCAGGTTAACGGTAACCTGGGAAAATATATAGAAGATTCCTACAAAATGGCCATGCAGCATATTCCTAAAGCCAATGCCATTAAAGAAACGGTTATCCGAAGTTCTGAGCGACATGTATATGGCACTACCTACCGGATAGGCGGAACGGAGGCAGCATCACCATACCAGTTTTATGTTACCGATAGTACCGATCACTTTCTGAGGGGAGCGCTTTATTTTAACGTAGTTCCCAATAATGATTCCCTCCGGCCGGTTATCGATTTTATCATCGAGGATATTAATCATATGTTAAGCACCCTCCATTGGAAAAATTATAAATAAGTACCTGATTGTCACTATAGAAATGTAAGTACATTAATACAAAATGGCTATTTTTTTCTTATCTTTATCGCAACTTCAATTAATGGGGGTTGAAAGCTTACTTATACAGATATGAATAAGCAGAAAGAAGCCATACTTTTTAAAAGCATATTAGGTGTTATTGATGAGGCGGTATCATTTGTAACAGCCGACTTTATATATGCCTATGTAAATCATGCCTATTCGGGGTTATTTCAAAAAGAACCCGAGCAGTTAATCGGACAACCGATCAGTAATACACTGGGTAAAAAAACTTTTGAAGGGGCGGTGAAACCCTATATCGAGAACTGCCTTCAGGGTGAAAGTATGGATTTTCAATATTCCATCCCGCATGAACAAGATAAGAGGTATTTTACGGTATCCATGTATCCGTACAGTCCGGGTAATTCGGTGGAGGGTGTTATTGAAATTATTCGGGAAGTGCCGCCAAAGGAGCAGTCCACTAATACGTATGATATGGAAAGGCGGCTCAGGGAAAGTGAGCGTAAGCTCAACACCTTGATGGGAAATCTTCCGGGCATGGCATACCGTTGCGCTATTAGCCGGAAATATACCATGGAGTTTGTTAGCGAAGGGGCCAAAGCACTTACCGGTTATCTTCCCGAAGACATCATAAATGACAATAAAACCGCTTATGGCGACCTGATCCATCCCGCCGACCGGGAGTATGTGTGGAATACCGTTCAGCAAAAAATAACCGAAGGGCGTCATTTTAAACTTGTTTACCGGATAATAGATATTCATAAGCAGGAAAAATGGGTATGGGAGCAAGGATTAAAGGTTGAACGTCCGGGGGGTGGTTTTTGCCTCGAGGGATTTATAACCGACATCACCGAACAAAAAAAGTACGAGCAGGAGCTTATGATAGCCCGCCACAAAGCCGAAGAATCGGACCGGTTGAAATCTGCTTTCCTTGCCAATATGTCGCATGAGATTCGTACACCCATCAATGCTATAGTCGGTTTTGCCGAAATGCTGAGATCGCCCGATGCCGATGAGCATGAAAAACCGGAATACACCGATATCATCCGTAATAATAGCCTCGACCTGCTAAACTTAATTAATGATTTATTGGAAATTTCAAAGATCGAGGCCGGACAAGTTTCCATTAATAAGGAAGCATGTATTATTAATGCAGTTATTGATGAAATCATTATCCCTTATCGCGAAAAGCTTAAAACTAAATATCCCGGCAAGGTGGAAATAAAGGTTAAAAAGGGTCTGCCCGATAATGCCGTTGTTTATACCGATTCAAGGAGAATGAAACAAGTACTCATCAATTTACTGGATAATGCCGTTAAATTCACTTCAGAAGGATATATTGCATTACGCTACCATGTAAAAAAGGATAACCTTATTTTTGAGGTTGAGGATACCGGTATTGGCATTGAGGCCGGAAAACAGCATTTGGTTTTTGAGCGATTTTGGCAGTTGCAGGAATCAACCGGCAGAAAGTTCGGGGGAGCCGGCTTGGGTTTATCTATATCGAAAACCCTGGTTGAATTACTGGGTGGAAAGATTTGGGTGAAATCGCAGGAAAATCATAAAACTTGTTTTTGCTTCACGCTGCCTTATGAACCCGGAGAACCTATTGAGATAAAGAAAGCGCATGCATTATCGGCTTCTCACAAAAATTTTCAAGATAAAACCATCCTGATCATTGAGGACGATGAATCGAGTATGGGGCTGCTTTGCACTATTCTCGCAAAAACCGGTGTACAATTGCTTAAAGCCGGAAACGGTATGGAAGGCTTCAAGATATTCAAGAATAATAAAATTGATCTTATGTTGATGGATATTCGTTTACCGGACATTAGTGGTTATCGGCTCATTAAGTCAGTAAAAGAGGCTAAACCCGATGTTCCTGTAATAGCCCAAACGGCCTATGCCCAGCCCGGTGACCGCGATAAATGCTATAAATGTGGGTTCGATGCCTATTTATCAAAACCTCTTTTCAAAGAGGAACTGCTTGAAATTATTGAACACTTTATTAAGCCTAAACATAAAGATCAAGCCGAATTACCTTAAGCTTTTCCGATTATTGAATCCATATAATTTGCTTATTTTGTTTACTTTTGAACCTTCAAAAAAACAAGCAGGAATGTAGAATGCAGTTTAAGTAAAATATGAGGAGGGCCTATGATCGAAACTATCAAAATCGGCACATTAAAGTGGCATCATGTGACTACACCAACTGAAGAGGACCTCCAGTATTTAAAGGATACCTTCTATTTCCACCCCCTTGACCTCGAAGACTGCCGCAGTGTGATCAATCAGCGTCCCAAGATCGACATCTATGATGATTACTATTTCCTGATCTTGCATTTTCCCACATTCGACCGCTCGAATAAATTCATCAAAACCAAGGAGGTAAAGATCTTTTGGGGTGAAGATTTTATCATCACCATAGGCAATTCGCATTGGGTGGTGAAGAATATGTTTGATAATGCCCAGGAAAACCCGGTTGATAATGAAGATTTGATGGTGGGAACCAGCGATGCCCTTCTTTATCGGATACTCGAGCGCCTGATGAAATCGACCTCTTCATTGATCCGCCGCATAGGCGATGATGTGGATTTCAGCAATCGCGACCTGTTTAGCAAACGTGCTGAAAAAACCATTGAACGTATTTCCATGACCCGCAAAAACATTATCCTTCTCAATACCATCTTCAAGCCCCAGCTACCGCTTTTCAATAAATTTGAATCCGGAGCCATTGAGGGCTATGCTGACAATATGGAAGACTACTGGGGTAACATCCTCGACTACTATCAAAAAATGTGGGACCTTATCGAGGATTACGGCGAATTGATCGAAGGCCTTTCGAAAACCTTCGATTCCCTGCAGACTAATCGCACTAATGAGATCGTAAAAATACTCACTATTATATCATCCACCATTCTACCGTTAACCTTTATCACAGGTATTTACGGAATGAACTTCAAGCACATGCCTTACATCGATCACCCTTATGCTTTTCCCATTACGATGGGCTTTATGTTGTTATTGGTGGTGATGATGTTTTTGTACTTCAAGCGAAAGCGGTGGCTATAGTCGCCTGCTTGCCGACGGTTGGGGCTAAGAGTGAAGAGCACAGAGCGCAGCGCACAGGGCGCAGAGCATAGAGCCTAGAGCTGAAAGGTGTTGCGGTGTTCTTTACGAAGTCGCGACTTGGACTAAGGTGCATGGAGTTTGTACAACCCTGAAGCATATCTAAGCAGTACTCTCCTTCTCCACTCCGGAAAAAGGGCTGGAGGATGAAGGAATTGATAAAAAAGCTAAATCTTCATTTGAATCACCCCTCATTTTTCCTATCCACAATCTCTGTTTGCCGTTTAATGCTTTCGGTGTGGATAAGGTCGAATAGCTTTTGAATGAAGGCTTTATCGAGTCCTTTATCAGTTCCTTTTTTAATGCGATTTTCCAAAAGCTTCTTCCAACGTTCCAGTTGCAGAATGGTGATTTGATGTTCCTTTTTATGATGGGCAATTTCATTAACCAACTCAAAGCGCTCGGCCAGGTTCCCGATCAATTCATGGTCGGCATGGTCGATACGTGCACGCAGCCCGGCAAGCTTTTGCTGAAAATCGGGGCTGCCGGTTGGGTATTTAGTTTGGAGGTTGCCAATGATCTTCGAAAGCTTTGCAGGGGTTACTTGCTGGAAAGCATCGCTTAAGGCCGCTTGGGGATTCCGGTGCGTTTCTATCATTAAACCTTTCATCTCAAGGTTTAACGCAATTTGGGAAATTTCACCCAGGTAATCCGGGTTGCCCGTAATGTGGCTGGGATCACAAATAACAGGGAGTTCAGGATAATTCCGTTTAAGTTCAATGGGAATTTCCCAGTAGGGGTTATTCCGGTAAATGCTTTCGCGATAATCGGAGAAGCCGCGGTGGATAGCAACCAGCTTTTTGATGTCGGCAGTGTTCAAACGTTCCAGCGCTCCCCGCCACAGATTAATGTCGGGATTAATGGGATTTTTCACCATCACCGGGATATCAATCCCTTTTAGGGCATCAACAATGGTTTGCATGGAAAAAGGATTAACCACCGTACGTGCTCCCACCCACAAAATGTCCACCCCGTGTTTTAGCGCCAGTTCAACATGTTTGGGTTCGGCCACTTCAATAGCGGTCTTGAGCCCGTACTCCTTCTGTACCTCTTGCAACCATAACAGCCCTTCTTTCCCGATGCCCTCGAATTCTCCCGGGCGTGAACGGGGTTTCCAGATACCTGCCCGGAAGATCTTAACATTGGGAATGGCCGCCAGTTGCGAGGCCGTGTCCATGACTTGTTCCTCGGTTTCGGCGCTGCAAGGCCCGGCAATCACCAGGGGCTTTGTATCGATGGCTAACCAGTCTTCTATGTTTACCAGGTCGAGCATATTACTTCTTCGTCAATCGCTTGATGTAATGATATAACAATCGAACGCCCATACCTGTTCCACCTATACCGCGGTAGCTGTCTTTTTTATCCAGAAAGGCCGGCGCTGCTATGTCCATGTGGATATAGGGATAATCGGTAAAATGTTCCAGGAATTTTCCGGCCGTTATGGCGCCGGCTTCGCGACCACCTATATTTTTCAGATCGGCCACTTCCGATTTGAGCATTTCGCTGTATTCTTCCCAAAAGGGGAATTTGGCAATACGTTCATGTACCATCGAACCCACCTCAGTAAGCTCATCCATTTCCCGGTTGCTTTTACTTCCCATGGCGATGATGCCTTGCGAACCGATGGCAATTTTGGCTGAGCCGGTAAGCGTAGCCATATCCATTACCAGTTGTGGTTCGAATTTTTTGGCATAGCTCAGGGCATCAGCCATGATCAGGCGACCTTCGGCGTCGGTGTTGAGGACCTCTACGGTGGTTCCGTCATACATTTTTATAATATCGCCGGGCACATAGGCATTCCCATCGGGACGATTATCCGTTGCGGGCATGAGGGCTACAACATGGACCGGCAGCTTGTTTTTAGCTACTGCATACATCACGCTTCCCATGGTGGCTGCCCCGGCCATGTCGCATTTCATATCGTGCATGCCCGAGGAGGGCTTCAGGCTCATGCCTCCGGTATCGTAAGTTACACCTTTACCCACTAGTACAATGGGCTTTTCGTTCACCGCGCCTTCGGGTTTCCATTCCATAATAGTGAATGTAGGCGGATCGATGCTGCCTTTATTTACCGAAAGCAAACCACCCATCTTGAGCGATTCGATCTTCTTTTTATTCATCACTTCCACGTGGATGCCGGCTTCCCTGGCCATAGCTTCAAAAGCTTTGCCCAGCTTCACGGCATTGAGTGATGAAAGCGGCTCATTTACCAGGTCGCGGCATTTCCAGGTGGACTCTGTTGTAATGTTTAGCTCTTCAATATCTTTTTCCGAAAGCTTCTTCGAAACCATGAAAACTTTTTGAAGGGTGTTTTGCTTCTTTTCGGCTTCCTTAAAATACTTAAGGAATTGATAATTGCCCAGCAGCATTCCCTCGGCAAATGCAAGCGCTTCTTTTGCTTCACCGGAATGATCGGTGATGTAAATTTCCGCAAGTTTATTACCGTTGATATGCGAAAGCAGGGAATTGCCCGCTTGCCGGTTTTTCTCAAGTCTTTTATGCGCCTCTTCCGAGTCGTCCAAAAACTGCACATACATCCACCGGTCAAAACGGTTAAAGGCAAAACGCTTTTTTTCGAGCTTTTCCTTGTGGTTGCGGATGTATTCGAGCTCTTCTTTTTTCAGCCAATCTTCCTTTAATTGATCTTCATTTTTTAAAAGTAGCACCTGGCTTTTATCACCGGGGATTTCCGTGGCCTTATATAACTGGGTTATCATGATACAAATGTTTTTTCGGTTAAATAGTGCTTGTCTATAAAGTCTCGATTTTGTCATATTCCTCCCCGCAACCCCTTAATCCCCTAAAGGGGACCAGCCTCACAATCAGCCGGCTATATGGTTCTCCCCTTCAGGGGATCCCGATAGGTATCGGGAAGAGGGGCCAAGTTCGAGAGGAAGTTTGTGGACAGACTCTAAATAGTGACTAACAAACGGAGGCTTCAGGATGTTTGCACAAGTTCTTCTATCGCAGCGATAATCCCTTCGGCATCGAAGCCGCATTCATGCTGTAATTCTTCTACCGTTCCCTGTTCAACAAAATGATCGGGAACACCCAAGCGCTTAACCCGTGCCTGGTAGTTGTGCTCCGACATAAACTCCAGCACGGCGCTGCCAAGGCCTCCCACG
>JAIPAP010000033.1 GCA_021740045.1 Bacteroidales bacterium
GTAATTCGCGTAAATTAGCGGACAAAAATCTTATCCAAAAGAAATTGACAAATTTACAACTGCTTTTCGCCAATCGGTACTCCCATCACGTATCTCGAAACATGTTTAGGGTCAGGGTTTCCAACCCCTTCGGGGATCTGAAACCCACAGGACAAGGTCTGCCTCTTTTAACAAGCAACGCTTTGCTCTCTGGTTAGGTTTCAAATCCCTGAATCTTTGCCTTCAGGCCGGGTGAAGGGTTGGAAACCTTGTGCTGGAATTTGTCCGCTAATTTCCGCGAATCCAACACGAATTAACGCTAAGTGTTGCGCTGGCGGGGATTTGTAATCCACGCCATAAACCCATGAGCAGAATACAAATTGAGCGGATTACAAATCCGCTCAAGCAGGTAGCAGCTATCAAGCACTAAGCAAAGCGAATCAGTCTTTAGCGAAAATTTGCGGATAAAAATGGCCAGGGTTTCCAACCCCTTCGGGGATTTGAAACCCACATGAAAAGATCTGCCTCTTTTAACACTAAACGCTTTGCTCTCTGGTTAGGTTTCAAATCCCTGAATCTGTGCCTTTAGGCCGGGTGAAGGGTTGGAAACCTTAGGCTGGAGAATGAACACTTCAAAATATTTTTTTAATTTTATGTGCTATATATCTATTTACTTAGGGCGATTTGATTTGATTATGAGGAAATTATGAATATGAAAAACGGGGATACTACAACCGAGAAGAAGCTCAAAGAACGCGTGAAAGAGCTGAATTGTCTCTATGAGCTTTCACGGCTTATGGAAAACCGGAACATTTCGGAAAATGAATTCTTACAATCCGCGGTGAATCTGATCCCTCCTGCCTGGCAATATCCCGGAATCACCTGCGCCCGGCTCCTACTGAATGAACAGGAATTCAAAACCAAAGGCTTCGAAGAAACACCATGGAAACTTTCTGCCAATATTCAAGTGCATAACAAGCCAAAAGGCCGCCTTGATGTTTTTTACCTGGAAGAAAAGCCTGAGATGAATGAAGGCCCCTTCCTGGAAGAAGAACGAAGGATCCTGGACAGTTTTGTAAGCAACCTGGGGCAATACCTGGAGCGTAAGGAAAAGGAGGAGGACCTCCGAAAAAACAAAGATATACTGACAAAAACCCAGAAGCTTGCCCATATAGGAAACTGGGAACTTGATCTTGAAGCAAACCACCTGAGCTGGTCGGATGAGGTCTTCCGTATTTTCGGGCTTAAACCGCAAGAATATAGCGCCACTTATGAAGCCTTTCTGGAGTATGTCCATCCTGATGACCGGGCTAAAGTCGATGCAGCATATATCAATTCATTGGAAGAAGGAAAAGACACCTATGAGTTGGAGCACAGGGTGGTCCGTAAACATAATGGTGAAGTACGCCATGTTTATGAAAAGTGTTACCATGAACGTAACCGGGAGGGAAAGGTTATCCGTTCAGTTGGAATTGTTCAGGATATCACAGAACAAAAAGAAATAGAAACTGCTCTCCGCAGCAGCAGAGAAAACCTGCGCATAACCATCAACTCCATTGGCGATGCAGTTATCGCAACTAACACCAAAGGCCACATTACCCGTATGAATCCGGTTGCCGAAAGACTGACCGGGTGGGCTGCGACGGAGGCTGAGAACCAACCCCTGGAAAAGGTGTTTAACATCTTCAACGCCAAAAGCGGTAAGAAAACTGAAAACCCGGTAAAAGAAGTACTGGAAAAGGGTAAGGTTGTCGGGTTGGCCAACGATACCAAACTGATATCAAAAATTGGAAATGAATACCTGATTGCCGATTCCGGGTCGCCCATTAAAAATAATCATGGAGAAATAACCGGCGTTGTTTTGGTATTCAGGGACGTTACAGAAGACTACCAATTAAGGGAAAATTTAAAGGAAAACGAATACCGGTTTAGACAGTTGTTTCAAAATATGAGCAACAGTGTGGCTGTTTACAAGGCGGTGAATAATGGAAAAGATTTCGAAATAATAGATTTCAATGCGGCCGCTGAACTGGCCGAAAAAATAAACAAAGAAGAAGTTCTTGGTAAAAAGGTGACTGAGGTCTTTCCGGGCGTGAAAGATATTGGCTTATTTGACGTATTTAAACGCGTATGGGAGACCGGTGAAGCAGAACATCATCCCATATCAAAGTATAAAGATAATCGAATATCGGGATGGCGCAATAACTATGTTTTCAAACTTCCTACCGGAGAAATCGTAGCCCTTTATGATGATGTTACTGAGCAAAAACAGGCTGAGGAAAAATTACGTGAAAGCGAACAAAAGTTCCGCGATATTTTCAATAATACGGGCGATGCTATTGTCATTCAAGACATGCAGGGGTATTTTAAAGAAGTAAACGATATTGCTTGTAAGCGTTCAGGCTATTCCCGCGAAGAATTATTGAATAAACATCATTTTGATATAGAATCTCCTGAATTTACCCATCGTATTGAGGAACGGCTCAATATCATGAAACAAAAGGGCGAAGCGACTTTTGAAACTGTTTTTCGCCGAAAAGATGGTTCAAAAATGCCGGTGGAAGGGATTGCACGTTTAACAGAATACGAAGGTGAAACCGCGATCCTTAGCGTTGTTCGCGACATAACCGAGCGTATAAAGACTGAAAAGGTTAAACAGTTGCTGTACAATGTCTCGCAACTTTCTATCAAAGACATGAGCCTGAAAGAATATCTGCGAAATATTCATAGGGAAGTCAGCGAAATTATGAGAGCCGATAATTTTTATATCGCTTTTTATGACAAGAATACGGATAAATACACCTTGCCTTATCATGCGGATAAGTATGATGATTTAACAACAGACGAACCCATGTCGCTGAAAAACACCTTAACGGATTATATTCGTAAAACCGGGGAAGCAAAATTATTGACCGAGGAGACCGAAAGAGAACTACGGAAAAAAGAAAAAATTAAGGTGGTAGGAACCCCTTCACCGGTATGGATTGGCGCGCCTATTCGAGATTCTTCAGCCAACGAGGTGACAGGCGTAATTGCTTTGCAGGATTATGAAGACAAAAAAGCTTATGATCATGATGATTTACACACCCTCAGCATTATTGCTACCAATATCGGGAGCTTTATTGAACGGATAAACCACCTTGAAAATCTCAAAAAGGCCAAAGAGAAAGCCGAGGAAAGTGACCGGTTGAAAACGGCCTTTCTGGCGAATATGAGCCATGAAATACGCACCCCGATGAACGGTATCCTTGGCTTTACCGATCTGCTCAGAGAGACCGACATATCCTGCGAGCAAAAAGATCAGTATACGGAGATTATTCATAAAAGCGGTCAGCGTTTGATGAATACGGTGAATGATATTGTAGAAATCTCGAAAATAGAAGCCGGAATCATCAGCCTTCAAAAATCAGCCACCAATGTTAATAAAGTGGTAAAAGAATTAGTGAACTTTTTCTGTTCCGAAACTCAAAAGTATGGCTTAACCCTTGAGCTTGATCAATTGCTGCCGGAATATGCTTCAACGATTTTTACCGATCAAAGTAAATTAGAATCCATTCTTACCAATCTAATCAAAAACGGCATCAAATACACGGATTCCGGCAGTATACATGTGGGCTGCCGGATGAAAGACCAATTTGTGGAGTTTTATGTGAAGGATACGGGCATCGGGGTCCCCGAAAATCGCCGGGATGCCATATTCAACCGCTTTGAGCAGGCCGATGTTTCGGATACCCGGGCGTTTGAAGGCTCGGGACTGGGGCTGGCGATATGTAAATCGTACGTGGAAATGCTCGGGGGAGAAATCGGCCTGGAATCGGAAGAAAACAAAGGCTCGACTTTTTATTTCACCCTGCCTGTAAGTAAAGCAAAGAGCGAATCGCCAGAAGAAAGGGAGAAGCAATCACAAGATGAACCTACTCAAAAAACAAAAGCGCCCGGCAAAAAAATAAAAATCCTGGTAGCCGAAGACGACGAAGACAGTTTCCTGTATCTCAAAACCCTGCTCAAAAAAATGGATTGTGAACTCATACAAACCATTACCGGCACCGAAACGGTTAAACAATGTCGCAACAACCCGGATATTGACCTTATCCTGATGGACATCAAATTGCCCGAAATGGATGGTTACGAAGCAACACGCCAAATAAGGGCGTTTAATCAAAAAGTCCCCATCATTGCTCAAACGGCTTATGCTATGGAAGGCGACCGGGCCAAAGCTATTAATGCCGGATGTGATGAGTATGTTGGCAAGCCGATCAAGAAGGACGATTTGATGGAAAAGATTAACAAACTTATGAAATAACTATTGGGTTTCATCCAACTTTATGCCTGAATACCGGGAGATATGGGTTGAAGGGATCGGTGCAACAGGGTGAACAACTATCCCGGTGGAATCGGGCTAGCAGTTTGTGAGCTGCCTTCTTAACTAATACCAAAGCAAAGACCGGTACATCATCGAATTCGATGCCGGCTCCCTGCCCAAAGGCGTGTACCAGTACAACCTAATGGTATCCGGTGCAAGTACCGACTTTGTTGATACCAAAACGATGGTGAAGGGTTGGAAACCTTAGGCTGGAATTTGTCCGCGAATTTCCGCGAATCCAACGCGAATTAACGCTAAGTGTTGCGCTGGCGGGGATTTGTAATCCACGCCATAAACCCGTGAGCAGATTACAAATTGAGCGGATTACAAATCCGCTCAAGCCGGTAGCGGCTATCCAACACGAATAAATGCGAATCAGCCCTTAGCGAAAATTAGCGGGTAATTCGCGAAAATTAGCGGACAAAAATCTTATCCAAAAGAAATTGACAAATTTACAACTGCTTTTCGCCAATCGGTACTCCATCACGTATCTCGAAACATGTTTAGGGTCAGGGTTTCCAACCCCTTCGGGGATTTGAAACTCACAGGAACAAGGTCTGCCTCTTTTAACAATAAACGCTTTGCTCTCTGGCTAGGTTTCAAATTCCTGAACCTGTGCCTTTAGGCCAGGTGAAGGGTTGGAAACCTTAGGCTGGAATTTGTCCGCGAATTTCCGTGAATCCAGCACAAATTAACGCTAAGTGTTGCGCTGGCGGGGATTTGTAATCCACGCCATAAACCCGTGAGCAGATTACAAATTGAGCGGATTACAAATCCGCTCAAGCCGGTAGCGGCTATCAAGCACTAAACAACGTGAAACAGCCCTTAGCGGAAATTAGCTGATAAAATGGCCAGGGTTTCCAACCCCTTCGGGGATTTGAAACCCACAGGAACAAGGTCTGCCTCTTTTAGCACTAAACGCTTTGCTCTCTGGTTAGGTTTCAAATCCCTGACCCCGTGCCTTTAGGTAGGGTGAAGGGTTGGAAACCTTATACCTCTTATTCCCGGTTAAACAACCTGCTATCAAATTCAAACGCTTCTATCTTAATGATCTTTACGTTATGAATAGCTTGATGATTTGGATTGAGCAGGTAATTATACTCATCCTCAACAATAGCAGAAGGAACTTTTAAAACCAGGTATTCAGCATTGCTGATAAACTCATCACCGAGCTTTTGTGTGGCATTGCCGTGCGGTATCGATTTCCAATTTTCAGGAAGATACGGCCTTTGAAACTCAAATACAGCATCATCAGGGAATTCAATGCTTACGAGAGAATAATCAAGGGGAATGATGCCCAAGGGCGTATGTACCACTATTTCTGCTGTACACAATGCCCTCGACTCGCTGGTATAAATCATTGGAACACCTTTGCTGTTCCATCTTCCACCGGCTAGTTCCGCTCCTCTGCCGGATAAATCATGGGCATATTTGGATTTACATAAACGAAATACGATCATGCCAGTATACCATGTTCAATACGCGTAAGTTCATTTTTGATCAAATCGATACCAAAGCTATTGTCCAGTAACTCCTTTGGTTTTATTTTTCCCAGGGCCATGTTTTCGGTCTTAAGCCAGGTATTGAATTTCTTTTCATCGCCAAATACTTCAACCCCGTATTTGAATAGGAGTATGACCTGCACTATCTTTTCCGATTGCATTTTATCGAATTTTCTGTCTTCTTTCTTATACCGCTGAAACGTTCTCTCTGAAATATGCAGTATACGTGGCCAATCGGTAGTTGATAATGAAACCATTTTGGATAATTCTCTAAAGATAGAATAAGGAATGCCATTATTCACGAGTTTGATGAGGTGAAATACATTCTTATCATCCAAAGCACTGTAAGTTGCTACCGGATCATTCAATACGTTTTTCTGAGCCATAGGAGTTCATTTTTACAAATATAGGTAAATTGTCATCAATATAACGTCAAATTGCAGCAATGATTCTATAAACTGATGGAAATAGCGAATAAAAATGGCCAGGGTTTCCAACCCCTTCGGGGATTTGAATCCCACAGGACGAGGCCTGCCTCATTTAACAATAAATGCTTTGCTTTCTGGCTAGGTTTTAAATCCCTGAACCTGCGCCTTTAGGCCGGGTGAAGGGTTGGAAACCTTGTGCTGGAATTTGTCCGCTAATTTCCGCTAATCCAACGCGAATCAACGCTAAGTGTTGAGCTGGCGGGGATTTGTAATCCACGCCATAAACCCGTGAGCAGATTACAAATTGAGCGGATTACAAATCCGCTCAAGCAGGTAGATGTATCATGTATTCAATTCAAATCAACAAACTAATCACCTGAGATCTTCGCCAGATAATCATCTAAAATAGTTTTGACACTGATGTATTTTGAGCCGGTCGCTTTTGTCGTAAACAAGCTGTCAAAAAATATATCCTCAATCCAGGCATAATCAATGCTATCTTTATCTCTTACTTTGTTGCAATGATATTCTACATCCCATTTGATCCGGTTGAGGTGCCCCAAAATCGACCGGTTATTTGTTGCCAGAATCTCGGGCTGACTATCCAAATCATAATAGGGTATTAACTTTTCATATCCAAATCGACTTAAATAATTTGCCACCCTCTCCTGAAAGGTTTTAAATCCTTTGTTAATCGATCTTCCAGGAACAATCACCGAAATTCTGGTCGGGTTATGAACATATTGAAGTGCAAATCTTCCTTGCTCTCCCAAAGAAATTAAATCGACAAACCACTCCCCGGGTAAACCATTCGATAATTCTAAATCCTTTTTTACAGGTTTAATCTTATTTACGTTTAGTACTTTTTTAGTTGCCCGAATAATCATAAGGTTCCTTTTTTTATCAAAACTACAAAACTCCTTTGAATTCCAAGCTATCAATCAGATTCTGTCGTCGCTACGCGACTTCATTGCGCTCTAATTCAATTATGCTACCATACTTTCATCGCTACGCGATTGTGTATTTGCCGCGATTAAATTGTGTAATTCTCATCCTCTTTCGATTTGAGAAACGTCCGCGAATTTCCGTGAATCCAACGCAAATTAACGCTAAGTGTTGCGCTGGCGGGGATTTGTAATCCACGCCATAAACCCGTTAGCAGATTACAAATTGAGCGGATTACAAATCCGCTCAAGCAGGTAGCGACTATCAAATACTAAGCAAAGCGAATCAGTCTTTAGCGGAAATTAGCGGGTAATTCGCGTAAATTAGCGGACAAAAATTTCATCCCAAAAAACGTAGCCAATCTACTAACCGCCATTTGTCACCCACCATCCGCAACGCGAAATCCGAAAGCATATGATCTTTACACCTGGAAAAAACAAACTCCCCTTGCACGAAATCCAGCTTCTTTTTACTTTTATCCCTCAAAAGAACAAACCATGAAACGATTAGTTGGCTTTTTAACCTTACTTATTGCGCTTCACATCAACGCACAGGAAATTCCTTTTAACCAAATCCCCGATTGGGAATCGACCGCAGCCGGGCGTATTTCAACCGGCCTGGGACTGGCCGATATTAACGGCGACGGCTGGAAAGACATGATCGTGGCGGATGGCAACGACATTCAACGGCAGCGCTTAACCGTGCATTACAACCTGGGCGACGGAAATTTTAATGACACCCCCGACTGGCAGTCGGACGATATTGATTACCATGGCCACCTTGCCGTTGGTGACCTGAACAACGACGGCTGGCCGGATGTGGCTGTTTCGGTTTACCTCGGTCCGGGAGGCTTCTCCGAGCCGGGGAAACTTAAGGTGTATTACAACCAGCAGGGTGAACTGGAAAGCACACCCTCCTTCGAATCCATGCCTTTCTACACTTTCAGTTGCGCCATGGGCGATGCCGATGGCGACGGTGACCTGGATATCGGCGTAGCCTGCGGGGAGCCATACGAGGAAATACTTGACAAGGGCAGGATCTATTACAATGATAACGGAACCTTCAGCGATGATAACATCTGGGAGTCCGGTATCAAGATGGGGCCGCTGGATGTGGAATTCGGGGATATCGACCTGAACGGCCACCTCGACATCATATTTACCTGCGAGGCCACCCCCAACTACATCTATTTTGCCGATGATGAGGGACAGATTGAAAGCAGTCCTTCCTGGGCTTCTTCCGATGCAGGAAATTATATCAATTCGGTGGATGTGGGCTATACGCTGAGCGATGAGCCTTATGCTTACCTGGTTATGACCGGCAATGATCAATTGGGTGGCGACGGCCGTGTGAAGCGTTATGACTTCAAAACAGTACCTTATGAAACAACCCCGGTTTGGGAATCCAATCCGTTTGGGTATGGCTCGGGCATCCTGCTTTACAGTGTATTGTGGGAAAGTCAACCCGACCTGGTCTACGGTGGTTGGTGGGAGCCCATGAAAATTGCCTTGCACACCGGCTCGGGCTACGAACTCAACACATCTTACACATCCTCGACCAACTCGGTGGTGGAGGCCATCCTGGTTTCCGACCTTGGACAGGAATCCATGCTGGATACCACCTATTTGTGCACGGACACCTTGCCGGGCAATATGATTGTTTTGCCTCATCAGGTGGTGGAAGGTGTTTCGGGGATTTCGGTTCAGGATGTAACGCTCGCACCGGAGCAATACAAGCATATCCCGGGGAAGAACCGGATTGCCGTTAGCGATGAAATACCGCTTTATCCGCCCATTTCGGTCAATTATCAACACAGCCCGCACGGGGATATCGTGATCTCCAACTGGGACAGCCAAAAAGGCAATTATATTTTCTATAACACCAACGAGCCGGTGGGAGTTGATGATCATCAGGCATTGCGTGAAATTACGGGACTACAAATTTTCCCCAACCCCGCAAGCGATTACATCAGTATAGAATTTTCGACTGTTGAAGCTCAGGTTAAAGATGGCAGTTTGGAAGTGCTTGTCCGGGAGCTGTCAGGAAAATGCTTGATCAACAAGGACTTTGATTTGGCGGGTAATGTAGGCATCCAATTGGATGTGGGTAAGCTGAATTCCGGTTTATATCTAGTGGATATTCATTTGGGAAATAACAAATACATTCATAAGCTTTGGGTCAACTAAAATGTCTGCGAATTAAGGCGAATGGTCTTAGCGAAAATTAGCGTGTAATTCGCGAAAATTAGCGGACTACCGCCGGTTAAACATAAAAAGGGTTTCCAACCCCTTTGGGGATTTGAAACCCATAAGTTGCTATAATGAATTTCTGTGAAGCGAGGTTTCAAATCCCTGAACCTGTGCCTTTAGGCAGGGTGAAGGGTTGGAAACCTTAGGCTGGAATTTGTCCGCGAATTTCCGCTAATCCAACGCGAATCAACGCTAAATGTTGCGCTGGCGGGGATTTGTAATCCACGCCATAAACCCGTGAGCAGATTACAAATTGAGCGGATTACAAATCCGCTCAAGCAGGTAGCGGCTATCAAGCACTAAACAACGCGAATCAGCCCTTAGGGAAAATTAGCGGATAAAAATGGCCAGAGTTTCCAACCCCTTCGGGGATTTGAAACCCACCTAATAAAAAACCCCTATCGTTGTTTTGTGGCAGGGGCTTTTATAGTTCGCTCTTATCGTTTGTCCTATTTATTCTTCCGTTTACTGCAATCCAATCTTTCGCTGGTACAGTCATTTTCATAAATGGTGGTTTCGAACTCCCAATAGGTACCCTGGCAGTCGGCATATACCGAGTAGGTTCCGGTTTCGAGTTCCACGGTAAGGGCGCCGCTGTCACCGCAATCGACCTCACCCGACGGAATATATTGATTAATGGCTCCTACTTCTTTACCATCTATCTTAACTTCGATCTCACCACAACCACAATCTTCAGTTAAGTATAGTACAACATTACCCATGGGGATTTCATAACATCCGTCGGATGATACCAGATCGTATCCTACCTGATCTCCATCGGCATTCACCGTAATAAACTCATCTGCCGACATATGCTCAATTTCAAGATAAGTGGTACTACCCGATTTGGCCACCAGGGTATTGCCATCAAAATGCCATACCCCATCAGCTCCACCACCATTATTTAATTTTTTGTGAAATGTATTGTCATCGCAAAACCAGTATGTATAGCCATAATCATTTTCCCATTTTCCCGGAAGGTTCTCTTCATATTCCTCAACCGGCAGCCAATAGCAACCTTCATTGCTCTGCAATTCGGCTGTATAGCTTTTTCCCGATTCCTTATCGGTGAGGGTATATTCATCTTCAAACATCTGATCGATGGTATAATCATAAGTCTCTCCCGAACTGTAATTCACGGTAAGCTGATCTTCGCTAATATCCCAGGTACCTGTAGCGTTGTTTCCATTATCGAAATCGGCGTACCAGGTGTTGTCATCGCAATAATAGCGGGTGGCATAACTATCTTTCCATGCCCCTGTAAAAAAGTAAGCATATTCACTTACGGCAATTTCATCGGAGTTGGAATCGTTGCCACCTTCATCGTTTTTTTCATCCTTTTCACACGCGGTAAATAGCAGGGCTGCAAAAGTCATCATCCCCATTAGTAAAACAAGTAGTTTCTTCATTGTTAAACGTATTTAAGTTAATTAATTCATGAATTCACTATAGTGGTTGCCAGTTCATGTGAAATTTGAAAGAAAGTCCGTAAATTTCCGCTAATCCAACGCAATTTCATGCGAATTAACGCTAAGGTTAAGTTCAACTATTCCGGTGCGCTGCAGCATAGATATAACCCAGCTTATTGCAAATGGCTGACGCGGATTTGTAATTCGTGCCATTAATCCGTGAGCGGATTGCAAATATACTCAAGCAAGGTGGGTAAGCTGTAATCCGAACCGCTTATAAAACAAAAGGGCTCCACGGGGAGCCCTTTTCTGGAAAAGGAATTATTGAATCAGAAAAAATCACAAAACCTCAAATCCTTACACTGTTCAATAATTATCTTAAAATATGCTTACTTACATTCACCCAGGATCATTTTCACCGGTACCCTGATAAAGCGGGGACGATATATGGTGGCATCTTCAAAAAGATCTTCCAACTTAAAACTGTTTACGTTATAGGATATCAGCAGTTCATTGTTTTTATTGATGAATTGCGGATGTGCCAGCGCATTGTATGCAAACAGGTTTTTATCATTTCCCGGAACCGGAGGCTGATAAAGGTTTTGCCTGTTTTCCCATCCTGCATAGGGTTTGTTGGAAGTGTAGGTGATAATGGTGTTGTCATCAAATCCACCAATTTGTGATAGATATACAAATTTATCCTTTAGCTTAAATACCGAAAATTGCTCTGACCCATTAATATCCATCATGGGAATTGCTGTTTCCACATCCTTGCTCCATCCTTTACCGGTATAAAAACCCCAGGGCTCCATGATATTTCCTTTTGGTGCACGGGCCACGTAGGGTTTTTTATCGGCTCCCAGGCCGTAGATGTAGGTGTATTTTTCAGCCTTATCACATACGGCATGGCCGAAATGTATCTTTCGGCCTTCGGCAAAAGGGACGTGAATAATTTCCTCGAGTTCTACCTCCGGCAAGGAGAATACAGCCAAATCGGTTCTTACCCAACGAAAGCCCCATCCTCCTTCATGAGCCTGGTAAAAAGCCGACATAAAAACTTTTAATTTCCCGTCCTCGATAAAACCATCGCCGGGCCAATACCAAAGGGAATCTTCAGAAAATTTCACACCTTTTGTGGCATCGGGAGGAATAACCAATGAAGATTCCCAGCCATCTTTAACCTGGTATAGGGTTTCCAGTGAATCTCCATCCTGTATGGCCATACTGTTACGGATAAAGATGGGATTGCGCTTTTCTCTTGTGCTGTCCGGATTAACAGTTCCTAAAAAGGTATCCCCGAATATCCAAACGCTGCGATTATCGGGTAACATGATGGAATAAGTGCCGTCGGCACCGGTCATGCCGCAGCAATCGCGCGAAAAAATCTCGTTAAAGCGATGATCCACGCTCACCTCACAATTACCTGATTGCCCGTAAATATTGGTAAGTGAGAAAATAAGGATCGCAGTTAGTATAATGCATAATTTCTTCATAATAGCTTCTTTAATCATTTACATATTCTTCAATTGCTTCTTTCCAAACCAGATAGCCCTCGCCATTCACATGCAAGCCATCAAAAGAATATTTGTCTTTTAATTGATTGTTTTCACCGGCAAACAAGCTGAAAAGATCAATATAGGTTAGCCCGGATTCCTCGCACAGTTTTTTTAACCCATCATTGATCCTCATCAGGTCTTCATTTTTACGGTTTGTATGAATGGCATCATCGGTGGGGAGTTCGCTTTGAATATAAAGCGTTGTTTTCGGGCTTTCGGTTGTGATCCGCTCAATTATCCTGCGGTAATTTTTCAAGATATAATCCACGCTTTTTCCATTAGCCAGGTCATTGGTACCGATCATCAAAAAGATCTTTTCCGGCCTGCGGTCGGTGATCTCTTCCAGGCGTTCCAAAATACCATCGGTGTCATCACCGCCAATTCCGCGGTTAATGATGCGATCATTATCGAATAACTCGGCCCACTCGGCGCCATCGGTCAGGCTGTTTCCTAAAAATACGATCTCTTTTCTCATATCCTCAAGGGTTTCAAAATGGGTTTTACGGTGATAATAATAAGCCTTCATGGCTTTATTCCAAGCTTCCATTTCTTCGGACTGCCGGTCGTAATTCATGATCTCATTACGTTCTTCGCGGCTCAGGAGCCGGCTCATCGAAGGGGGTGCATTGTCAAGTCCGCTGCCCCATTCCTTATTGGGTTCGCTGCCCATCCATAACGTCAACTTACCACCATCAACCAGTTCCTTATGGTAAAACCAGGGCTTGTTCAGGGGCTTACCATCCAGTTCGGCTTTTTGGATGTATCGGTTTTTATCGGAATTGTCTTTTACTTCAATTACAAATTCACCACCGGGATAATACTTTTCATCCAGTTGGATGGTGACCTTATCAAAAATGGGGCTACCAATTTCATATATGGGTTTTACCGAAGTGCCGCCGTCCATTTCAAAAAGACCCATAGAACTCATCACAAACCAGGCGCCCATTTGCCCCTGATCCTCATCGCCGGGCCAGGCATCCACACCATCATAATAAAAACCATTCATGACCTCACGAACCCATTTCTGCGTGAGCCAGGGAGCGCCGGCATGATTGAAAAGGTAAGCCGCCTGCATATTGGGTTGGTTTCCATGATTGATGGGTAATAAGCCCACACCCACCAGACCGTTTTTATGCAGATGTTCCGAATTAAAACGGTGCGGGCTGGATTTCTCAAAACCCTTATTCAGGCGATTGATGAATTCATCCTCTCCCAGCATTTCCACCAGGCCGCTTTGGTCATGTGGCACAAACCAGGTGTATTGCCAGGCATTTCCTTCCACAAAACCGGAACCCTTGAAAGTGGAATGGCCGTATTTGGAAAAATCGTCCACCCAACTTCCGTCTTTGTTCCTTCGCCATACGTAGCCTTCGTCTTCCTTAAATATATTCTTGTAGTTATAAGCTCTTTTCATAAAGGTCTTATAATCCTTTTCCTTGCCTAGCGCTTTGGCTATTTGGGCTACGGTATAATCATCATAGGCATATTCCATGGTGTTGGAGGTAGGGCCTTCCTCATCGGGAACATAACCCAGTTCGAGGTAGGGAGCCAGTTGCCGGTTTCCTACATGACCTCCGGCAGGGTGGGGCCTTCCGGGTTCTGTTTGATTGTGGAGCATGGCTTTGTAAGCCTTTTCCACATCATAATTGCGAATGCCTTTTTGATAGGCGCTCACAATCAAAGGTATTTCATGTGAGGCAACCATAATGCTGGAATATTCAATACCTGTTGGTCCTTTGGGTAACCAGCCCCCTTTGTCGTTAATCTCCAGCAGGGATTTCACCCATTTGTTGGCGATTTCGGGATGTTGCAGAGTCCAAAGCTGATTCAGGTTCCAGAACGTATTCCAAAAGGCATCGCAACCATATACCGGGCTGTTGGGATCATCGAGTTGTTGGACTTTTTCATACATATCACGGTATTTGCCATTCACATCACTCCAGATGGTGCGGCTGGAATAGGCGCGGTACATATTGGTATAAAACTTTTTCAGGTCCGATTCCGATCCGCCTTCAACCTGTATGGTGCCCAGCAATTCATCCCAGGTATCTTTGTTTTGTTTTACGGCTTTTTCGAAGTTCCAGTCAAAGGGATCCATTTCGGTTTCAAGGTTCAGGCGGGCCTGCTGTATGTTTACCAGCGAAACCCCTGATTGCATCTGAATTTGCTCTCCTTCTTCGGTGTCGAATTCAACAAAGGCTCCCACATCATCATCACCAAATATTAAAAAGACTTCATTGGTGTCGCGAATGATCTCATCATGCATCCAGCCATTGAAGGTTTTGAAGGGTTTATCGAAACGGATGACAAAATAAAGGTTGAATTCATTGTAATTTGCTCTCCGCAAGCTTTGCTGCACTGTATATCCCTGAATTTCGCGGTCGGTAACCTTGGTGATCTTTGCCTGAAAAATTTCATAATTATATTCCGTTGGGATTTTCAGATCGATCAGAACCCTGGCATTTTCGGATTCAGGGAAGGTGTAGCGCTGAAATCCGGCACGGGTGGTGGAGGTCAGCTCGGTATTAATGCCGTAATCTTCCAGAAAAACCGAATAATAACCGGGTTGCGCAATTTCTTGATCATGGTCGATACGGGAACGGTACCCAAGATCCGGATCATCTTCTTTTCCCGGCTTTATTTTCAACTCACCGGTCGTAGGAACCGTGAGCAAACCGCCCATGGTCCAGGAGTGCAGGTGGCTGAATCCTGCAATATTATCGATATTATATTCATAACCGGCCTTCCAGCCCTTGCGTTGATTATCGGGGCTAAGCTTTACCATTCCAAACGGCATACTAACCCCGGGAAATAGCATCCAGCGGGAGTCGGTGGTCCCCATCATGGGATCCACGTAATCGGTGGGTTTATATGATTTTTGTCCTATTGAACTTGAAATCCCTATCAAGCCAATGAAAAACAGCAGAAATACTTTTCTTATCATCTGAGTTCTATTTTAGTTTTCGTTTTTGTTATCTTGTTTCTCCTCAGGAATTTGATACTTATCTTCCAATGCTTCCATTTTATCTTTCAATTCCCTGATCTTTTCCCGGTACTCCGGTTCACCATAAAGGTTATTCAATTCATGCGGGTCTTCCTTCAGGTTATATAATTCCCATGAATTCGGATCGGTTTCAAAATGAATAAGTTTGAAATTTTCCGTTCGTACACCGTGGTGTTTGGGAACACCCCAGCCATTGGCATAAAATCGGTAATAAACCGCATCGCGCCAGCTTTCGAGGTCGGGAACCCTGAAAAGCGGGGTGAGTGACCTTCCCTGCATGGCACCGGGAATTTCCACTCCGGCCACATCCAAAAAGGTGGGGGCAAAATCGATATTTTGTACCATGGCTTCATTTACCAGGCCTTTTTTAATTTTTCCGGGATATTTCATGATCAGCGGGGTGCGTAGGGATTCCTCATACATATAGCGCTTATCAAAAATGCCATGCTCGCCCAGGAAAAAGCCTTGGTCGGAGGTGTAAATAACAAGGGTGTTTTCAGCTAATCCGTGCTTTTCCAGGTATTGATTTATCTTACCTATACTGTTATCCACCGAAATAATGGTTCGCAGATAATCCTCCATATACCGTTGGAAATTCCAATCGGTTCTTTCTTCCGGGGTGAAATCGGTTGAATAGAATTTTTTGATCTCCTCAACATAGCCTTCTTCCCATGCTTGCCGTTGTTGGGGAGTCATCCTGTTCAGAACTACCGGGTATGCGTTGCGAGGTATGCGATTCACCTTTTTGATTGGACAGGTATCGCAAGGCACTTTAAAATCCCATGCTATATCCATATGTTCAGCAATGGTGAGCTTTTGATCTTTCATATGCTCACGCCCTTCATAATCATCGTAAAAGGAAGCCGGTTTGGGGAATTGCCTTTCATCATACTTATCGAGGTAATTGGTATCGGGCATCCAATTGCGGTGAGGAGCCTTATGGTGAATCATCATCATAAAGGGCTTATCGCTATTGCGTTTTTCAAGCCATTCCAGTGCAAGATCGGTGGTGATATCGGTTACATAACCTTCATACACCGTATCTTTTCCCATTTTAATAAATTCGGGGTTGTAATAAAGTCCTTGTCCGGGAAGTACGTTCCAATAATCAAAACCACTGGGCCGGCTTTTCAGATGCCATTTACCAACTATGGCAGTTTCATAGCCGTTTGCCCTGAGCAATTTCGGGAAGGTGACCTGTGTGGAATCAAATACATCATGGTTATCTTTTATTCCGTTCAAATGGGAATATTTCCCGGTTAACGCAACAGCCCGGCTTGGTGCGCTAATGGAGTTGGTAACAAATGCATTGGCAAACCTCATGCCCTGATCCGCCATTCTGTCGATATGAGGAGTTTTGTTCAAATCGCTCCCGTAACAACTTATGGCTTGTGTGGCATGGTCGTCGGTCATAATGAATACAATATTGGGCCTGTTCTTGGCATTTTCCGGTTGCCGGTTGACGCATGACATGAGCAGCCCCATAGCAGAGACCAATATGAAATTTTTCAGGTTCATAAGGTTTTCATCATAAATTAGTTAACATAATTTTTCTGTGTGACCACTCCTTTTTCGGTAATAAGCTGAATAAGGACAATATTTCCCGTCAGCTTTTTCAGGTCAACTCTGTCGCCATTGGTTACGGTTTTTGATAAATATTTTCTTCCATCTATCCCGTATATATTCAGCAAGGCTTTCTTATTTAAATTCCTGATCTTAAGGGCACCCTGAATAAATTTGAAGTGCTCTTTGCCATGATCAGGTGATCCATCTATTGCGGATGTTCCCGGAAAATCATCGAAAATATGGGCGGTACCGGGTTGGGTGGTATTTACCGCTTCTTCCACATCCAGCCAGTAAAACCGGCCCCGGTAATTGCGTGTATCATCAAAGATGGAAAAGAAATCATCGGCATTTACATTGAAAGAGATCAATATCTCACCATTATCGGTAAACTGCGGATGGGCAAAGGCGTTGTAGGTGAAATTTTCGTCAGGAACAACGATATCGGCAAATACATTCTCAATGCCACCGGTGTTTGACGTATTCCAGGGGCCGGTGATCTTATCCGATTTTTGGATGATCAGTTTGCTATCCAGCCATATTTCATGCTGAACAAGGTAAAATGAACCGTTTTGTTCATGCACTGACAGCGATTCACTGATAGGCCGGTCACCAATAGGTACAGCATCTTCACTATGTTCCGACCATTGATCATTACCGGCATAAAATTCCCAATCTCCCATCACGGAGTTTTCAACCCTTGCCAGGTAGGGGAGGAGCCAGGTCCAGGTATTTTGCGTGGTGTCTTTTTTGCCAAACACATAGGTATAATCTTCCTGTTCCAATACGCAGGTGCCAAATCGCATGTTAGTATCCAAAACTGCTTCCAGCGGCTTGGTGTGTAGGTGTTCCATGGCCGGATAGCTGAAGGATGCAATATGGGTTCCACCGACTTTAAACTGGAAATTGGGATTTCCTTCCCCCTTCCAAACCCTGAATGCAAATATTCTCAGGGTATCTTCTTCCAAAATAGCATGTTCCGGCCAGAACCAGGCTTCACCTTGTTCGGGAATAAAGGAAGTGGGATTTTCCAGTGTTCCCCCGTAATAGGTGGTTAATTCATCATTATCTTCAATGATCACGGAATTCCTGATCATGGTGGAGGCGCCGTTTTTGATATTGAATTCTCCCTCCATTTCACCAATAAAAGTATCGCCAAACAGCCACAGGGTTTTATCACCGGGCAAGGGAAGCGATATGGTCACATCGGCGGCACACCAGCCGTCGTCCACTTTAGTGAATTTATTAAAGCGTTCCTGTGCAGGCCTGATCACATCCTGCCCCTTAAGATATGACGGAAATAAGGTCAATCCGGCCAGGATAAATAAGATTGATATGTTTTTTAGTTTTTGCATATTATTGGTTTACGCCGCTTTGGCTTTTGATTGTTTTACGGCCAGCAATGTGGCATAACCCACATAGAGAATACAGGCAACCAATACAAAAATGCTGGCGGTTACTCCGAAATGTTGACTCAGTAAACCCATAATTGGTGGAATTACTGCACCACCACTTACGGCCAAAATGATCAGGCCCGAAAGCTCATTGGCGTATTTGGGGGTGTGTTCCACAATGATGGCAAAGAAGATGGGGAATATATTGGCAAATCCCAATCCGGCAATAAATATCATGACAAATGCTACGGCAGAAGTAGGTGCCAGGATGATTCCCGCCAATCCCGCAAGGGTAATAATGCTGCTTACCACAAGGAAGGATTCCGGTTTGATAATACGAAGCAGAAAAGTTCCGGAAATCCGCCCTGCCATTAATGAGGCAAAATATACGCTAATGCCCAGGGCAGCCGAATCAATATCAATGGCAAAACGATCGCGCAGGAAATTGGTGATGTTGCTGTTCATCGAAACATCAAAACCCACTATAAGGAAAATGCCAAAGACCATTGCCAGGATAAAAGGATTCTTTAACAATCGAAAGGCACTTTTAAAAGTAGCCGGTTCTTTTTCGGGCTTGCGTTCTTCTACATGCACCGATCTCAACCAAAATACAACCAGGAGTGATAAAGCTGTATAAATGGGGAATATCAATTTCCAGTCGCCAAAATAGCTGGCAACAAAAGCAGTAATGGCCGGCCCTAGCATAGAAGCTATTGCTTTTACAAATTGTGACAAACTTAAATTAGCTGCTTTACTTCCTTCTTTTGAAATATCGATCAATAAAGGATTGGCCGAAACCTGTAAAATGGTGTTCCCAATTCCCAGGATCATAAAACCGATAATAGCGGTAATGTAGGAATAATACACAAATGGGATAATGGTTCCAACCCCGGTAAGCAACATACCCAGGTTTACCGTATACTTTTTGCCTTTGCGATCCTGAAAGATGCCTGTTGGGATAGCAATAAGGGCAAACCACAGGAATACCATCATGGGTAAAAGTTGTGCCACACTATCGGTTAGCTGAAAATCCTTTTGGATGTAACCGGTAGCTACTCCTACCAGGTCAACAAACCCCATCACGTAAAATGACATGAAAACGGGGATACTGATCTTTAGTGCTGTTTTTTTGTTCATTTTATTCGCTTTTCAGTTGCATTAAAAGTTGTTTAATGCCAAAAGTAACATCTAAAAATTCAATTAAGCTTCTTATATCCTTACATACGCTTTTATGGTTGCGCATTCTTCTCCTTCCGATTTTCCAAATGGCCTGATGGTATATTTTCCTACCGATGCCGGAATAATAAAGGTTTCGGCATAATGGACCACAAAAGGAATAAAAGCATCATCAGGGCTCTCTACCACGGCTTCTTTTCCGGCCACCAGGTTGAGCACATTGAGGTTTCCATTGGTATGATGTTCCACCTTTTTGGTGAACCAGTGGCGCCGGGTTTCAATAAATTCACGTTCATGAAGGCCGGTACGTTCTTCCCGCCAGCCATCTCTGCTACCTATCTCTTCAATACGATTTATGAGGTTTTTGCGCGTCCAATTTGTAGTGCGATCCCATTGGATTACATTTTCCCCATGTTTGATATTGATAGGCCGGGGTTTTCCATCCATGCCAAGGCGCCCCCAATCCCATAGCTTAAAGGTGAAGATATAAGGAGTGGAACTGATCTCCAGCACCATGCTGTTTTTACCTGAGCAATGAATAGTTCCGGCGGGGATGAGGAAATGATCATGCTTTTTGGCAGGCCATTTTTCCACATATTCTTCATCGTTAAATGCGGTGCCGTCCCTTTCCGATTGTTTCAAATCAGCGATCATTTCTTCAGAATTGACGCCTTCCTTAAGGCCAAGGTAAACTGAAGCATCTTCTCCGGCATCCATCAGATAATAGCTTTCATCCTGTGTGTAATGCATTCCAAAGGTTTCCTGTATGTAATCGGTGGTGGGGTGGACTTGTAAGCTCAGATTACCGCCATCCATAGTATCCAAAAAGTCGAAACGGATAGGGAATTCCGCTCCAAATCGTCCGTGCACTGCTTCACCCAATAATTCATTGGGTTGATAAAACACCACGTTTAGAGAGGGGATTTCCACAATGGTATCACCAAATTCCAGTAGCAGGCTGTTTTCTTCGGGAATGCAATTAATGCTCCATGCATAATTGGGGTGGTTGCGATCCAGGCCGCAAATTTCTTTCATCCATTGTCCGCCCCAAGGGCCGGCATCAAAATACGGTACAACGCTAAACGGTTGCCGGGCGGCCTGCTTTATGCCTTGCCTCATAGCTTCGCCTGTAACCATCTTGGGGGCAGAGCGATCGTTAGTGTCGAGCACGTAATCCCAACGATCGATCTGTTGTCGCTTAAAGCGGTCGCATACCCGCCAGTCGACAAAATAGCCCCGTTTGTATTTTGATTCCGGTGATTCGGTTTTATTATTGATACCCAAATTGTTAACCAGCTTATCGCGCATGCGAAGCTGTATTTCCCAGCGGGCCATGTCTGCATAAACCAGCAAATCGGGTTCGGGTGCTATGAGTGTGGCTCCGGGTCCAAAAATTAAGATCAATCCATTTTCTGTTTCCGCTATGTCATTTTGAATTTGTTCCAGGCTTTGCTGATCAAAGAAATCCTGCATTTTTAAGCGGGTCATATACCCAAAGATACGGTCATCGGTTACATCCTGATGGGTTAGTTGCCTGATCTTCTCTTCGGGATGCATGGCCTGTTTGGATTCAATCACCTGGTCGGGTTTGAGCCCCTTCACCAGTTTATCCAGTACTTCCTCATATAAAATGCCCTGATAGGTTTCTACAACAATGATCTTAACGGTTTTATCTTCCTTTTCAAGGACTGTCTTCAACTCCCGGTTGGTTGCCTCCCATCCGGTCAAACAGTCCTTTTCCCTTCCTTCAATTCTTACAAGCGGTCGCTTTTCAAACTTCGTCTTCTCCATTCTGATTCTCCAATGTTGTTGCCAGATAAGCCACACCCAGGAGGGCGGCATTATTCATGTTTTCTGCTTGTACGATTTTTACTTCTCCCCAGCCTATCCAGGCCTGTTCTTTAACTTTTTGTTCGATGTAGGGGATGATCACACCGGCACTGCCCATTACTCCGCCATTCAATATCACAATTTCCGGATCATAGGCATGGATCATATTAATAACTGTTGAGGCCCAGATATCGAGGCTGTAATTACGGATATTAAGCGCCAGTTTATCTCCTTGTTCGGCCAATTGAAACACTGATTGAAAATCAATCCTTTCGGCTTTTGAGAGTTCGCTCTCCGGCCATGCGGGATCATCTTTTGCCTTTTTCTCCAGGCTCCAGGTTGATGCTTCCGCTTCGGCACAACCAATGTTTCCGCAGTTGCAGGGCGTTCCGTTCACATTCACAATGAAATGTCCGCCAAGAATACCGGCCTGAAAATGCTTTCCCCTTACTAACTCACCCTGCATTACTGCCGATGTGCCAATACCGGTTCCCAGTGTAAGGCCAACTACATCGTCTTTTCCACGTCCTGCGCCATATTTCCATTCACCTGCAAGGGCTGCACGGGCATCATTTTCCAAAAACAGCGGGATGTCCCATTTATCTTTTGCCCAATTAACAAAATCAAAATTCAGGGCATCGGAAAATTTATCATTAATGGAAATAAGTTTCATCTTTTGGGTATCGACCAGTCCCGGAGTGGCAAATCCCACTCCGGACAGGTCATTTGAAGTTTTGCCGGCTTCATTCAACAACTTATCAATCTCATCTTCCATAACCGGCAAGCGGGGTAATAATCCTTTATCCGATTGAGCATCGATGGATGTCCAGGCCAAGACCTCTCCCTTTTCCACTATACCCAGTTTTATCTTGGTTCCACCCAGGTCAATTGCTATCGCTGCATTATCTTTCATTATTAATAACCTTCATTTTGTGTAAGATTGGGATTCAAATCGCGCTCCCGTTGCGGAATGGGGAAACGGTAGTGAAAGCTTTGCGGATTCGCATTATTTCCTTTAGCGGCATTAACCCGCTCGATCAAGCGGTTGGTTCGTTTAAGGTCGAACCAGCGGTTGCCTTCATTAATGGTTTCCAGGCGTTTTTCCTTCCATACTGCAGCACGGAATTCCTCATAATTCAAACCCGAAAGATCGGGCAGAACATCTTCATTGCCGTTACGGGCACGCTCCCTTACCTGATTCACGGCATCGTATGCAGCCTGATTGGGACCATTGTTGATCTCATTTAAGGCCTCTGCATAGATCAACAGTACTTCGGGGTAACGCATCAATTTGAAATTAGCTCCTGACTGTCCGGTTTCACTTGCTTCATAAGCATCCCTGTCCCAATATTTCCAAAGGTGAGGTTCGAATTCATGCTGCCAATAGGAATCAAAAAAGGTCACTTCCTTACGGTAATCGCCTTCTTCAAAAGTATTCAGCAGATCTTCGGTGGGCAGTAACATTTCCACGCCTGCCGGGAAAACCGATTGAATAGAGGGTAAACCGCTGATCACCAATCTTGAATTTTCATTGTTTACGCTGGCGGTAAACTGGACTTCAAAAATAGATTCTTTGCCGTTTTCATTGGATTCTTTAAAGGCATCCGCATAATCATCAAACAATTCATAAACACCTGAATTAACAACCGCTTCCGCATGGGTGGCTGCATCATTCCAATTTTCGCGGGTAAGATGCACTTTTGCCAGCATAGATTTGGCGGCTCCCCAGGTAGCTCTTCCTTTATTGGCTCCCGAATGGCTTTCAGGGAGTTTTTGAGCCGCCTTTTCAAAATCTGCAATAATAAGAGCATACACATCTTCAACAGCTGCTCTTTCTTTATATACCTCTTCGTCGCTTAAATCGGGAGAAACCGGTATGGTTACCATGGGTACTCCACCATACATGCGAGCCAGGTTGAAATAGAACAGCCCTCTGAGAAAATGAGCTTCTCCAAGAATTTGCTGTTGAAGCGTGGAATCCATTTCAGTATTGGGGATCTTTTCCAGAACGATATTGGCCCGGCTAATACCTAAATATGATCCCTGCCAGGCTTCTTCTGTATAATTATTAGTAGCTTCCAGGGTATAATGGTCAAATTCATGAACATCCGGATCATTCAAATTGGGATTGGCATTGAAATCATCGGAACTGATATCCTGTATATACCAAATATGGCTGTTGTATTGATTCACCTGACCCAAAACATCGTACACAGCGTTTATGGCATTCAAGGCCGATTCTTCGGTTTGATAAAAATTATCGTAATAGATCCGGTGCGGATCCAGGTCGAGCTTCTCCTTGCTGCATGAAGAAGCGATTAATAATGATATGGCGATTAAAAAATATGCTGCTTTATTCATAATCTTAAACTTTAAATGTTAATGGATAATCCGAGAATATAGCTTTTCACACTGGGATACGCGCCGAAATCATAACCTACCCGTGTATTATCCTGGCCAAAGTGACTAACTTCCGGGTCAAAACCGGTGTAATCGGTAAACGTAAGCAAGTTCTTGGCAGTGATATAAATACGGGCTCCTTTGATCTTTGCCGATTTCAACAAATTTTGGGGAAGGTCATAGGATAAAGAAATTGATTTCAGGCGGATATAGGAGCCATCTTCCAGGTAGCGGTCCGACATATGCAGGTAATCTGCATTGCGATTGGCCCTTGGATATTTATCCGAGGGATTTTCAGGTGTCCACCGGTCTAGCATATCAATGGATGCATTGGTAAGACCATTGCCCGATTCCAGTTCAAAGCGGTTGGCGTTAAGGATTTCATTTCCCTGCACTCCTTGTACAAAAACATCAAGTGAGAAATTTTTGTAAGAGAAGGAGTTGGTTAATCCCCAGCGGAAATCAGGTAAGGCATGGCCGATGATCTTACGGTCTTCTTCATTAAGCTTACCGTCGTTATTCTGGTCGATGTATTTGAAATCACCGGGCTGAGCACCATATGCAGTAGCTTGTTCAGCTTCATCCGACTGCCAGATACCATCGGCTTCCCAGCCATAAAAGCTTCCCATTTCTTCACCTTCACGTATTACCGACCAGTTTCCGATCTTAAGTTTATACTGGTCGTTATTAATGAAAAGCTCTTTTCCGTTTAGATCAAGCACCTGATTTCGGTTGGTGGAGATGTTCATATCGGTTGACCATGCGAATTCCCCAACAAAATTATCGGAATGCACGGCAAACTCGAAACCTTCATTTTCAAGTTCACCTATATTCTTCAGGTAGGAATTAAAACCGGTTGACCATGGCAGATCGGCGTAGTAAAGTAAATCAAACGTCTTCTTATAGTAATAATCAGTAGTAATGGTCAACCGGTTATTAATGAATCCCA
Source organism: Bacteroidales bacterium (assembly GCA_021740045.1). GTDB lineage: Bacteria > Bacteroidota > Bacteroidia > Bacteroidales > JAIPAP01 > JAIPAP01. Next base: position 24,748 of record JAIPAP010000033.1, read on the forward strand.
TATCAAATCCCACATCCAGCTGCCGGGTTGTTTCCCATTTCAGATTATTATTGCCGGGTTGATCCGGAGCAAATCCGCTGGCCGGGCTCTCTCCCAAGTAATAAAGTATAGATGCAATGGTACGGATATACCTAAAATTCGGTATGCGTTCGTTACCTGAAATACCATAACTCGCACGTAATTTCAGGTTTGAAAAAATATCCAGGTCTTTAATAAAATCTTCTTCGGACATGCGCCAGGCTATAGCTGCTGATGGGAAAAATCCAAAGCGATTGTTCTTGCCAAATTTTGAAGAGCCATCCAAACGACCGGTAAGCGTTAGCAGGTATTTATTCTTGAGGCTATAGTTGGCCCTTGAAAAATAGGATATGAGAGATGACTTATTAAAGCCCGTATAGATCTTCGGCATATTTTCGGCATTCTCAATTCCGTAATAGGAGAGGACATCGTTTGGAAAGCCCGTAGCTACGTCAATAAATGCACGATTATCCCTTTCCTGATATGTAAAGCCGAGCAAAGCGTTCAGTGAATGCTCCTCATTAAACTGCCTGTTATAATTAAGCGTATTCTCGAAATTATACATTTCGTTATTATTGGTGGCATAGCGGGCCTGACCATCGTTCCATGAGCCTTCATAAATGGTACGGGGAGTATACATATCCACGGTTTGCGATAATATATCAATCCCAAAACTGGATTTCAGTTTCAAGCCCTCTATGATGGAGTATTCGGCATACACATCACCCAACAGTCGTTTTACGTGGTTAAGGGCTTCCACTTGGCGGGTTACCGCAACCGGATTATTAAGCCAGGCATCAGCAACCGGATCGGTAAGTGTATAATTTCCATTTTCATCTTTAATATCCAATACCGGGCTAATGATCATTGATGTGTTCACCACGCCCGGGAAAAACCCACCGGGTGTGTCGCTGGAAACGGTTTCGGAGTTACTTTGGCTTATGGTGAGGTGATTCCCCACTTTTAATTTGTCGCTAACATCTTTTTCAAGATTGGCCCTGAAAGAATAGCGTTCAAAATCGGAGCCATGGATAATCCCTTTGCGATCATAATAATTCCCCGAAAGCGCATATTTTGTGCTTTCATTTCCACCGGAAACCGAAAGCTCATAATTTTCCATAGGAGCTTGCCTGTAAATCTCATTTTGCCAGTCGGTACCTGCACCCAGTGATTCCGGATTGGGATAGGCCGGGGTGTAATTCGGGTTGGCATTGATGCCAGCTTCGTCATATAAGCGGGCGTATTGTTCGGCATTCATCACATCGATGCTGTTGGCTTTCTCCTGAAAACCACTGTAGGCTGAAAATGTGATCTTGTCGTCACCTGATTTACCGCTTTTGGTAGTGATGAGCACAACACCATTTGCACCGCGGGCTCCGTAAATAGAAGTTGCGGAAGCATCTTTAAGAACTTCAATGGATTCAATATCGTTTGGGTTGAGCGTACTAAGCCCGTTTTGATTGGGACTATTGGTCCATGATATAAGATCGGTATTTCCGGTTACGGGCACACCATCAATAACATAAAGCGGTTCATTACCCGCCATAATCGAATTTCCGCCCCTGATCCTGATGGAAGTAGCTCCACCGGGTTGGGCCGAAGTTTGGGTAACACGCACGCCGGCAGATTGGCCCTGCAGCTTCTGATCCATGGAATTCACCGGGATCTTTTCCAGTTTTTCGGTTTTAATGGAGGTTACCGAACCGGTGAGATCGCTTTTCTTAACCGCTCCATAACCAACCACTACATATTCTTCCAAACTGATTTGATCGCTCTCCAATACCGCATTAATGGTGGCTTTGGTTCCGATTTGTTTGTCAATGGTTTTCATACCAACAAATTGAAAGCGTAACACCTTAGCTTCAGGTGAAACGTCCAGAGAATACTCTCCATCGGCATCGGTAATGGTACCGTTACTGGTTCCTTTTACATACACCGTTACACCAGGTAATGGAGAACCGTTTTCTTTTTGGGTAACCTTTCCTGTAATGGTCTTTTGTTGGGCCAGTACCCCAAGGCTCAACAGGGAAAAGACCATTAGAAAAAGAATGCTATGATAATTTCTCATGATCAAAGGTTTATAGTTTGTGTTTTGTTTTTTAGTATTGTCTGAACATTTATACATAAAATGTTTTTGTATCATCTCTTTCTTCAGCTTAGCATAATGATTCATAAATTACTGGATACTTCTTTCGCTTTCGATGGTATAAATGAAGCTATCGGCGCGGTAGTACCCCAGGTTGTATTCTATGGGACGATTGCCGGGATCGAAAACGTATCGCTTTCTTTTCAGAATGGGTTTTTCTGCGTTTACTTTGAGTTTTTCGGCCAGGAATTCATCGGCACTTAATGCACTAATTTCTTCTCTTGATAACTTGGCAACAACAGCATGATCCTGTTCAAGGATCTCATATAAGGGACGGGTAAAGTCTTCTTGTTCGGTAAGTCCGATACGGGGGTGGAAGTATGAGATAAAGAACACAAAGGGATGGCTTTTATTACCCCGCAGACGTTGCATTCTGAGTATAGGTTCAGCCTTTTTTAAGTTGAAAAACTCTATAAGTGCTTTATCAGGCTCTACCCAGTCCAGGGTGAGTTCATAGTTCTTAATTGCTATTCCTTTTGCTTTCATCTCCTGGGTGAAACTAAGCCAATTGGAAAGCCTGGTATTGACGCTTTTATCAACTACCTTGGTTCCTACCCCGTTCTTTCTTACCAGTAAACCTTCATACACAAGACGGTTAATGGCCTGCCTGACCGTATTGCGTGAAATGCCCAGCTGCTTGGCCATATCAACCTCATTGGGAAGGAATTTCCCCTCTTTGTATTCAGGCAATTCAATTAGTGTGCGAAGCATTTGTTCTACTTGCGCATGAAGCGGTACTGAGCTTTTATGATCGATTTCCAGTCGCATATGCAAATTGTAAAAGTAATGATAACTGCATAAACATTAAAGTCTATTCCTGAACTTTTTTATCCGGTCCCATTTTATTTATAGTACCTTATCGGATAAAACATGCAATTATAGTTATGCTTTTAATTAAACTGCAACCTCCCAGATGGGTGGTTGCAGTTGATATTCTCCTCCTACTCAATAATAATACGTTTGGCACCTACCAGGCTATTCTCCTGTGATAATTTAACCAGGTAAATACCTTTAGCCATTGCATTAAGATCCACAATGGTTCTATCATTTACATTTTCTTTTACCATTATCCGGTTACCGGTAAGGTCATAAACTTCCAGGCTGAATTTTTCCCCCTTGTATTCCTGAAGGTTAAGGGTGAATTTTCCGGTGGATGGATTGGGATAAACGGTGAAGAAATCTTCCACTTCGTTATCAAAAATACCGGCAGAACTCTTTATGGTAATTGCCTGCGGATCGGTTACATCATCAGCCGGGTAACGATCCCAGTAATCAACGTCACCGATGGCATAACGCAGGTAGAAAGTACCTGTTTTTTCATCGGTAAGGATTTTCGGACTGAAATAGAGGCTGTCGAAATACATCATATCGGCTTCACGATCGGTTGCAGCTCCCCACCAGTAATAATCTTCCGTTGATCCAATGGAATCTTCCAACATTAGTGAATTGTCTTCATTATACAGTAAATAACCATCATTGTTATGTTCTTCCTGTTCGGAAACTATTTGATAGTAAATACTGTCTTCCACGGTCCATCCTTCAGGAATCAATACCCCAAATAAACCAATATCCTGGAGACCTTCCACTGTAAAATCGTTTTCTCCATCATCTTCATGAGCAATTAACTGTACCTCAAAGGAGCTGTTTGTATAAGCTTCTTCCGGCTGTCCCACATGGGAGAATTCATAACATCCGGCAATGAAGATTGCCGATAAAAGGAATACACCAAAAATGTTTCTGGCTTTCAAAACCTTTTTTAATGTGTTGCTAAGTGTAAAATTAAGTTTCATAATTGTTGATTTTAATTTGTTAGTATGTTTGAACATTTGAACAGGACAAATGTAATTTTCTACCTGATACTGTGCAATACTTTCTTAACAATTATTTAATAGGTAGGCAGTAAAGTAATGATTGCCAGTTGTATAAAAAAGCTATTTATTTTCATTCCAAATAATTAGTGAAATCTGCATAGCTAAATTCTATGATACCGATCATCACTCTGCAGGATTGTGCCAGAGGGTTTCCAACCCCTTCGGGGATTTGAAACCCACCAGCATCTGTGAAATCTTTATGGGTAGCGTACTATCCCCATTTGCAATATTGTACTGGTCCGGTCATCCTGTATGAGAAAGAAGAACGGTCGGTTAATGTCAAATGGTACCCCCTGTGTGATAAAATCTTCTGGATTTCCTTGTTCTTCCACTTGGATTCCCGCCTCATTAACTTCCACATAGCTTTTTTGCTTATAGGCTATGTTAAGGGGTACACTTTCGGAGATCGCGTTAAATTCGTTATTGTTAATAAAAGCATCTTTAATACCGAATATTTCTTCAACATGATATGTATAATCGACTTTGAATTTGGGTAATTCAAATACCGGCATATAGTTAAATTCAGGTCCCCATAGATTCGGATATTCTATAAAATTGGATTGATACCTTTTCCAATAGTCTGGACTCATGTATGTGAGTACATCATCCAGTTCTTTATATTCGTCGGGCAGGAAAATATACATGGCGATTTTACCGCGTCCATAAGGAATACGAACTGCCTTACCATTCGGCAGCCCCGCATTATTTGGAGAAGGGATCAGATAAGTATAATCCCGCCCAATAGTCCGCATGAATTCAACCATTTTTGTTCCACCGGTAGCTGTGGTAAATTCATCAATCTCGTTCCATGAGTTATTAAAGGCGATAGTCCATTTCCCATCCAGTGAGAATGCATCGAGTGCAACGCCCGAAAAATCATCCATGTCGCGGGTGATCAGTTTGTGGATGTTTCCATAGGTTTTCCCGGCAGTCCATTCATTCATCCGGGTAAGGGTGGTGGGTTCCATAAAATCAACCTGTGGGGTTTGGGCAAGCAGGTAGGCCCGGTTTTTGGCCACAAAACGTTGGTTTACCTCCAAATCCATACTCACCCAAAGGGCGTTGGCAAGTCCCAGGTTTATGTTGGTATCGCACCGCGACAAGCTGAGCAGCAACTTGCGGTATTGTTGGTTCACTTCTCCGGAAGTCATTTTATCAAAATGTAATATGTTGTGAAGTGTCCGTTTGGTCTCGCCCACCGCTCCATTATACAGCATGGTGAGGGCTACCGAGGTGCTAAGCGGTGAATACACGATATTTCTACCGTGGATGTTGTTCTCATCGATCTTTTTCAAAGTTTCAAAAGCAAACTCCATCTGCGCATCAATGAATGCTTCATCAACCTGGCTGGCATATTCATCAGCCTGGTCGTAGGAAGTAACATTAACGGGCTCAGGGAAATTGTAGTTTTCTTCGCCGGTATTACCGGGTTGATCGGGAACTTCTCCGTTGGAAATACTGTCATCTTTTGAGCACCCAACAAGCAACATCGAAACAATGATCAGGGAAATAAAGGTTCTCATGGTAAAAATTTTTAATGGTTTGTATGAGCATAAAGGTAAGAAAGAATATTAAATAATGCAAGTGCATTTAAAAAACACACCAGAATGCGCCGAATTGGTGATGTGGTAATGTGTTAATGTGGTGATGTGTTGATTTTTCTGTTTATCAATTTATCAGTGGAATTCGGAATAAATGATAGATTGATTGTGAATTTATTAATTAATTGCTCCCCATTTATCGCGGCAAGCCCAGAAGTCCTTATCCGCTTCCCGATAATCGATACTTGTGCACTTCAATTGCTTATAACGAGCTGATTATTTACAATGACAGGGTATTTCTGATAGTTGAGTTATTCGAATCCCGGAGGGATTCAACGGTATTAACTGGACACACCCACTTCATCGGGAATGATTCAAAACCGTTTTCCCCTCAGTATCAAACAAGAACTTGCCATTAGTTGTGAAGCGGGCCCGCCTGCCTTGCCTAATGCGAGGGCAGGAAATCTCCCTGCTTTTTCCGGGCAGTAATGTCTTTCACCCAAATTGAGCGATTCTCGCTCACGATAAAGAAATTGTAAGCTTTTCGCCTCACCCATTTGGTGAAAAGCAACAATTTCTAAATCGGTCCCGATGCTTCGGGATAAGTAAAGCGATTTTTCACTGCGTTCAAGTCGCTCAACTTAGGTTTCAATCAATCAATCAACCAATCAACCAATCAACCAATCAACCAATCAACCAATCAACCAATCAACCAATCAATCTATAATTTAGCGTATACTCGGAGAAATACTTTTCAAATATCCGTTATAGGTGTTACTTTACGATCAAATATCTAATGTTGCATCCCTGCATGCTCACCGTCCATACCGGTGTTGCAAATTCTTTTGTGGATGGTTTTCCAGGTATCGGTAATGAGGAAGCTTTCATCCATGTAACCGATCAGTTGTTCGAAACGCTTCATGGGTGTGGCAAAGGTAAAGCGTTCCTTGGGCACATAGGGCCTGGCCGAAGGATCGAACATACCGATGATGCTCTGGGGGTTTTCTTTGTTCTTTTCCTGGTAAGGATACAATACAATTGACCCACAACCGGAGCAGAAAGGCGTTTTTACCCCATAAGGTTCCACATAATCGAAATTGGCCAGCATAAACAAACCCGACATAATATCCGGTGTGGCAAAAAAGATGACGACTTCCGGGTTATCGTTTTCGGTAAGCTGGTCCCAACGCTTAAATACCAACCATTGGCCTTTTTTATCCATATCCGGGAAATCTTTCATCATTTCCGATACCAGTTCCGGCTTGCGTTTATAGCGTTCACCTTCCATCTCTAACGGAATTCCGCATGACAGAAAATAATTAAAATTAGGCCTTATCTTTTGTGAAAAGCCTGTATAACGAAGTCCCCCACCGCACCCTATGTTTTGGCCATTCAGGGCAATGGATTCCCCGTTTCTTACTTTATTCAAATCAGCAATAAAACAGTGATGGCCTTTGGGCTTTTCAAGTGGCCTGGCATCAGCAGGGTCATCGCTATAATAAAAAGTAATGGGCAATTCGGCAGCTCCAAAGTATTTCTGCCAGCGTTCGATAAATTGATCTTTGAGTTGTTTGTCCATAGTTATGTTTGCTTTAATGATTATTTTCGGGATGGCCTCGAGCATATTGCATAGAGCAAAATGTTATAAGCCTCTAATCAACCATTCATTCAATCATTCAATCATTCAATCCTTCCTTCCCATTTCTACTAAAATATGAAATTTCAATTACTGAGAAACGATCTTAACCGGAATTCCATCGGCTCGAAGTTTATCATAATAAACCAGGTTGCGTCTGCGGTATTTATCACGCTTTAATTCCCTTACGATCACTCCTTTGATGCGATCGGGGAATTGCCTTCCGATCGCGGCATAGATTTCCAGATCGCGGTGGCTGTTATCACCTACAAATATAAAGGGCTTCTGCGGGAAGAAGTTTAGCAAATGCTTTATACTCTTGGGCTTATGATCTTCGTATTTATGGGCTTTAAGGACTACATCGCGCATACCAATGCGAAGGGGTTGAAGCAAAAATATACCCTCAGGGAAATTATTATGCCTGAAAAAATCGGTTAAAAAATCGTATAAATTCCATTCGCTGTTCGATACATAAAAGAAATCTTGAGGCAGACTTTCCCCGCTGAGCTCCTCAACATATTTGAATATATCGCCTAATTGCGGGGTTGCTTTACGTGTAAATGCATTCTTGAGCATCACCAGGCTGATCATCCTGATAATATTGGTTGTATGGGTAATGAGCAAAGTATCGTCAATATCGGAAATAACAGCGGTATCATAAGCATCACAAACACGGTAACTTCCCGGGAAAATGGTGTTGTCATCGGTGAATTTACAGGTATAATCCTGCCAGCCGGTTTTGGGGTCGGAAACCGGTAAGGTGGCACTGAAAAATCCCGAACGATCGGTGGTAACATTTTTTTGCACTCCTTTAACAGTTATCTCTATTTCCGCATTCCTGACGGGGATGAGTTGGTACCGGTTAATCATTTGTAGAACATTCTTGATAACCGATTGGCGCTCATGACTGGAGTATTGATAATTGCGAAAGGCATGGCCCTTAACGTGGGTTTCGTCTCCGTTGGAAAACCCATAATGGGGAACAATGATGCTTTTGCGTTGTTTTTTAACCATAGGCTTATAAACAGCCACCAATATTAAAAAAATATATCATTAATGTAACATGAATGAGAAAAGAAAAGGAAATAAAAAAGGAAATCCCGGTTTTCGTATGCAAAGAAGGATTATTTTTTTACTGGCATTTGTAGCAGTTTTTGCTTTAATACCAGTGGTTTTTGTCCTTTCTGTATATATGGGGTTTTTCGGTTCACTTCCGGGCAAAGCCGAGTTAACCGCAATACAACATCAACAAGCCTCAATTATTACCGATGATCAAGGCGTGGTGATCGGGAAAATTTACAAGTTGAATCGTATAAATATTCACATTGATGAGATTCCGTTGCATGTTAAACATGCATTGATTGCGACGGAAGATTCCCGGTTTTACATGCATGAAGGCATTGATTACCGGAGTTATTTGCGGGTTTTGTATAAAACAGTGCTTTTAGGTGATGAGAATTCCGGGGGAGGAAGCACTATTAGCCAACAATTGGCTAAAAACCTTTTTGGGAGAAGAGGAAATACAGGTCTTGACCTAGTGATTAGTAAAGTAAAAGAGGTCATTATTGCAACAAGATTGGAGGATATTTATCGAAAGGAAAAAATTTTAGAATTGTATCTGAATACGATTCCTTTTGGAGAAGATCTGTATGGATTGGAGGCTGCATCAACCCGTTTTTTCAATAAGCATGCGTCTGATCTCACCATTGAAGAAGGAGCCCTATTAGTTGGAATGCTAAAAGCAAACACCTATTATAATCCTCGTATTCATCCTGAAAATGCTCTTAAAAGACGTAATGTGGTGATCAAGCAAATGAAGCAGAACAAATACATAGATGAAGCGGCAGCAGATAGTTTGCAACAAATACCACTGCGTTTGGAATATGCTAATTTAAATAGCGAAGGTCCCGCTGATTATTTTCTATATCAGGTAAGGAAAAGGCTTAAGCACATTATTGACAGCCTGAACCGAAAACGACAAAATAAACTCAATCCTTATACTTCCGGTTATGTGATCCAAACAACCTTAAATGCAAAATTACAAAGAGCGGCCAGGAAGGTTCTTCATAAACACTTGAAGTTTCAACAACATAAGCTGGATCAGTATCTGGAATATTCAGGTAGAAAGCATGAATATTACCGGGAGCGGAAAGACTTATATGCAAAGGATAGCGTTAAGTTGCGTGAAGTATTTACCTGGCAAGGTGTTAGAATAGATAGCATGCTGAAGCTCGACAGCTTATGGCATTATGACCGAATGCTTCAAGGGGGCATGTTAATGATTGATAACCAAAGCGGTGCTATAAAAACTTGGATAGGTTCCAACCACTTTCGTTATTTACCTTATGACCTTGTGAAAGCCAAACGGCCTATGGCGTCGGCATTTAAACCTTTGGTCGCAATGGCTGCCTTGTCAGAAGGAATGGAACCGTGTACTTATTTTAATAATGATACCAGTGATTTCGAAGCCTTTGAAGGTTGGAAGCCCCGTAATTACGACAGAAGCAGCGGCGGAGAATGTGCTATGTGGTATACACTGGCCCGGTCTAAAAATATACCTGCCGTTGATATGTATATGCAAACTGGATACGAAGCGGTGAAGAAAATGATTGGCAAATTGGGGTTGAGTGCTCAACTACCCAAAGGTCCTGCAGCCGGTTTAGGAACTATTAATGCATCGCTTCTGGAAGGTGTTGTCGCTTATTCCGTTTTTGCCAATTCGGGTAGAAAACTATCACCCTATTTTATAGAAAAGATAACCAAATCAAACGGAGATATTATTTATAAACATAATGGAGATAAATTTCCAAGAGTAGTTGATTCGGTAATCTCGGAACAAGTTACTGCTATACTTCAAAAAGTGGTTGAGCAGGGAACTGCAGCTTCCTTGCGCAATGTATTTAATGTTCATTATGATCTTGCCGCTAAAACCGGCACGAACCAGGAATACACGGATGCCTGGTTTTATTTTTTCAACAGAAGATTTACAGCCGGGGTATATGCCAGCCCGCGGAATTACAAATTGCACTTTAATAATGCTTTGGGTGCAGGAGCATCAATGTGCCTTCCGGTAGCAGCAAAATTCCTAAGGACGATGGATACTTTGGGGATGAATGAACGCTATCTTCATTCTTTCGGTGTTAATAACAAGTATAATGAGCGGATGACCTGCGAACCATGTCGTGAAAAAGGTCTTATAAAGCGATTATGGCATGACCTTTTTACACCACGTAAAAAAGCGAAACAGGAAGAGAAACCGGAACAAAAGAAAGACACTAAAAATATAAGTAAGATTAAAGAATTTTTCAAAAAAATATTTAAAGGTAAAGATGATGATACCAAATAAATATCTCAGCTAGTCTAACTCCCGGAACTTCATGTTTCGTATTTATTATAAAATCGGAATTAGCCTGCCTTCTGTAGTTCAAAAAGCGTTATCTCAGGCAGAATACCAATACGGCCGGGATAGGCAATGTGGCCCAATCCACGGTTTACATATAAATACTGGTCATCCCTGTTGCCATGATCTTTTGAATACATCCCGCTCCAGTACTTATAAACATATTGGGCAGGGCTCCATTTGAATTTCTTCATTTCAATCCCAAACTGCATCCCGTGTGTATGCCCGGAAAAGGTGAGGGAAATATCCTTATAATCTTTACTCACTTCCGACTCCCAATGTGTTGGGTCATGTGAGAGTAAAAGCTTGGTATCTATACCATTGAGGCCGGCAATGGCTTTTTTCATATCACCACGCTTTTTAAAGCGGGCATGTGAGCTCCAGTTTTCAACCCCGATTACCGCAATGCTCTCGCCGTCTTTCTCAATGATCTGATGCTCGTTATTGAGCAACTTCCAGCCGACGCGCTTTTGAAGATCATACATATCGGTCATATTTTGTCGCTTATCGGCAGGGTTTTTCCATTTTACATATTCACCATAATCGTGGTTACCCAGGATGGAATATACGCCATAAGGAGCCTGAATTTTAGCCAGGGTTTCTTCAAAAGGAAAAGCTTCGCCGGTGGTGTAATTGACCAAATCGCCGGTAAAGAAGACCATATCGGGCTTCAGATGCTTGATTTGTCTTACTGCTTTTTCAAGGGGGGCTTTTGATGCCCAGCTTCCAAGGTGCAGATCCGAAATCTGAACAATACGCATGCCGCGAAAATTCTCAGGGAGATCGTTTAACCTGACGATCTCCTTCTTAACGCGGAAATCGTAAACCCATTTGGTCATTCCCACGAATAAGCCTATAAAGGCTATGCTGCCAAATAATAATCCCATAATAAATAATGTCTTACTTCTTTTTAACGATGTGTAACGAACTTTTTTAAGTTGTAATTGCCTGATCAAAAAGCGAATAAACCGAACTATTTCCGCAACGACCAGGAAGACTATGGGGAAAGCTTTGGTTATATATAAAAGGGCAATTATACCCAGCCAGTATGTTCTTAGGATATCGTTCCAAACTTTAAACGGAACAATAACAGCACCCACGATAAAACCTCCAAAAAGCACCAGGGGTAACCAATAAACACCTGTTATCAACCCTTTAGTGGTTCTTTGGAATCGGGTAATTCGCTGCCTGACTTCTGTCCACAAGTAATATTCCAATAACACAAGCACAGCGAAAAACGGAATCCGGGAAGCATATTTCGGAAATTCGATAGCGGCAAAAATAATGATGCCTGCTGTCAATGCCAATGGAATTCCGTACTTCAGCGCCTTGTTCATGAAATTTCTTTCCTCAAAATCATCTTGCAATCAAACACTTCAAACGGATTGAATACTTACATATTGCTTTATGTTTTGGTTAACAAATCAATAAGAAAGTGTTAAGCATGTTCCTTCACATAATTCACCAGCCCTTTGGATTTGAATATATCCATAAGCTTTTGCGGGAGCGGGGCAAAATGGAATTCTTTATTCCCAATGAAAACTTTTCCATTGTGAAAATCCACGTCTACTTTGTCGCCTTGATTATAAGCGTCAACAGCTTCGGGGAGAATGATGATCGGTAATCCCTGGTTGACAGAAGAACGATAGAAAATCCTGTTCACCGATTTAACAATTACTGCTTTCACTCCGGCATAGGAGAGACCAACGGCCGGATGCTCTCGGGAACTGCCACAGCCGAAGTTGTTGCCGGCTATGAGGATATCGCCTTCATGTACTTTTTCGGCAAAACTGTCGTCGAAACCTTTAAACAAATACGGCATGATCTTATCCGGTTCGGAGCTATTGATGTTGTAGGTGAGATTGCCCGCAAACATTTGGTCGGTATTCAGGTTGTTTACATCGGCATAGTTCCACACACCATTCTCCCGGCGGTTTTCGCCTTCTTTAACTTCAACGGTTTTCGACTGCTCTTTTTCATACGGAAACTTATCTTTGGCTGAAATACCGCGCGGATCGGTGATCTTTGCATTAAGGGCTGAATGCGCGACTGCTGCGGGAGAGGCCAGGTAAATGCTGGCATTTTTGTTACCCATACGCCCTTTGAAATTCCGGTTAGCGGTTGAAATCACATTATAATCATCGGCAGGAATACCTTGTCCGGTTCCCAGGCAAGGGCCACAGGAGGTAGATAAAACACTGGCGCCGGCATCCATAAATATTTCCATAAGACCTTCCTGCATAGCCTGTTTATAAATTTCTTTAGAAGCCGGGATGATCAGCATCTGGAATCCAACCGGTAGTTTCTTTCCTTTTAAAACAGAAGCCGCTTCGCGTAAATCTTCCAACCGGCCGTTGGTACATGTCCCCACCAAAGCCTGATTTAAAGGAGTCCCTTCCACTTCCGATAGCGCCTTCACATTATCCACATGATGAGGGGCAGCAACCACGGGGAAAAGTTCATCCAGGTTGATTTCGATTTCATTGGCATATTCAGCATTCGTATCAGCCCAAATGCCTTCTATTTTTTCACCATAGTAATCCTCCAGCACTTCATCTGCCGGGAATACGGCATTTTTAGCGCCCATTTCAGAGGCTAGATTAGCCAGCGTCATCCGTTGCGAAATTGTGAGATTTTTAACTCCATCGCCATGATATTCGATGGATTGATAATCGGCCCCGCTTGAACCGATCATTCCAATGATCCATAGCGAAATGTCTTTGGCAAAAACCCCTTCGGGTAATTTGCCGTTGAGCGTTATTTTTATGGATTCCGGAACCCGGAACCAGGTTTCACTCTGGCTCCAAAGGCCTGCTGTTTCTGTTCGGTCGATACCGGCAGCAAAAGCATTAAAGGCTCCTGCCGTGCAGGTGTGGCTATCGCTGCCCACAATGATCATTTGTGGTTTGGCATAATCGGCCATGATTTGGTGGCAGATGCCGCTGCCAACATCATGAAATTTGGTGATGCCCTGTTCTTTCGCCCAATCCCTCACTTTTTGGTAATCATTAGCCAACTTAGCGTTGGTAGGAGGGGCGTTATGATCGAGCACAATAAGTAATTGATCGGGGTCGGCTATCTTATCACCGTTCATCTTTTTAAAGGTGCCGGCAATGCTTGCCGAGTTATCGTGTGATAATATAATGTCGGGGCGCTTGAATACGATGCTTCCTTTGTCC
>JAIPAP010000034.1 GCA_021740045.1 Bacteroidales bacterium
AGGGTACCTACAAAAAAGTCATGCCCTTTTTAAAACTGATGGGCATGACTTTTATAAAGATTGAATTTTCAGAGATTACTTCAAGAACGCATTGTACATCCAAATGCTCTTTTCCTGCTCGCCAATGTAGTCGCTCATCATACTGTTGGTGCCTTCATCATTCAATTGATCCGTTAGCTCCAGCAATTCACGCTCTTTGCTTACAAGTGTTTGCAACCCTTCAACTACGCGGCTCACGGTTTCCTTCTGTTCGCTAACATCCGTCATTTCCCCGATTTCTGACTTGTCGAGAAAGCGTGAATAACTATGATCGGGCGTTTCGCCAAGCATAAGGATGCGTTCGGCAATTTCGTCGATTTTTTCAAAGAGATCGTTATACAATTCTTCGAATTTTTCATGCAATATAAAAAATTGCTCACCTTTTATGTTCCAGTGGAATCCACGCACATTTTGGTAAAATATGTGGTAATCGGCCAGCAATTCATTCAACTTGCCAACTATGCGATTTGATTTTTCCTGTTCCAATCCAATTTGATTTAATGCTTCGTTGTTTTTCGCATTCATGGTTGCTTTATTCATAATTCCTCCTTTTTAAATATTCCTAAATTAAAATAATTATAATTTGATAATAATTACAATCATAATTTGAAATTGTTCAATGAAGCGGCTTAAATTGTTTAACAATCTGATTATCACAATAAAAATTATAGTTAAAATCCAACTTTTAACAGTAAGTAGTGTTAATTTTTAATGCATGATTCTATGCTTAAAACCGAAAAAACCTATTTACTAACCAAAAACCTATTACTTATGAAACATTTACTTTGGATTGTTGCGGTTGTTTTGACAGCAGTATTGTCAATACACTCAACAAAAGACCTGAGGTACAGTTACGAGCCACCGCCCGGTAAAACAGGAGCACCCGGTGAAAACACCTGCACCCAATGTCATAGCGGTGGTTCAGGCGAGGGTGAAGTGACCATTGCTTTCGAAAACGGTGGAAGCACCTTTGCTTATGGCGAAACCTATGTAATGAACGTTGAGGTATCCGATCCGGTGCAATCGCGCTTTGGCTTTGAAACCACAGTGCTTGACCAGGACGATAATATGGCCGGAACGCTTGCCTTGATCAATACGGATAACACATCATTACAATCGAGTGGCGGCAGGGATTATGTAGGCCATCAGGGTGCCAACTCGAACAACACCTGGTCCTTTGAATGGACAGCACCGGATGAAAATAGTGGAGTAGAGGAAGTAACCTTTTATATTGCCGGGAATGCCGCCAATGGCAATGGCAATAGTACCGGTGATTATATTTATACCAGCGTGCTTTCCGCTACCCCAATGGTTCCCGAACAAACTATATCCTTGTCGCAGGGATACCAGTTCGTTTCATCTTATATCATGCCTGAAAACCCTGACATGCTTGTTGTAACGGAAGATTTACAGGATGTAAGCCTGGATTTCGTACGAAATTCGGAGGGTAACACCCTTCAAAAGATTGGCCCCAACTGGGTTAATAATATTGGCGATTGGGTAACTACCGAAGGTTACCTTTTCCGCATGACCGGCGATGATGAACTGGTGATAAGCGGTACACAAATTGCTTCCGATACGCCGATCAGTTTGCAAAGCGGTTACCAGTTTGTGAGCTATATCCTCGATATGCCGGTGGATGCAGAAGTAGCTTTAAGTGAAATTCTAAACGATAACCTCGATTTTGTTCGTAACTCCGCAGGCAATACCCTTCAAAAGATCGGCCCGAATTGGGTGAATAACATCGGTGATCTTGAGCCTGGTGAGGGTTACCTGTTCCGGATGAATAATGGCGATGAGTTGATCTACCAAACGCAATAGACCAATAGGATGGTTTGTTAAATGGCGATGATTAAAAAAGCCTCCGTTCCTAGGAACGGAGGCTTTTCCTTTTATTTAAGGAGCGTAATTATTCCGAAATAATGATCTTATTGCTTTTTTCCTTAACGATTTCGGGCATGTTTTTATCCTGTGCCCATACTCCGGTAGCTATAAAAACAGCCACAAATAAAAAAGGTAGTTGGGATTTGTACCCCATAACTACCTAATTTCTATGTGGGTTGTACTGGATTCGAACCAGTGACCTCATGCCTGTCAAGCATGCGCTCTAAACCAACTGAGCTAACAACCCTTTAATGCTGCGCTCTAAACCTCCCGATAATCATCGGGATGAGCTAACAACCCTTTAATGCTGCGCTCTAAACCTCCCGATAATCATCGTGATGAGCTAACAACCCTTTAATGCTGCGCTCTATACCTCCCGATAATCATCGGGATGAGCTAACAACCCTTTAATGCTGCGCTCTATACCTCCCGATAATCATCGGGATGAGCTAACAACCCTTTAATGCTGCACTCTAAACCTCCCGATAGACATCGGGATGAGCTAACAACCCTTGCCGGGGCACAAAAATAATAAAAGAATAGCCATTAGGGCTTATAAAATGATTTTTTTGGACAGCACCTGCCGGCCGGCATTGATTTTTATGATATAAGCCTGGCTTGATAATCCGTTTAAGTTCACGGCTTGATGACCTTTGTGTTGATATCCCAGATCCAACCGGGTGATTTCTTTCCCCCGTAGGTCATAAATGCTGATCGTCAGCCGCTTTTTTTCATGGAAGTCGAATTCCACATCCAACCGGTCGGGTTGGGAGTGTGGATTTATGTGAATGTGCTCGGCCAAGGCTGGTTCGTTAATTCCGGTGGAATATTTTAATTCCAGATCATCGATATATAAGCGACTTCCAGGCTGTGGATCGGTGGCTGATGAAGAAATTGCTAAAATGTTAAGGGTATCGGGGTCTTCGGTGGATAAATAGGTGAATGTTGCCTTAAATCTGGTCCAGCTGTTTACCGTTTGGGTTGTGAAAAATGAAGCAATCCCAATGGTATCTTTATTATTCCCACTGCCTTTGGTTAAAAGACCGCCAACCGAACATGTATCATTATTTTCAGGAACATATTGAAAATATCCCTGCACCGAGGAAGGTCTTTTTTCAAAAGCGATACCCCCGGTTATTGAATATTCCTGGCTTTGCGGATCCATGGTGAATTCACCGGTTGTGGCAAATCCCGGTATAACTTCAACCTCGGCGTCCTTTGTTTGAAGCATAGCCGAAGCATTACCGCTATGCACAATGCTTTCTTCCTTCATCACCACAGCAATATTCAAAAAAGATAACTCCTCATTAGGGGTGTCCCACTCTGCGGGATCCTGATAACTACCATGATCTACCCAGTTTTCAAACCCGGCGTTAGGAATTTCCTGGGCTGAAGTCACCTGCCAGGAAAAAACCAAGCCTGTGATAATCAATCCGTAAATGCCTATCTTTTTGATTGCGTTTAGAAATATAGAAATACGTTCCATGTCAATGTAGGGTTTATTCATCGTTTAATTTTTATCTTTGGCTGTTGCAAAACCATATAAAACATTTAAAAGTAAAAATTATACTCATATGAAGAAAACAACAACCGTACTTATCGCCACTTTGATGATGACTATTGTGGCGCTGCAAACCCAGGCACAGAATGATCACAAAGAAATCACGCTTAGTGACGTATTCCGCTCGGGTAAGTTTTATCCAAGGGGAGTAAGTGGAATGAATTCCATGAATGATGGCAAACATTACACAGTGCTTGAAAAGGACTCTCTGGTAGAATACAGCTACAAAACCGGGGATAAAACCAGGGTAATCGTTGGTGGCGATCAGCTTATTCCCGAAGGTGAGGAAGAAGCCATCAGAATAAGCAGCTATAAGTTTTCCGATGATGAGTCCAAGCTGTTATTGGCTACCCAGCGCGAAAGCATCTATCGCCGCTCGAGTAAATCACATTTTTACATTTATGACCTTGAAAATAATTCACTCCAACCTTTAACTGACATGGAAAAGGGTAAGGTTAACCTGGCCGCTTTTTCACCCGATGCAAGTAAAATAGCCTTTGTAAGGGATAATAACCTTTTCCTTAAAAACCTGGAAACAGGCTCCGAGAAACCAATAACTTCCGATGGGCTCGATCGGCATATTATTAATGGTACCACCGACTGGGTGTATGAAGAAGAATTTTCCATTGTTAAAGGTTTTTACTGGTCACCCGATGGCGAAAACATTGCCTATATGCGATTTGATGAAAGCGATGTGAAAGAATACTGGTTAACCAAGTACGGCGACCTCTACCCTGATGAGCATAAATATAAGTACCCCAAGGCCGGAGAAGAGAATTCAGTTGTAGACGTGTATATTTATCATGTGTCTTCAGGGGAAAAAGTGCAGGTGGATATGGGTGACAAAAAATATGAATATGTTCCACGCATCCGGTGGACTCAAAACCCCGAGGAGTTGGCCGTATACCTGATGAACCGTCATCAGAACAAGCTTTTTATCCTTGGTGCCGATGCATCAACCGGAAAGAGCCGTAAAATCTATTCGGAAAAGAATAAATACTACCTCGAAATAGAGGATTACGATAATATGAAGTTCCTGGAAGATGGAGAGCATTTTATTTTAAAAAGTGTGCAGGACGGTTATCACCACATTTACATGTATGATCTGCAAGGTAACCAGGTAAGCCAGATTACTGATGGTGAATGGGAGGTAACTTCCATTGAGGGTATTGATGAGGATAGGGAAGAAATATACTTCATGTCAACCGAAAATTCTCCCTTACAGCGCCAATTGTATAAGATCAAATTTAACGGAAGGCGAAAAAAGCAATTAACTGAGCGGGAAGGTATCAATAGTATTTCATTCAGCTACACTTATGATTATTATGTAAACAACTGGTCCGATGCCAATACGCCTTCTTATATAAGTGTGCATAAATCGAACGGTAAAGAGTTGCGCACACTGCAAAAAAATGAAAAGGTGCAACAAACCATTAAGGAATACGGTTTTTCACCTATTGAGTTTTTCAGCTTTAATCATGATTCTGTAGGCGGTGATGTGTATCCATACGAAGGAAAGGTAACCCTGAATGGCTATATGATAAAACCACCCGATTTTGATCCTGCCAAAGAGTACCCCGTATTCATGTATGTTTATGGAGGTCCTGGATCGCAACTGGTAATGGACCGGTGGAATTACCGCTCGGCCTGGTTCCAGATGCTGGCGCAAAAAGGATATATTGTTGCATGTGTTGACAATCGTGGCACCGGCGGTCGTGGACAGGAATTTCAGAAAATGACTTACCTGGAACTTGGCAAATATGAAACCATCGATCAGATTGAAGCAGCCAAATACCTGGCAGGTCTCGATTATGTTGATGAAGAACGCATCGGTATGTTTGGATGGAGCTACGGCGGTTTCATGACCTCGCTTTGCATGACTAAGGGTGCCGAACACTTTAAAACCGGCATTGCCGTGGCCCTGGTTTCCAACTGGCGTTATTATGACAATATCTACACCGAACGGTTCATGCGTACTCCCCAGGAAAACCCCGATGGTTATGATCAAAACTCCCCCATTAATCATGCTGAAAAACTGGATGCCAATTTTCTGATCGTTCATGGAACAGCCGATGATAATGTGCATCCCCAAAATTCATGGGATTTTATAAAAGCGTTGGTTGCTGCCAATAAGCAATTTGACATGCAAATGTATGTAAACAGTAATCATGGCATATATACAGGGAAGAACACTACCTATCATTTATACGACAGGATGACCAGGTTCATACTGGAAAATCTGTAAATATTACGTATGGATGTTGAATGAAAAAGGGAGGCACATTTCGATGACCTCCCTTTTTTAATTTGAAAAATATTATCGAGGATCTGATGCCATGATTAACGGTTTTGTTACCTGAAAACGGGTAAGTTCTAATAAATCCTGTGCATACTCAGAAAGAATTACTGCAATCGAATTTATCGGCATCGTATTGATGATCCCTGTTATATTGGCTACCACCTCCGTTTCCATTCAGGAAGAAATAGCTAATCCCAATGGAGAAATAATTATAGGCATCGTTATTCGTGCCGGTAGGCTCAGCATCCAACATATCGCCACCACCATCACGATCGGCATTTACCATATAATTTAATGCGTTTTCCATGGTAATGTACCAGTTGTCATTAATCCGTACGTTAGCTCCTATACCGAATGGCGATGTTATCTCGGTGGTCCAGTCTCCACTAAGGCCGTTTCCGGCCAATTGGGCATCGGTATCAATTGCTCTAAGTGTT
This sequence comes from Bacteroidales bacterium, assembly GCA_021740045.1. Classification (GTDB taxonomy): domain Bacteria; phylum Bacteroidota; class Bacteroidia; order Bacteroidales; family JAIPAP01; genus JAIPAP01. Next base: position 6,221 of record JAIPAP010000034.1, read on the forward strand.
GTTCGCCAGTTACTAAGACCAATTCCTCCAAGAGCATAAAATGAAATAAACCTATCGGGATTATAACCGGCAACAAGTGTCGAAAGGTCGAATGTAGCTACCAGGTTATAGGCAAATATATCAGCAATAAAATATTTATTCCGGTCTGTTCTGATACTCGTGAGCTGACCATAAAATACCTGGCCACGGGCACCAATTACAGGCGTTAATCGCCATATAGCATTTAAACTGAATGCCGCTTCAGTTTCATTATTAATTTTCGAAAACGGATTGCTTTCTTGTTGAACATCACCATAAAACTGATTGGCGCCAGCGCTTATGTTTACTCCTATTTGCGGTGTGAACACCTGGCTACCACTATAAAGCTGCCCCTTTGTGAAAGGGGCAATTAATATAATTATTAATCCAATGATTGTTATTCTTATGTGCATCTTTCCCCCTAGCTTCTTCCTCCTTTAATCGTCAAACTCCCTTTTTGTAACCCCTGTTTTGAGATAAATCTCCCATTCTTTTCATCTTCAAAATTGGGGCCCCAGGTAATTTATTCACTTTCATATAATAACGTTGGGATTAAAAAAATTGTTTTAATTCCGCAAGCGCGTACAATAAAATTGAGAAGAATACTTTGTTTTAATGAAAAATATAAATACTTTTGCACCGCCAAATCAATAAATAATAAAAAGAGAGGTATTTCTTAATGATTATTGTACCAGTAAAAGAAGGTGAAAACATAGACAAGGCTTTGAAGAAGCTGAAGCGTAAGTTTGAGAAAACAGGAGTCGTAAAAGAGTTGCGCGAACGACAGAAGTATACCAAACCGTCTGACTCCAAACGGCAGCAAAAGATGAAAGCTATCTATGTACAGCAGTTGAGACAAAAGAGCGAATAAGCTTTTATCCCTTCATTCTTGGTTGAGAAGAAATTTTGATCCGTAAAAATATTGTTGTAACTTTAAACGTTTCAATTTAACGGGTTAAAATTTCTTCTTATTCATTGGTGGATGTTGGATGAACGGTTTATAGCATATCTGGTTGATGAAAAACGATACTCTACCCATACCGTTAAGGCCTATCGTAATGATTTAGAACAACTATCCGCTTATCTTTACAACAATTACCACATTTCCAATTTACATGAAGCTAATGCATCCATGTTGCGTTCATGGCTTGTTGATATGCTGAACCATGATTATACCGCGCGAACCATCAATCGAAAACTATCTACATTAAAGACTTATTTTCAATATTTGATGCGCGAAAAAACCATTACGAGCAATCCAGTTGGTAAGCTTATTCCCCCAAAAACATCCAAACGTTTACCCGCCTTTGTTGAGAAAGACAATCTGGATAAACTATTTACTGAGATTGATTTTGGAGAGGATTTCAAGGCCAAACGCAACCAGTTAATAATTGCTTTGTTATATGCAACCGGCATGCGTCGTGATGAATTGGTCAATTTACAACATCAGGATATCGATTTTTACAATTCTTGGATTCGTGTATTGGGAAAGCGTAATAAAGAACGTCTTATTCCTTTGGGCCCTCAGATGATAAAACTCTTGAAGACTTATTTGGAGGAAAGGGAAAAAACCCTTGGTAAGCCAGGGCAAGACAGTTGGTTATTTGTAACGGATAAGGGGAAACAAATCTATCCGCGTCTTGTTTATAGGGTAGTTAACAATTACTTAAACCTGGTAACAACTATAGAAAAGAAAAGCCCACATGTGTTACGGCATTCATTTGCAACACATATGCTGAATAATGGAGCCGACCTGAATGCGGTCAAGGAATTGCTGGGGCATTCGAGTCTTGCAGCCACGCAAGTATATACCCACAATACCATTGAGAAGTTAAAAGCAATTTATAACCAAGCCCACCCAAAGGCTTAAAAAAAGGAGGTTATCTATGAATGTAAACATTCAATCAGTCCACTTCAAGGCCGATAGAAAACTTGAGGATTTTATTAATGAGAAGTTGGGAAAGTTGGCTAATATGCACGATGGTGTTATAGGTAGTGAGGTAATGTTAAAAATTGAAAATACCGATAAACCGGAGAACAAGGTGGCCGAAATACGGCTTAAGGTTCGCGGTGATGATCTCTTTGCCAAGAAACAAAGCAAAACTTTTGAGGAAGCAACTGATACGGCGGTTGGTGCACTTAGAAAACAGCTTAAAAAGCACAAAGAAAAAGCCAGACGCTAAACTGCGCTCTTAATTTTAGAAAATTTTTTGAAAAGCTTTGTTTGTTAATTATATGTTTCATACATTTGCAGTCCTTTTTGACGAAAGGGCTGCTTTTATTTTAACAGGGCAGGATTGAAGCAGTTTTTATTGGATTTACCCACGTTTAAATAAAATTCATAAAGTTATAATAAAAAAGGTGGGTGGTAAGTTGTTCAATGCGAAGGTTTTTTGAAATCATGCCAATGTAGCTCAGTTGGTCAGAGCAGCTGATTTGTAATCAGCCGGTCGGCGGTTCGAATCCGTCCATTGGCTCGCGTTCTTAACATATTGTAAATTGGGGAGATTCCAGAGCGGTCAAATGGGGTCCCGACTAAATCGGGATTGGCTTTATTCCTTCGCAGGGGCTAAAGTTAGCCAGGCGGCAAGCAGGAAATTTCACCACACGTTCTTAACATATTGTAAAAAGGGGAGATTCCAGAGCGGTCAAATGGGGTCCCGACTAAATCGGGATTGGCTTTATTCCTTCGGAGGGGCTAAAGTTAGCCAGGCGGCAAGCAGGAAATTTCACCACACGTTCTTAACATATTGTAAAAATTGGGGAGATTCCAGCGCAGTCAAATGGGGTCCCGACTAAATCGGGATTGGCTTTATTCCTTCGCAGGGGCTAAAGTTAGCCAGGTGGCAAGCAGGAAATTTCACCACACGTTCTTAACATATTGTAAAAATTGGGGAGATTCCAGAGCGGTCAAATGGGGTCCCGACTAAATCGGGATTGGCTTTATTCCTTCGCAGGGGCTAAAGTTAGCCAGGCGGCAAGCAGGAAATTTCACCACACGTTCTAAACATATTGTAAAAATTGGGGAGATTCCAGAGCGGTCAAATGGGGCAGACTGTAAATCTGTTGGCTTATGCCTTCGGAGGTTCGAATCCTCCTCTCCCCACCAAATAAGCGGAAATAGCTCAGTTGGCTAGAGCGACAGCCTTCCAAGCTGTAGGTCGCGGGTTCGAACCCCGTTTTCCGCTCAATGCAAGATATTCAGGTGGCTTTTGCCCATGTGGGGGTGATAAAGTTCCTGAAGAGTGTAAATTTTAATGAGCAAGTAGCAAAACATAAATTTGTAAATACCACTAACAAAACATTTTTGATATGGCAAAAGAAAAATTTGATCGTTCCAAACCGCACGTAAACATTGGGACTATTGGGCATGTGGACCATGGTAAAACTACTTTAACTGCTGCAATCACCTTGAATCTGAAGGACAAGGGACTTGCTGAAGTGAAGACATTTGATTCTATCGACAACGCTCCCGAGGAGAAAGAAAGGGGTATTACTATCAATACAGCACACGTTGAATACCAAACTAAAAATAGACACTATGCACATGTTGACTGTCCCGGTCACGCTGACTATGTTAAGAATATGGTAACTGGTGCAGCGCAGATGGACGGTGCGATCTTGGTTGTTGCTGCAACCGACGGACCTATGCCACAAACCCGTGAGCACCTCCTTCTTGCTCGCCAGGTTGGTGTGCCTAGCATTGTGGTTTTCATGAACAAGATCGACCTTGTTGATGACGAAGAGCTCCTGGAATTGGTTGAGATGGAAATCAGGGAATTGCTTAATTTCTACGAATTCCAAGGTGACGATGCGCCTGTTATTCAAGGTTCAGCACTGGGCGCTTTAAACAAGGAAGAAAAATGGGTTGAAAAAATCTGGGAACTCCTCGAGGCAGTTGATACATGGATTCCGCTTCCGGAGCGTGATAGCGAAAAGCCATTCCTGATGCCTGTTGAGGACGTATTCTCCATTACCGGCCGTGGTACTGTTGCTACCGGTAGAATTGAAACCGGTGTTATTAACTCAGGCGATCCTGTTGATATAATTGGCCTTGGCGCTGAAAAAATGAAATCAACAGTAACAGGTGTTGAGATGTTCCGTAAGATCCTCGATAGAGGTGAAGCTGGTGATAACACCGGCCTGTTGCTTAGAGGTGTTGGTAAAGATGAGATCAGAAGAGGTATGGTAATTGCCGCTCCCGGTTCCATTACCCCACACCACAGGTTTAAGGCTGAGGTTTATATCCTTAAAAAAGAAGAAGGTGGTCGTCACACACCATTCCATCAAAACTATCGTCCGCAGTTCTATTTCAGAACTACTGACGTTACCGGTGAGATCCACCTGCCTGAAGGCGTACAAATGGTTATGCCCGGTGATAACGTAACTATTGAAGTTGAACTGATCTCTCAGATCGCCATGAACAAAAACCTGCGTTTTGCTATCCGCGAAGGTGGCAGAACAGTTGGCGCCGGTCAGGTAACTGAGATTTTGGAATAAAATACAATAACCCCCATGAAGGTATCCTTATTGATAAGGGTACCTTTCATGGATATACACGGGTGTAGCTCAACTGGTAGAGCAACGGTCTCCAAAACCGTAGGTTGTGAGTTCGAGTCTTACCACCCGTGCTAAATTATACGTACAATGGCTAAATTAAAACTGCAGACATACGTTAAAGAAAGCTACGATGAGCTTATGCATAAGGTTTCATGGCCATCATGGAGCGAATTGCAAAACAGTGCCATCGTTGTATCGATTGCTGCACTTATCATAGCGCTGATAGTGTATCTTATGGATATATCCTTCAGCAGGATCTTGCAGGAATTTTACAAATTGTTCTAATAATAGAGGGCTCCTAAAACATACTCCAAAGTTAAGGGAGAAGAGGTATTATATATGAGCGAAGACAACAAAAACGTTAAGAAGTGGTATGTAATCAGGGCCTTGAGCGGAAACGAGAAAAAGGTTAAACAATATATCGAAAGCGAGATTAAACGTTTAAACCTTGAAGATCAGATCACTCAGGTGCTAATTCCTACTGAGAAGGTCTATCAGATACGCAAGGGAAAAAAGGTTAGTAAAGAACGGAACTATTTTCCGGGCTATGTTTTGATAGAGGCAGTTATGACCGGTGAAATTCCACACATTATTAAAAATGTTCCCGGAGTGATCGATTTCCTCGGATCTAAAGAGAAGCCGGTACCACTGCGTCCTTCAGAAGTAAAGCGGATATTGGGTAAAGTTGATGAGCTTGCTGAGCAGGGCGAGGAGGTTAATATACCGTTTATTGTTGGCGAAACTGTTACAGTTACCGATGGCCCTTTCAGTAGTTTTAGCGGGGTTATTGAAGAAATAAATGAAGAAAAGAAAAAACTCAAGGTGATGGTGAAGATTTTCGGTAGGAAAACCCCATTGGAGTTGAGTTTTATGCAAGTTGAAAAACAATAATAAGGGAAGAAAAATAATATATAACAATGGCTAAAGAAGTAAGCGGCGTAATTAAGTTGCAAATCAAAGGCGGTGCAGCCAATCCTTCTCCGCCGGTAGGTCCGGCACTTGGTGCCAAGGGTATTAACATTATGGAATTTTGTAAGCAGTTTAATGCCCGTACACAGGATTATGCCGGCAAGCTTATCCCGGCTATTATCACTGTATACAAGGATAAATCGTTTTCCTTTATAACCAAGATGCCCCCGGTGGCGGTCCAAATTATGGAAGCTTCAAAGATCCAAAAGGGCTCCTCGGAACCCAACCGTGCCAAGGTGGCTACCATAACTTGGGAGCAGGTGCAAGGCATCGCCGAAGGTAAAATGAAAGACCTGAATGCATTTACCGTGGAATCGGCTATGAAGATGGTAGCCGGTACGGCAAGAAGCATGGGAATAAGGGTAAAAGGTAAACCTCCATTTGCAACAGCAAAAAAAGCATAAGCGTTGAATAATACATTATTAAGGAGAAGACCAATGGGTAAATTGACAAAGAAACGTAAAGAAGCGCTTGAACTGTACGATAAGAATGCAACGTATTCTGTAGGAGATGCGGTGGATTTGGTGAAAAAGATTACAAAGACCAATTTCGATGCTTCGGTCGATCTGGATGTACGCTTGGGTGTTGACCCACGTAAAGCCAACCAGATGGTGCGGGGATCGGTTACGCTACCCCATGGCACCGGTAAGACCAAAAAAGTATTGGTGCTTTGCTCACCCGATAAGGAAGATGAAGCTAAGGAAGCAGGCGCCGACTACGTTGGCCTCGATGACTATATCGAAAAAATTAAAGGTGGTTGGACAGATATTGATGTCGTAATTACCACCCCCAACGTTATGCCGAAAGTAGGTCGCTTGGGTAAGATACTCGGCCCCCGTGGACTTATGCCGAACCCTAAAACAGGTACGGTTACCATGGATTTGGCAAAAGCCATTAACGAAGTAAAAGCCGGTAAGATCGATTTTAAAGTCGATCGCTATGGTATTATCCATGCACCGGTTGGAAAAGTTGGTTTTGATAAACAGCAACTTGTTGAAAATGCAAGAGAACTGGTACAAACCATCATTAAATTGAAACCGGCCGCGGCTAAAGGTACCTATGTAAAGAGCATTTACATGTCAAGTACCATGAGCCCCGGTGTTCGTGTAGAAGCAAAATCATTTACAGCTTAATCATATAGAAGACTGAAATTATGACTAGACAAGAAAAAGATCAGGTCATAGATAACCTTACGGAGCAGTTGAAAGAAGCAACCCACTGGTATGTAACCGATACTTCGGAACTGAATGTTGAGGTTACTAATAAGTTGCGGGGAATGTGCCACAAGCGTAACATCAAGATGATGGTGGTTAAGAATACGCTGCTGCGTAAGGCTATGGAGCGTGCCGAACAAGATTACGGTGAACTCTATGAAGCATTAAAAGGGCCTACAGCCATTATGTTTTCGGAAACCGGCAATGAGCCTGCAAAACTCATCAAGGAATTTCGTAAAACGTCCAACAAACCCATCCTGAAAGGTGCCTTTATCGAAGAGATGGCATACCTTGGTGATGATCAGTTGGATAACTTGGTTAAGATCAAATCGAAGAACGAATTGATTGCCGATGTAATTGCTTCATTGCAGTCGCCTGCTCAGAATGTGATCTCTGCATTGCAGTCGGGTGGGGGTAATTTGGCCGGTATACTGAAAACATTATCGGAAAAAGAAGAGAAGTAAACAATTGAAAGAGGAACATTTACGTTAAAGAAATCCATTAAGAAACAATAAAAATAATTAATAAAATGGCAGATTTAAAAGCTTTTGCAGATCAGTTGGTTAATTTGACGGTTAAAGAGGTTAACGAATTAGCCGAAATTCTGAAAGAAGAATATGGAATTGAACCTGCAGCAGCTGCCCCTGTGGCAGTTGCCGGAGCCCCGGCCGCAGAGGGTGGAGAAGCACAGGAGGAGCAAACCGAATTTGATGTTATCATTAAAACAGCAGGGCAATCTAAACTTAAAGTGGTTAAACTTGTTAAAGAATTGACAAGTTTAGGCCTGAAGGAAGCCAAAGAATTGGTTGATTCAGCTCCCAAGCCTGTTAAAGAAGGCGTAACGAAAGAAGAAGCCGAAGGATTACAAAAACAATTGGAAGAAGCTGGCGCAGAAGTTGAAGTTAAATAACGATATTCAATTCCTACATAACAGTAAGAGATAGACCTCATTTACAAAGGCAATGCAGGTCCTATCTCTTATTGTCGTGTTTTTGGCTTTCTTTCTATTATAGTTCATTGTTTGTTTTACCAAAAATCAATACACCTTGGCTACAAGTATGACCGACAGGATAAATTTTGGTAGAACCAAAGTTCACACCAATTACCCGGACTTTCTTGAAATACAGTTAAAGTCGTTCCAGGATTTTTTCCAGTTGGAAACCAATCCTGAAAACCGTGTGAATGAAGGTTTATACAAGGTTTTCAGCGAGAATTTTCCAATTACCGATGCCCGGAACAACTTCGTACTGGAGTTTCTGGATTATTTTATCGATCCCCCACGCTATACACTCGAAGAGTGCCTGGAGCGGGGATTAACCTATAGTGTGCCGCTTAAGGCAAAACTAAAACTGTATTGTACCGATCCTGAACATGAGGATTTCGAAACCATCATACAGGATGTCTATTTAGGAATGATACCCTATATGACTCCTAAAGGCACCTTTGTTGTTAATGGTGCCGAAAGGGTTGTAGTATCGCAGTTGCATCGTTCACCCGGTGTATTCTTCGGTACAAGTTTTCATGCCAACGGTACACAACTGTTTTCAGCAAGGATAATCCCCTTCAAAGGATCGTGGATGGAATTTACCACTGATATCAATAATGCAATGTATGCATATATTGACCGGAAGAAAAAATTACCCATCACTACCCTTTTGAGGGCTATTGGCTATGAAAGCGATAAGGAGATCCTTGAGATTTTCGACCTTGCCCAGGAAGTAAAAGCTACCAAGACTAACCTGAAGAAGGCGCTTGGTCGCAAGCTTGCTGCGCGAGTTGTTCGTTCATGGATAGAGGATTTTGTTGATGAGGATACCGGAGAGGTAGTTTCCATTGAACGTACCGAGGTAATTATTGAACGTGAAACGGTTCTCAAAGAAGAGCATATCGACCAGATCATTGAAGCAGGTATCGAAACCATCCTTATTCATAAGGACGATGCCAGTGCCAATGACTATGCAATTATATTCAACACCTTGCAAAAAGACACCGCTAACTCGGAAAAAGAAGCGGTGGAATTCATCTATCGCTTGCTGCGTAATGCAGAGCCCCCGGATGAAGAAACGGCAAGGGGTATTATTGAAAAATTATTTTTCTCCGAAAAACGCTACGATCTTGGTGAGGTAGGCCGTTACCGTATAAACCGGAAATTGAAAATGGATACACCCATTGATACCCGTATCCTGACCAATGATGATATCATTTCCATTATCCGGTACCTGATCGAATTGATCAACTCCAAAACCGAAGTGGACGACATCGACCACTTGAGTAATCGTAGGATACGTACAGTAGGAGAGCAGCTTTATAACCAGTTTGGTGTTGGTTTAGCCCGTATGTCGAGAACCATACGTGAGCGCATGAATGTTAGGGATAATGAGGTGTTTACACCCATCGACCTGATCAATGCCAAGACCTTGTCTTCGGTTATTAACTCATTCTTTGGTACAAACCAGTTGTCGCAGTTTATGGACCAAACCAACCCGCTTTCGGAGATCACTCACAAACGCAGAGTCTCCGCTTTGGGTCCGGGTGGTCTTTCTCGTGAGCGTGCCGGATTTGAGGTTCGAGACGTTCACTATACACATTATGGGCGACTTTGTACCATCGAAACACCTGAAGGGCCCAACATTGGTTTGATCTCTTCACTTTGCGTTTATGCTAAGATCAATAAACTCGGTTTTATTGAAACGCCCTATTACCAAGTTGACAGCGGTCAGGTGGATTACGCTAAACCCCCGGTTTACCTGAGTGCCGAGGAAGAAGAGAACAAGATCATTGCTCAGGCCAATACCGTTATGGATCAAGAGGGGCAATTTGTGAATGAGCGGGTTAAAGCCAGATATCTTGCCGATTACCCCATCATTGAACGCGACAAGGTCGATATGATCGATATTGCACCTAACCAGATTGCATCCATTGCCGCTTCGTTGATTCCTTTCCTCGAGCACGACGACGCCAACCGCGCATTGATGGGATCGAACATGATGCGCCAGGCAGTACCGCTTGTTAAAGCCGAAGCCCCGGTAGTGGGTACCGGTATTGAAGGGCAGGTAGCACGTGATTCTCGTGTGCTCGTGAACGCCGAAGGAGATGGTACGGTCGAGTATGTTGACGCCACAACCATCAAGATCCGTTATGATCGCGATGAGCGTGAACAACTCATTAGCTTTGAAGATGATGTGAAGACCTATAGCCTTCCCAAATTCATGCGTACCAACCAGAATACAAGTGTTACCCTTCGTCCTATTGTACAGCGGGGTCAGCGTGTGGAAAAAGGACAGGTGCTTTGTGAAGGATATGCTACACGCGACGGAGAACTTGCCCTGGGACGTAACCTTATGGTGGCATTTATGCCGTGGAAAGGCTACAACTTTGAGGATGCTATCGTGATCTCGGAAAAAGTGGTTAAAGATGACCTCTTTACTTCCATACATATTGAGGAATTCTCCCTTGATGTACGCGATACCAAACGTGGTGTTGAAGAACTTACCTATGATATTCCAAACGTAAGTTCCGAAGCTACCAAAGACCTTGATGAAAACGGCTTGATCCGTATCGGCGCCGAAATCAACGAAGGTGATATTCTTATCGGTAAAATCACACCTAAAGGAGAAAGCGATCCTACACCGGAAGAGAAATTGCTTCGCGCTATTTTCGGTGACAAGGCAGGCGACGTTAAAGATGCTTCGCTGAAAGCGCCACCGTCAATGCAAGGTGTGGTTGTTGATAAGAAATTGTTCTCAAGGGTTATTCGTGATCGTCGCTCCAAATCGAAAGAAAAGGAAACTATCCAGGCCCTTGATGAAGAATTTAACCAGGAAGCCCAGGAATTGAAGTCGAAGTTGATCGATAAGATGAATAAGATTGTCGGTGGAAGGACTTCACAGGGTGTGTACAATAGCTTTAAGGAAGAAATTGTACCCAAGAAAACCAAATTCACCACCAAGATCCTTAGTGAGATCGATTATCTGAATGTGAATGCCAATAAATGGACCACCGATAAGGATCGGAACGATATGGTGAAAGAATTGGTGAACAATTATATCATCAAGTACAAAGAGGTCCTGGGTCGATACAACCGCAAAAAGTTTGTTGCAACCGTTGGTGATGAATTGCCCAACGGAATTGTACAAATGGCCAAGGTATATATTGCCAAGAAACGTAAACTTAAGGTGGGTGATAAGATGGCCGGACGTCATGGTAACAAGGGTATTGTTGCCAAGATTGTGCGTGAGGAGGATATGCCTTTCCTCGCCGACGGAACGCCGGTTGATATTGTTCTGAATCCCTTGGGTGTGCCTTCACGAATGAACCTTGGTCAGATATATGAAACAGTACTTGGATGGGCTGCCAAGAAATTGGGTGTTAAATTCTCAACCCCGATCTTCGATGGTGCATCCAGTGACCAAATCAATGGTTATATGGAAGAAGCCGGCTTGCCGCGCAATGGTCAAACCTTCCTTTACGACGGAGGTACAGGTGAACAGTTTGATCAGCCGGCAACTGTAGGTTACATCTATATGATGAAACTCCACCATATGGTTGACGATAAGATGCACGCCCGTTCCATAGGTCCATACTCACTTATTACACAGCAACCACTTGGTGGTAAAGCCCAGTTCGGTGGTCAGCGCTTTGGTGAGATGGAAGTTTGGGCACTCGAAGCCTTTGGCGCTGCAAATGTACTGCAAGAGATCCTAACCGTGAAATCGGACGATGTTCAGGGTCGTGCCAAGGCATATGAAACCATTGTTAAAGGTGAAAATATGCCAAAGCCCGGTGTACCCGAATCATTTAATGTGCTGGTTCACGAATTGAGGGGACTCGGCCTTAACGTAACCTTTGATTAAAAACATATAAGCACAATTGCTGGATCAACGGCGGGGTTTGAGAGCTAAGCCTTGATTCGGCAATTCTGTGGTAAACAAGGGATATATTCGAATTGTTAAACTTATTCGTACATTTAATTAAATCCTATGGCCTTTAGAAAAGAAAATAAAATCACCAGTGACTTCTCCCGGATTACCGTGAGCCTCGCTTCACCGGAGGAAATACTCGAGCGTTCGAGCGGAGAGGTGCTAAAGCCCGAGACTATTAATTACCGGACGTTCAAGCCTGAGCGGGACGGATTGTTTTGTGAGCGCATTTTTGGCCCGGTAAAGGACTATGAATGTCACTGTGGTAAATATAAACGTATTAGATATAAAGGTATCGTCTGCGACCGTTGTGGTGTTGAGGTTACCGAGAAGAAAGTACGTCGTGAGCGCCAGGGACACATACAGTTGGTGGTCCCGGTAGCTCATATCTGGTTCTTCCGCTCCCTGCCCAACAAGATAGGTGCCTTGCTTGGCCTTCAAACCAAGAAACTCGATTCTATCATATATTATGAACGTTATGTGGTGATCAATCCGGGTGTTAAAGCTGCCGATGGGGTCAAATACCTCGATTTCCTGACGGAAGAGGAGTATTTCGATATCATGGAAAGCTTGCCCAGAGAAAACCAGCAGCTTGATGACAGTGATCCGGAAAAATTCATCGCCAAGATGGGTGCCGAGGCATTGCATGATTTGCTGGCCCGACTGGACCTTGACCAGATGTCATACGACCTTCGTCATAAAGCCAATACCGAAACTTCACAGCAGCGTAAAGCCGATGCTCTGAAACGTTTGCAGGTATTTGAAGCATTTCGCGATGCACAAAGCCGTATTGAAAACCGTCCCGAATGGATGATCACCAAGGTGGTCCCGGTTATTCCCCCGGAATTGAGACCTTTGGTGCCATTGGATGGAGGCCGATTTGCCACTTCCGATCTCAACGACCTATACCGTCGTGTGATCATTCGTAATAACCGTTTGAAAAGACTCATTGAGATCAAAGCTCCCGAAGTGATCATGCGTAATGAAAAACGCATGCTTCAGGAAGCTGTTGACTCGTTATTCGATAATTCAAGAAAATCAAATGCCGTTAAAACGGATAACAATCGCGCCCTTAAATCGTTGAGCGATAGCTTAAAAGGTAAGCAAGGTCGTTTCCGTCAAAACTTGTTAGGTAAGCGTGTTGACTATTCAGGTCGTTCGGTTATTGTTGTCGGTCCCGAGCTGAAGCTGAATGAATGTGGTATTCCTAAAGATATGGCTTCCGAATTGTTCAAGCCATTCATAATCCGGAAAATGCTCGAAAGGGGCATCGTTAAAACCGTTAAATCTGCCAAAAAAATCGTTGACCGTAAAGATCCGGTAGTTTGGGATATACTCGAGAACATTCTTAAAGGTCATCCCGTGATGCTTAACCGTGCACCTACATTGCACCGTTTGGGTATTCAGGCGTTCCAGCCCAAATTGATCGAGGGCAAAGCTATTCAGTTGCACCCGCTGGTATGTACCGCCTTTAACGCCGACTTCGACGGAGACCAGATGGCTGTGCATCTCCCCATGGGACATGCCGCTATCCTTGAGGCTCAGTTGCTGATGCTGGCATCGCATAACATCCTTAATCCGGCTAACGGTGCACCTATAACCGTACCTTCACAGGATATGGTGCTTGGCCTCTATTACATGACTAAGGGTCGTAAAACCGAAGGCGAATATGTGGTGAAAGGTGAAGGTAAAACCTTCTATTCACCCGAGGAGGTCATCATTGCCTTTAACGAAGGTGCTGTTGATATGCATGCCTGGATCAAGGTGAGGAATATGGTTCAGGAAAACGGTGGAACCAAATCGGAAATCATGGAAACAACGGTGGGCCGTGTGCTCTTCAACCAGGTGGTTCCCAATGAATATGGTTTCATCAACCAGTTGTTGACCAAGAAAGCCCTGCGTGATATTATCGGCGATGTACTGAAAAAAACCGGTACCGCCAAAACGGCACAATTCCTCGATGATATTAAGGGCTTGGGTTATAAAATGGCCTTTGAAGGTGGTCTTTCCTTTAACCTGGGTGATGTTATTATCCCACAGATTAAAGAAGATCTTATCCAGAAAGCCAATGAAGAAGTTCAGGAAGTGATGACCAATTACAACATGGGATTCATCACCAATAATGAACGTTATAACCAGATCATCGATATCTGGACCCATACCAACTCCAAGCTTACAAAGACTTTGATGGACCAGCTCACCAATCACAAGCAGGGATTCAACCCTGTATTTATGATGCTCGATTCCGGCGCTCGTGGTTCTAAGGAACAGATTCGTCAGCTTTCGGGTATGCGTGGTTTGATGGCTAAGCCTCAGAAGTCAGGGGCTACCGGAGGTGAGATTATTGAAAACCCCATTCTATCAAACTTTAAGGAAGGCCTTTCGGTTCTTGAGTACTTTATTTCAACACACGGTGCCCGTAAGGGTCTTGCCGACACCGCTCTTAAGACAGCCGACGCCGGTTATCTTACCCGTCGTTTGGTTGACGTATCGCAGGATGTGGTGGTTACTGATGAAGACTGCGGAACCCTCCGTGGTTTGACCATTACGGCTTTGACCAAGAATGAGGAGATTGTGGAAACCCTTTATGATCGCATTCTTGGACGTGTATCACTTCATGATGTATTTCACCCGCAATCTGGTGAACTGCTTGTAGGAGCAGGTGAAGAGATCAACGAGGAGATTGCGGCCAGGATACAAGAGTCGCCACTTGAAAATGTCGAAATCCGCTCGGTATTGACCTGTGAATCGAAACAAGGTGTTTGCGCCCGTTGCTACGGCCGTAACCTGGCAACAGGTTCGCTGGTTCAGAAAGGTGAAGCTGTTGGTGTTATTGCTGCTCAGTCAATCGGGGAGCCCGGTACACAGCTTACCCTTCGTACTTTCCACGTTGGTGGTACTGCTTCGAATATTGCCGTGGCCTCTAAGATCAAGGCTAAGTATGCCGGTGTTATTGAACTGGATGAACTGAGGGCTGTTGAATATTTTGATAGTAAGTTGGATAAGGATTACCAGGTAGTAATCGGCCGTTCGGCCGAAATGCGTATTAAGGACCCGAATACCGGTGTGATCCTTAATTCACATCATATACCTTATGGATCACGATTGTATTATAAGGATGACGATAAGATAGAAAAAGGCGATTTGATCGCTGAATGGGATCCTTACAACGCTGTAATCCTTTCGGAAGTTTCCGGAAAGATCAATTTCGTGAACGTCATCGAAGGACAAACATACCGTGTTGAATCGGATGAACAAACCGGTTACCATGAAAAAGTGGTTATCGATACCAAGGTCAAGAGCAAGAACCCGGTTATTCAGATTATGAATGATGAAGGTGAGGTAATGCGGAATTACGACATACCCGTGGGCTCCCACATCGTGGTGGAGGAGGGTGATTCCATCACCGCCGGTGAAGTTCTGGTTAAGATACCAAGGGCCATAGGTAAATCAGGTGACATCACCGGAGGTCTGCCGCGTGTAACCGAACTGTTTGAAGCACGTAACCCATCCGATCCGGCTGTTGTTTCGGAAATTGATGGGGTGGTTTCATTTGGTAAAAAGCTGAAACGCGGTAACCGTGAGGTTATCATTACTTCAAAGACCGGTGAAGAAAAGAAATACCTTGTTCCGGTAACCAAGCAGATCCTTGCCCAGGAAAACGACTATATTAAAGCAGGTACGCCACTCTCAGAAGGTGCGATGACACCGGCAGATATCCTGGCTATTAAGGGACCGATGAAAGTTCAGGAATATATTGTGAATGAAATTCAGGAAGTATATCGTTTACAGGGTGTGAAGATCAATGATAAGCACTTTGAGGTTATCGTTCGTCAGATGATGCGTAAGATTGAAGTGGAAGACCCCGGCGATACTAAATTTCTTGAAGGCGAATTGGTCAACAAGGTTGATTTCCAAGAAGAAAACGACTGGATATTCGGTAAAAAGGTTATTGAAGAACATGGTAGCTCCGAGAACTTCAAGGCTGGACAAATCGTTACAGCGCGCAAGCTACGCGACGAAAATTCGGTGCTTCGCCGTAAAGATAAGCGTTTGGTTGAAGCCCGCGAAGCTCAGCCTGCTACCGGTAAACAGGTATTGCAAGGTATTACCAAGGCTTCGCTGCAAACCAAGAGCTTTATCTCAGCAGCATCCTTCCAGGAAACCACAAAAGTGCTTACTTCCGCAGCTATCCAGGCTAAGCGTGATGAAATGCTCGGCCTGAAAGAAAATGTGATTGTTGGTCATAAGATCCCGGCAGGAACAGGTTTGCGTGAGTATGACAATATAATTGTGGGAGCGAAAGAGGATTATGAGAATTTAATGGCTCCTGAAGAAGGGGAAGAAAAATAAATCGTTAAATCCCTAAGATTATGGAAGAACCGAAAAAAGACAAGAAACAGAATCAAATGAATGTTGAACTGAATGATGAAATGGCGGAAGGAACTTATTCTAACCTGGCCATTATCACCCATTCCCATTCAGAATTCATACTCGACTTCATAAAAATGATGCCGGGTGTGCCGAAAGCTAAGGTGAAGTCTCGCATCATTCTCACACCGCAGCATGCCAAGCGGTTGATGAAAGCACTGCAAGACAATATAAACAAGTATGAACAGGTACATGGCGAAGTAAAGGAATCACAAAAGGAAAAGATTCCATTCAGCCTTGGAGGACCTACGGCACAAGCATAGGTATTATACATCGTTTTAATAAACACCCGAAAAGTGATCGTGAAGCAGGAGACTGCCTATGGATTGCTTTTCGGGTTTTTAAGGCCAAAAAAGTTAGTGAATCAATTCAATTTGCCGGATTTCCGGGGCTGATTTACGGACAACGTGAAGTACACCGTCCATCATAATCTCTTTATTCACATCACATTCTTTACACTTACCGGTCAAACTCACACGAACGGTAAAATCATCGGTAATTTCATTAATCACCATATCACCGCCGTCATTCCACAGATATTCTCTTATAGGATCCATGGCAGTATAAACCTTTTGGTATATGGGGTCTTTACGGGAATAGGTCATGGTTTTGGTTTTTATTTCTCTCAAAGATAATGCTAATGAACCGTAAAAAGAAGTTATAGCGCAAGTTTCTGCATTTTCTTGTTTAGATTAATTAAAATTTAGGGTGTTGATTATCATCAGGATGAACTTCATGCTTTGCTAAACAGGATAGAAGGCAACAAATTGACCCTATTGTACAGCGCTAAGGATGAAAATCATAATAATGCTATCGTACTTTTGAAATACCTTGAGGAAATTATAATGGATGGATAGATAAATCATACTTCTCAGCCTGAACGCAGATATTATATATTAATCAGTTGCGTTATTATTGAATAAAAACCTATATTTGAAAAGCTTAATATTT
Source organism: Bacteroidales bacterium (assembly GCA_021740045.1). Classification (GTDB taxonomy): domain Bacteria; phylum Bacteroidota; class Bacteroidia; order Bacteroidales; family JAIPAP01; genus JAIPAP01. The sequence goes on from JAIPAP010000034.1 coordinate 23,283, forward strand.
TGAATGAGATGATATACTTTAAAACTAAACTGACATCTTCCACCATTAAGCTTAAGGAGCTTGACCCATACATTGGTAAGGAGGTGGAAATAATTGTGAAGGAGGTTTCTGATAATCATAAAACGCACCACTGGAAACATTCCGGAAGTGTGAATTTACAAGGTAGATTGGATAAAACCAATATTCGCGATCTGGCTCATGAATAGTGTGGTTATCGATACTAATGTATTTATTTATGATCTTGATGCATCTTCCATATATCATAGGAAGCAAATAAGATCCTGAGGTCGGATTATAATTTATATACAACAAGTAAAAACATTACTGGGTATTTTGCTGTATTAACCAAATTTGGCATAAACCTTAATAAGATCCTAAACTATTTTACTGATATACAAAACAATGTCGAGATCTTATATCCTAATAAAGCAAGTATGGTTCTTTTTGAGAAGTTAATGGAGAAATATAAGGTACAAGGTAATCGAACAAATGATATTGAAGTGATATCAATTATGTTAATGCACAATGAAAAGACATTGAGCACTTTTAATATTAAGGAATTTAAGGAAATTGAAGAAATAGAGATTTTACAGGTTCATTAAACCTTTTTAGTTTTTTACGCATATTATTAAACACAGTAAATCAATTACTTCAAAATATGTAATGGGGTAGAATTGGAATTGTGAACTTCTTTTCACCTTAGCTATAGGAATATTAACTTGTTATAATTACCAGTTTACTCGTCTAACAATAAACTACTTTCCAAGCTTCCGCATAAAAAACTGTCTCCCGTTAAATTCGGTTTGTAGCAACTTTTCTTCTTCCAATAATTTTTCAACAATTTCCCATTGCGCATTATCCTTTTGCAGGAGTTCCCTAACTGCCTCCTCGCGCATGGGATGTACGGCCGTAATGCTAAGTAAATCCTCTTCGGCATTGCCGCTTGAAGCAAAAGAGTTTCCCTCATAACCCAGTAACAGTTCAACATTATGGATCTTCTCCGAAAAAATTTGATAAGCTTTATTGATACTTGTCTCATCCGCGGGTGTTACATCTTTCCTTGCCGGAGGACGTGTAGGGATGGAAAGGTAGGCTATAGCAGGATTTATGTCGCCGGTAAATAATGCCGTTTTTTCCAGCTGATCCGGAGCATCGTTGATGCCTTTGATCAACATGGTTTCAGTGACCAGTTTTCCTTTGAATTCCTTACTGAATGATTTTATGCCATCCAAAATACTTTCCAGGTTGAGATTTTTATGCGGGCGATCCACATGCTTCCAGCAATTTTCTTTCACTGCATCAACTTTTACCGAAACCCAATCGGCCGCTTTCAACTCATCCCTTACATCCTGACGCCAGAGAAGGGAACTGTTGGTGATCACTGCAATCCTGACCCCCAGGGACTTGAGCAATTCAATTTCTTTACCCAGGTTAATGTCCAGCGTTGGTTCTCCATCGGGCACAAGGCTCAGGTAATCAATTTTTTCACCCTGGTTCTTGAGCTGGGCAACTTTTTGCTTGATTTCTTCCACCAGCTCAAGGGGATCATAGTGTTCCCTCCGTTCGGTTTCCATACGTATGGCTTTGCCTAGCTGGCAATATACACAGGAATAACTGCAGACTTTCGGGGGAATGTTGTTGATGCCCAGGCTTCTGCCCAGCCTTCTTGAAGGAATTGGACCAAATGCTTTCATGCTGTTTATTTTTTTGTTGCCCTGATCACGACAAAGCCGCCTTCACCATGTCCTTCTTTAAAATCCTGGACACCTTTTATCTGATCAAGCGCTCCGAATACCGTTTGTACCGCCTCCGGATTTTCAAAGCCTGTTTTTTGCAAAAGACCAAGTACGTCTTCGGTGCTAAAAAATTCAGCCTCCTTGTAAAATGGATCGTGATCTTTAATTTGGTTGTATATTTCACCTAATGGGCTGGCTTCATCCACAAAAGCTATAATGAATTTTCCGTTGTCCTCCAAAATCCGGTTTACCTCATTAAAGGCTTTTTCCACATTATCAAGAAAACAAATAGTGGTTACAATAAGGGCAAAATCAAACGATTGATCGTCAAAAGGGAGTTTTTCACCACAGGCATCATAAACCTCCAGGCCACGTTCCTTGGCTTTTTCCCGCATTTTTTCCGAAGGCTCCACACCGGTCTTAATGCCCAGTGGTTGGGCAAATAAACCGCTGCCAATGCCCACTTCCATTCCTTTTCCTTTTTTTGGAATAAAATGGCGTATGGCTTCTAATTCGGTTTCATAAATATGCTTGAAATCCTTAAACCACTGTTCGTATTTTTCAATGTTTTCGTTGAATGGTCTTACTTTCGGCATAATAATGTGTTTTTCGTTTTTCAATCTAACGTAAGCTGTTTCTTGATGGTATATTTGATATTTAGAGCTACCATCCCCCAAAATAGCCTAAAAATCCAACTAACAGGCCTATCAATAAATTGACCACCTTAACAGCCACAAAACTCTTTTTCGATTCTGCCAGCAAAGGCAACGCTGCATGGCCGTCTTGAACAATAGAGTTGGCCAACAACACACTAAATGGAATAGTGCCATTTGCAAACAGCGTAATAAAGACAATATGCGGCCCCGATTCAGGTATGATCCCAACCAGCACAGCAATCAGGATAATGGTCATTTGATTGGTCTCGAGCCATTCTTTAATATTCAAATACTCCAAGCCATAATGGATGAATAAGAGCGCCCCGAAGGTCCATAAAAAGATCTTGACCAGGTGCTTTTTAATAATATGCTCCCAAAGGTGCTTACTGATGAAATGATCGGGGACTGTCGCAATAATAAACAATCCAACTACGCTTATGCCCAGGAAAATCCAGCGTTTCCAGTTCCACTCCGGCGGACCGATCTCACCCAGGATCAGGAAAATAAAGAAAAATATAATAACGGTTAGCAAAAGCGCCCTTTGAAATGTGATGCGTCTTAATTGCGGTAGCAGTAGTTTTTTGTCAAAGCAAACACAGTCCGGCTGATCGTGGTGAAAAGGGGTATAATGATCGGGGAGCTTAACGATGGACTTATCGCCAATAAAAATGTTGATAAGAAATCCCACGGTAATGGCGATTAAAAAAATAATCCCCATTATTTCCAATGCCGACCCCGGGATCATTGAAAACATGACAAAGGCTTCATCACCCGATGTTGCTATCATTACTGTTACCAGGGCTGCAAAATTCATTATGCGATGGGCATACAAGGTAACAGCTACAAATGCTCCTAAACAGCCTGGCAAAAGCCCAAGAAATGCTGCAAACAGAATTTGTAGCCAGCTCGATTTTTGAAGCGGCACGCTCCAGCTTCCCCTGGTTTGCACGGTCAGGTATTCGATGATCAGCATCATGGCCAGCACAAAGCTGGTGATCATCAGGGCGTGTTCTATAATTTCAGCGATCATATATTTGCTAAATTAATATAGTTCTTAAATGATTAATTCTGATTCAGGTAACCGGAAAAGCTGAGTTTTTCATCCAGGGTGATAAGCAGGAATCCATGATCTGATCTCAACTCCCCTGATTTAAGCTTTTCCTCTAATTCATCCTTGGTGAACTCCTGTATTTCTGCAGGTTCCTTTCGCAGCTTTTCAATTTCAGGCCCCAGTGATTTGATCCAGTTCATCACCGTAACATTACTCACACTCAATATGCGTTCGATGGACCGGTAACTAAGGCCTTCGAGGTATAAGTGTAAAACCATCCGCTTCAGTTCCAAGGATTTACCCCGGTTTTGAACCGTGAAATGGTAATTGCAGTCTTTGCATAAATAGCGTTGTTTACCGGCGACAATGCCGTCTTTTACCTTGTGCTCGCTGCTGCATTTCGGACAATCCATAGTGCATTACTTTTGAGCGGACAAAGGTAGGGTATCTATAATTAATTAGCAAGATTTGTTTGGCTTATTAATATTTTCATCAATAATGATCATATTGTTTCATGTACTTCTTCATTAGCGATCACATCAGCTGCATACGCTAAGGAAGCTTTAATTTGTTCTGTTGATAAATGGGGGTAATCTTTTAATAATTCTTCGATGTTATACCCATCTGCCATCTTTCGCATGATTAGCTCAACCGTAATCCGGGTGCCTTTTATTACCGGCTTGCCCAGCATGATCTTAGGATTGCGCTCAATGTATTTATTGTGATTCATAATCGTAGATTTTATAATGTAAAACGCATTTTCAATCCACTAATTTCGCATTTATCTTATTCTCCTCCAAATGAAATAATTTAAAATCATGTTATGCTAAACATTTATCTGCGTAATCAGTTTAAGGGCTTGAGAATAATAATTTGGATGATCAATAGAAGCACCATAGGCAAACTTATCGCTTATATCACCCTCCTGGTATTTTTCATACCCTGGAGCGTGCAGATTGTCCATATTTTCACCACTCACCATCATACACTTCATTGCAATGCCCATAAGGAACAGCATTGGCATGATAAGCCGGATAAATGTGAGATATGTGCCTTCAGCTTTACACAGTTTGTTGATCATGACAAGATCAAAACAGCTTTAGTTGGAGAACATTCCATTGATAAATCGGAACAATCCATTTCCAATATTCATATCCGGTTTAAAGAACTTGGATTCGATCTTCGCGCCCCGCCGGAAGCCTGAAACGACATCACAGATCATTCTTAAAGCATTAAGTAGTAAAAAGCCCTCAATGTGCCCAGTAGAGTAAGGTTAATTGGTGATTGGTCAAGTGGTTAATTTGTATTTGCTCAGCTAGAATCCATTTCGGAATTACTGCGAAAAACGATCTACAGCATAAGCTCTGGATTCAATAATTGATTTTGAATATCACGAATTCCCAATCAACCAATTAACTAATCAACTAATTAACCAGTTAAAAGTCTCTACCGGAAATTCACTTATTCAATTTATCCACATAAAACCGACATATACCAATGAAACAACGATATATCCTGGCAGTCATATTGCTGCTTATAAGCATTCAAGCTGCCATTGCACAAAATACCCTGAGCGGAAAAGTAACCGATGCCAAAACCGGTGAACCGGTTCCCGGTGTTATCAAGCCGGTTATTCGTGGATTATCCATGACCAATATCCTGGTACTGAAAAATGGCGTTCGCTTGGAAAATTTCCAGTTTTCCGAAAACCACCCCTTTTTAGTGAATGAAAAGTGGGAAAAATGAACGGGGCGGTAGCTGTATCCGCTGAACAAAACACGCTCATAGATTGTATGTCTATAGAAAACAAAACACTATGAATAAAGCAATATTGGTTACCGGAGCAGATGGTAATTTAGGCAAAGCCGTTACCCGCAAATTTTTGGATGAAGGTTATAAAGTAATCGGGTTTATTCATCCCACAAGCAGTCCTGATTTTATGGAATCCCCCAATCTGGAAATTCACCAGTTGGATCTGATGGATGAAGAGAAGACTTTTTCCGGGATTGAACACATCGATACCATCGAAGGCGCTGTACTAACGGTGGGTGGTTTTGGAATGGGTTCGCTGGAAAAGACCAGCCTTTCTGATGTTAATAAAATGTACAAACTCAATTTTGCAACCGCTTATAATTCGGCCAGGGCAGTTTATGAGAAGCTAAAATCCAAAGGCCTTTCCGGGCAGATCGTTTTGATCGGTACCAAACCGGCTTTCACACCCGAAGCAGCAAAGGGATTGGTAGCTTATTCCCTTTCCAAGTCATTGGTTCATCGTTTGGCCGAGATCATTAATGCAGATGGGCAGGATAAAGGCATAACTTCCTCGGTGATCGTGCCCAGTATTATCGATACCCCGGAAAACCGCGAAGCTATGCCCAATGCCGATTTTGATAAATGGGTTAAACCGGAGGTGTTAGCGGATAACATTCATCACCTATTTACCGACTCGGGGAAAGCCCTGCGAGAAACGGTGCTCAAGGTATATCATAAAAGCTGACATCACTACTTTCAACTTTTAACTTCACTATACATTAGTGGGGTGGTTTTGTTTTGAGCTATATAAAAAAGCGGCCCGCAAGCAGGCCGTTTTTTTATCGATGTATAATTAATCTTTATTCACTCTTATCCGGTGCTTCGGGAACATCGGGCAGTGGCTCATAATCTTCGAGATCTTCGAGAATGACTTCAATGGCCTTGTTTAGTTGCTGGTCTTCACCCATAAATTCTTTATAGGGATTGTTCTCCACTACAATATCTGGTTCCACACCATGGCCTTCTATGATCCATTCACTCTTTTTGCTGGAATAAGAAGCAAACTCGGGCTTTCGCAGGTCGCCACCATCAACAAAGGGCAAGGAACCACGAATACCGACAACACCACCCCATGTCCTTACACCGATAACTTTGCCCATATCATGCTTTTTGAATGAATACGGGAACAGGTCACCATCGGAAGCTGAGTATTCATTAATAAGCAACACCATGGGCCCAAGGATCATCTTGGTGGGGGTATGACTCTTCACATCTACATTGCGAGCCATATTGGCACGGGTAACCTCACGGCGCAAGCGCTCGATAAGCATGGGTGACACATTTCCACCGCCATTTCCGCGATCATCAATAATAAGTGCCTTTTTATTCAACTGCGGATAAAAATACTTGGCAAACTTGTTAAGACCATGCCGGCCCATATCGGGAACATGGATATAGCCAACCTGTCCGTCGGTAGCTTCATCCACCTTACGGATGTTATCCTGCACCCAGTTGTAATAATACAACTCCGATTCATCCTTGATGGGAATAACGGTTTCATCATGAGCTCCTTTTTTATTAGGCTTGTCATTAACGGTTAATACAACCTGGTCACCGGCTTCGTCAACCAAACTCATAAACAGATTATCCATGTTCTCGGTGGATTCCCCGTTAATGGCAATAATGTAATCACCTTTGCTAACATCCACACCAATCTCGGTAAGGGGAGAGCGTATCTTATCCCGGAAATTCTCACCTTTCAAAATCTTTTCAACCTTGAAATATCCTGATTTATCACGTGAAAACTGTGCGCCGAGCAAACCGGTATAAATCCGTTCCGGCTCAGGCTTATCACCGCCATTTACATAAGCATGGCCTACACTAAGTTCTGCTATCATTTCACCAATCAGGTAGTTCAGATCATTACGGTTATTCACATAAGGGAGCAGTTTGGCGTATTTGTCATGCATGGCCTTCCAGTCAAGGCCGTGCATATTTTCCACATAGAAGAAATCGCGCATCTGACGCCATGATTCATCATAGATTTGTTTCCATTCCTTATCCAGGTCAACTTTTACCTTTACTTCCGATAAATCCACAAAATCACTTAAGCTGATCTTACCCATCGGAAGGTCAATCACGGCATATTTGCTTCCCTTTTTCACCAGCATCTTCTTACCGTTATCGGAAATAGAAAAGGATAGGTTTTTACCCAGTTCGGTTTCCTTTTCTTTGTCCAGATCAAAATACTTGATGGTACGCTTGTCTTTCAGCGAACTTTCGTTGTAATAAATCTTCCCGTTTACCGGTGAAAGATTCCAATAGTTTGATGCCTTGATGGGGAGAACGGTGATGCGGTCTTGCAAGCCGTCGATATCAACCTGCATAGCTTCGGTTTCTTTTTCTTCCTTGTCATTTCCGTTTTCATTTTCCTCCTCTTCATCATCTTTAATTTCTACCTCATCATTTTCAGGGGCAAAGGGCGATTCGGTGTCTTTTGCCAGGGTTACCAGGTATATCTTGCTCATATCGCGATATACGTGGTTCCACTCGGTTTGGCTGTATATGGGATTGAAATCACGGTTGGAGGTAAAGAACAGGTATTTACCATCGGGATCAAAAACGGGGCTACCGGAACTGTAAAAGCCTTTGGTTACCGGGTAGGTCTCCTCTTCTTCCAGGCTGTAGAGCATGACCTTGCCCATATCATTGGCCATAGGTTTGGCATAGGTGATCCATTTGCTGTCGGGTGACCAATTGAACGAACGGATCTCCCAGGCATCGGCCTGAGCTACATCCGTTACTTTTTTGCTTTCCACATCAACATAGCGCAAACGAAGCTTTTTATCGCTCCATAACAGTTTCTTGCTATCGGGCGACCATTTAACACTGAATTTATAAGTGTCGGCCCCGGTGGTAAGCTGAATAGGTTCCTCGCTGCCATCCTGCTTTTGGATGTAAATTTCGTATTCATCGATTTGGTCAGAAAGATAGGCTACGTATTTGCCATTGGGCGACCACACGCCATTGCGATCATGGGAGCCTGAGCTCTTGGTAAGGTTACGGGTTTGACCTTCAATGGCCGGAACGGTAAAGATATCACCGCGTGCACCTACCACCAGCCGCTTCCCGTCGGGAGCTATGCCCACGGAATTAATGAATTCAGAAGCATCCTTTATTTCATCGCGACCATCAATCTGATCATTGGCAATTTCAATGTCAATTTTCTCAGCTTGCTGGGTGGCCAAATCGAAACGATAGATATAACCGCCATTTTCATAAACAATGGCATCTTTACCAATGGATGGGAATTTAATATCATATTTGGTATAGTTGGTCACTTTTTCAATCTCTTTGGTATCGGTGTGATACACAAAAAGGTTCATGGTACGGTCACGATCCGAAATGAAATACACATCATCCTCATGCCACATGGGGATGATGTCCTGTGAGATGTGATCGGTGATCTTGGTAATTTCCTTCGATTCGAGGTCAAAAATGCGGATATCGTCGGCCATGCCACCTTTGTAATATTTCCAGGTGCGAAATTCGCGGAATACCTTGTTGAAGGCCAGTTTCTTTCCGTCGGGCGAATAGGAGCAAAAACCACCTTCAGCAAGGGGAAGTTGCTCCGAAAGTCCACCATCAACAGAAACCTTAAACAAGTCGCCTTTAAAGGAATTATAAGAATAGCGGCGTGAGCGGTAAACAATCTCTTTGCCGTCGGGCGTCCAAGTCATCACAATATTGTTGGGTCCCATGCGGTCGGAAATATCATCACGATCCAAAGTGGCCGTGTAGGTAAGGCGTTCCGGGTGTCCACCTTTGGCAGGCATCAGGTACACCTCTGTATTGCCGTCGTATTGACCGGTAAAGGCAATGTGCTTGCCATCGGGCGAGAAGCGGGCAAACATCTCATAACCTTTATGGTTGGTTAGTTCACGGGCAATGCCACCGTCATTGGAGACGGTGTACAAATCGCCTGCATAGGTAAATACCACCTGATCACCATGGATGGCTGGGAAACGGAATAATCGGTCGATTTCCTCTGATTGTCCTGCCATAGCAAAAAGCAAGACCAACGAGCATACTGCAAGTACTTTTTTCATAAATGCGTTTTTTAAAAATTATGTTTTGATTAATTTACTAACAACAGCAAAAATGCCGGGCTGGTTTGACAACGGTTTCTTATTTGCAAATATAGCACATTAACTCATTCATATTGAATAAAGCTGAAAAATACGTGGAAGCACGGAGGGGGGAGAGTTGAAGTTCCAAGTTCTAAGTTTAAAGTTCCAAGTTCTAAGTTTGACCTTTCATACATGACCTTTCATAAATATGGTTGATACAATGTACAGGTATTTTGGTTATAAAAAGGGTTTAGGGTTCTTTCTGGAAAATATAGAGTTTTTATAGCTGGTAAAACTATTATAGAAATTATTGTATAGGAATTTGGATATTTATCATTAACTTTATACAGAATTTCGAAAGGATTGAATAAATTAATGCAAGCTGAATTTCTTGACTACTGCTAAGCTCACCTACTTTGATTGTCTGATGCATTAATGAATTATGAGTATGAAACCTTAAAAGCATAGCAATCATGAGATTAAATGTATTATTATTGACCGGAGCCATGATCATTAGTCAAGTGCTCTCAGGAATGAATTATTACCTCAACGACTTAACAACTTTCCAGGATGTGTTGAATGAAGCGGCTTCCAATGGTGAAAACGACACCATTTTTATTGAAGCGGGAACTTTTGTGGTGGAATCGACCTACCAATATGCCTCGGCCGAGGATCATTCTCTTTCCATTATTGGAGATGTAATGATGAATACGAAACTTGACGGAGCCTCATCGGTTCAGATACTTCATGTTTCCGCTACATTTCCACAAGCTCATGTGATGCTCAGAAACCTGGTTTTTCAAAACGGCATGAGTACAGAAAACGGGGGAGGCATTCTGCTCGATGGTGATGCAGCCAATATCAACATGGAACACTGCCATTTTTTAAACAATGAAGCCGGAAATCTGGGAGGTGGTTTAAACGGAGGAACGAACAGCGGACAGATAACACTCGAAAATTGCCTTTTTCAGGGAAATAGTTCCGGTAATGATGGTGGTGGTCTCAACCTGGGCTCCGAGTCGGGCACGATCAATCTTGTAAACTGTGAATTTCTTGCCAACATGGCTAGCGGTGATGATGCCGGAGGAGCTTTCCTTTACATGGGAGGCGATAATGGAGTGATCAATGCAGGTAATAACTATTTTGAAGGTAATGAATCGGCCGATGATGGCGGTGGCCTGATGTTGTATTACCTGGGCGCCAATGTGGAGGCAAATGTCACCGAAAATTCTTTTGTGAACAATGTGGCTGGCCTTAATGGCGGAGGTAGTTATTTGCGCATCACGTCAAGTGGTACGGTTAACTTTTCGGATAATAGCTATAACGGAAATCTATGCAATACAGGTAATGGCGGTGGCTGTCATATTGAATTGCATAATGTGGACATGGCTTTCCAGGAAAATTCTTTTGTAAGCAATGCGGTCGAAAACGATGGAGCAGGGGCCTTTATCGAACATTTCGACGGATCCCTTGACTGCCATCATAATACATTTACCCAGAACATAGCCAATCGCAACGGTGGCGCCATTCATATCTATAGTGAGCAGGGGTCGGTGCTTTTCTATCGAAATATCACCGACTCCAATCTTGCCGAAAATGTGGGTGGTGCTTTTAATGTAGCTTCCACTACCGGCAGTTTCAGTATTTATCACAATACTTTTTATGGTGATCAGGCCCTGAACGATGGAGGCACTATCTATTTCTACGGTGAAAGCGGGGCTCTGGCAACAGTTTATAATTCTGTTTTTTGGTCGCAAAGCCTGCCGGCCATTGCATTTTCGGGAGGAATTGCGGTAGGAATGACCTATTGTGATGTGGAAGGAGGGAATGGACAACCCTGGTTTGGAACCGGTTGTATTGAGGATGATCCATTGTTTGTAGATGCTGTTGCCGGCGATTTCCATCTTACCGAATTATCTCCTTGTATTGATAGCGGCGATCCGGAATCTCCCCCCGATCCTGATGGTACACCGGCGGATATGGGAGCCTTGTCTTTTGATCAATCGGGCCAAGCCATTGAACAGACAATGGAATTAGGAACCGGCTACCAATTTGTTTCAACTTATGTTATTCCTAATGAGCCTGAAATGATGATGGTGGTAGAAGAATTATTGGAAAGTAGTTTGGGCTTTATTCGAAATACCGAAGGAAGCATGTTTCAAAAGATTGGCCCTAATTGGGTAAATGGTATTGGAGATTGGAATGCCCTTGAAGGCTATTTGTTTTATATGAACGAAGCTGATATGTTAACGGTGGAAGGCGAACAAATCGATTATCAAACCCCGATAATGCTTAGCAGCGGTTACCAATTTATCAGCTACCTGCCGGATGAACCGGTGGATGCTATTATGGCCCTGGAAAATATTTTGAACGAAAACCTTAATTTCGTGAGAGATAGTGAAGGCAGCATGCTACATAAAATCGGACCGAATTGGGTTAATAATATTGGCAACCTCAATCCCGGCGAAGGATACCTGATCAAAATGAATAATCCGGATGAATTGATCTATAATGTGGATTAATACAAAAACCCAAACATCCACAATGGAATCCTGTTTTTGTAGCCGTATTCCACATCATCAATAGCCAGGAAAGAATTTTCCAATCCCGATATTTGATAAGTGGTTTTATTTTTTCCACCTATTTCAAAGATGTATTGATCATCAACCCGGAAGTCACCTTCTTTTGAATAATCAACCTGTTGTTTTGCACTGAGTTGGTTCAGGAAAAATGTTTCTCTCAATGTTCCTTTCTCAGGTATATTGGGATTTATGGCATAAAACAAATTACCGTTATTGAGATAGAGTTTTGCCGGTTTACTCATATAGCTTAATCCTTTTACGGGGCTATTTAGCGAGAGTATTAATTGCGCTTGTTCCAGATAATGAAGATAACGTAGCAAGGTATCGCGAACGATTCCTATTTTTCGGCTTAATTCACTGATATTGGGCTTAAATGGTACACTATGACTGATGATGTATAAAAGCTTCTTTATCTTAACTATTGAGGAATAGTCCATATTAATGATACCGGGAAGGTCGGTTTCCAGCATAAGGTTCACAATACGTTCCAGGTGATGATGATAATCTTCACCCGTTTCCTTAAAAAAAGGATAGGCTCCAAAACGGTTAAATTCATTGAATGCCTTCACAGGCTTTATTTTCGAAGAGAATTCAGCTGCAATTTCCTTGTGACGATTCAATATTTCGTTTAAGGTGAAACTCGGAAAGGATATCCCATACTGCAGTTCAACAAACTCCCTCAATGATAAGCTTGGAAGGGTATACAGCATTGCCCGCCTGCTAAGGTCTGCTTTACTCTTATCAATCTCCAGAACCGATGATCCGGTAAAAATCACTTTTAATTCCGGGTATTGGTCATAGAGGTTTTTAATTTCTTGTGACCAGCCAGGGTATTTATGGACTTCATCCAGGAAAAGGTATTTACCGCCATTCTTCACAAAATGATCGACAAAATCAATCAATCTATTGTCGGAAAAGTAGATGTGATCCAAACTAAGATAGATTGCCTCATCAGTTAACCCGAAATTTTCTTTCAGGAATTGAAGGATAAGCGTTGTTTTCCCGGTTCCGCGGGCACCTTTTATAGCGATCAGGCGCCTTTCCCAATTAATTTCTGTATATAGAAATCGTTTGAAGTCAAGGGAGACTCCCTGTATGCTTTTAGCTGAAATGTCGAATAGGTTTTCCATTTTATCATATATATTGTCGAATGCATAAGGCAAAATTAATTAAAAATTGTCGAATAGATAATACAATAATGAATAAAACTCACAACCTTTTGGATATCTGCCATGCTGATGGACTATATGTGATTGGAGAAGCCTTGCTATTTAAAGATTCTTGAAGAATTTGAAATAAAATTTCACGATTTCCATTGTTTATGAACATAAGTTCATTACTTTTGCAAATGAACATAAGTTCAAAATGAATATGCCAAGACCAAAACGATATAGAAGAATGAACCATCCGCCGGTGATACAGGGCTTCAGGCCGTTTGGCAGTCCGGCCGTGTTGAAGGAGGCGGTAAAATTGCTCTTTGAAGAGTATGAGGCCATCAAGCTGGCCGATTATGAAAATCTCTCCCAGGAAGAGGCCGCCGGCCGCATGGATGTTTCCCGGCCAACCTTTACCCGTATTTATGAGAAAGCCCGCCGGAAAATCGCCCGGGCCTTCGCCGAAACCCGTTCCATTGTGATCGAGGGGGGCTATGTTCACTTCGACCGCGAATGGTATCGCTGTATGAGTTGCGAAAGCACTTTTGTGGTCAAAGATCATGACAAGGAGGTGCATCAGTGTCCGGTGTGTAAATCGGAAGATGTAGTGCACATCAATGCGGGCATTGGAAAAGAAGGAAAACATGAGCAGGAGAAAGAACCGCCGCGTCCCAAAGGTGACACCGGTTTTTGCATGTGCCCTTCCTGCGGTATGAAGCTTTCACATCAGCGGGGTGTTCCCTGCCGCAGTGTGGAATGCCCGGAATGCGGTGAGTTTATGATGCGCGAAATTGCAGGACTTGGAAACCAACATCGTCATCAAAATCAAAACCAAACGAAAAACAAACAGGATAATGAAGATAGCGATCAGCTCGAGCGGGAATGAACCCGATGCAAAAATGAACCATCACTTTGGCAGGTGCCCGTGGTTCATCATTTATGATACGGAAACAGGCTCTTATGAGGCTCTGGAGAATTCTGCCAAAGAAGCTTCATCGGCTGCCGGACCGCAAGCTGCAGAACTTGTGTCGGAAAAAGGTGTGAAAATAACCATAGCCGGTGACTTTGGTCCTAAAGTCAAATTC
>JAIPAP010000035.1 GCA_021740045.1 Bacteroidales bacterium
AGAAGAAATGATCTCAGGTTATATAGGAGGCATTTATATAATCCCCTTTTCCCGGCAGATACCAACTTCCTGAAAATTAATATCCCATTAATACAAAACCGTTAACTAAAAAAACACCTGCCGGGAAATTCGCTGATAGGTATCGGGAAGAGGGGCGAAGTTTGAGAGGAAATTTGTAGACAGACACTAATTAACGCTGTCAAGTCTTTAGACATTGACAGCTTAGTAGTATGACAGACTTGTCAGCGTGCGAAGCTCCTGACAACGTCAAACTAATATAGATGACAAAATTTACTTAACTAACCGACATTGAATTAAGAATGTTGAATTACTACGAGCTGCCAGTTAAGATCTACGGGTTACTTTATCCGAAACTCCTGGTAGTCCTGAACGGGGCTTTCCTGTATGTTGGCATGATCTATTCGGGCGGGGGGTGGCCCTTGTTTGGCCCATTCCACAAATTGATTCAAATTTTCTTCTTCACCTTCGGCTTCAATGGTTACCGTACCATCAACGTTATTCTTCACAAACCCTGTTATGCCATATTGACGCGCAACTTGCATGGTTGAGTAGCGAAAGCCCACATTTTGAACACGTCCACTTAAATGAATCAATTTATTTTTCTTCATATTCTTCCTTTTATCTATAGTCTTGACAAACACTATGCCTTTAAGCTGTCAATCGTTTGGTCATCAGGCTTTCCACTTTATCACATAGTTGATTGGGTGAATAGCACCGCCAGTTCAGCTCATTGAATTTTCCACCCAAGGCAATGTAGTAATCAATATTCGCACTTTCGAATTCCCGCCTCACATGTTCGCGGAAGTTAATGCCCGCTATCCATCCGTCTTCCACATCATCGAACCATTCCTGGTAATAAGAATCATCATCCGAATGAAAATTCAACACATTTTCACCCACCAAAATAAATTTATTGATGCCATGATCTTCAAGATGCTCTACTATATTGCGCTTCAGATACATGATATCGTTATACAAGCAATCATTCCATTCCCCAATCATTTCTATGACGGCGAATCCCCGGTCATAATTACAAAACAGAATTTTTATATAAAGAGTAGCTGAACCCATTGAATCCCATTGGGGATGGATTAGATGATCATAAACGCTATGGGTGAATTCAAATTCACTGTACTCACGGCCAAAGAAAGGTGAAAATTCATCTTCTTCGGCGTTATATAAATGCCTCCATGCGAAATATGGCTCTATCGTATGCATAAGCTGAGGGCTTCCATTTATAGTTTCGAATATAGTTTTCTTTTACCAGTGTTGCAAGTATGAATGCAAAAAAAACGAATTATATTGTTCGTTCTGTATGACTTTTTTACAGGCCTTATGTTATATTGTACCATTATCATTTCACCAGGAACCTCACCTAGAGATTACCTTCGTTTAGAATTGAACTTCAAATTACAGCAAAGTGTTTATATGCATGCTTATAATACTCATTAAAAGCAGGAATGAATGATGAAAGCAATACTGATCAGGGAGTTTGGCGATGCAGGCCAACTATATATAGGTGATGCCAAAAAGCCTGTTGTTGGTCCAGGCCAGCTTCTGGTTAAAATTTATGCAGCGGGCATCAACCGTGCCGACACCTTTCAACGCCAGGGAAAGTACCCGCCACCAGCAGGAGCCAGCGAAATATTAGGACTTGAGATGGCCGGAATTGTGGAAGATACCGGCCCTGAAACTTCGCGTTTTCAAAAAGGTGACCATGTTTTTGGATTGATTCCCGGCGGGGGTTATGCCCAATATGCGGCAATTCATGAAGAGATGGCCATGCCGGTTCCCGAAAACATGTCGATGACCCATGCAGCGGCTATTCCTGAGGCATTTCTCACCGCCTTTCAAGCCCTGAGATGGCACGGGAATATTCAGGTTGAGGAAGATGTGCTGATACACGCCGGGGGAAGTGGTGTGGGCACCGCAGCCATTCAACTGGCGCAAGCCATAGGGGCCAAAAGCATCGTTACAGCTTCGGCACCCAAGCATGAAGTTTGCCTTAAACTGGGCACCAAAAAGGCCATTGATTATAAAAATGAAGACTTTAAAACGGCTGTTCTGGAATATACCGATCAAAAGGGTGTGGATTTGATCATTGATTTTATCGGTGGCCCTTACTTTAAAGATAATATCGACTGCCTGAACCGGGATGGACGACTGGTAATACTGGCCACACTCGGAGGTGGAAACGTAGAAAACTTTGATGTAAGAAAAATGCTGGTTAACCGGCTCAATATCATTGGCTCAACCCTTCGCTCCCGGTCCATCGATTATCAAATAGCATTAACCCATGAATTCCGGGAATTTGCCCTGCAGCGTTTTACAAATAGCAACCTTAAACCGGTGGTGGATAAAATCTTTAACTGGGAAGATGTGAAAGATGCCCATGAGTATATGGAAGCTAATAAGAACACCGGAAAAATTATTTTGGAGGTAAAGCATTTATGACCAACCTGCAAATCATCCCGGCTTTCAGGGGATTGGTAAAAGAAGAAAACATCGGAGAATTCCCGGCAAAGCTGGAGGAGAATGACAAGTAAGGAGTTGAAGGATTTTCTGGATGAAAAAACCGAATATTATAATCATCCTGATTTTATTGAACTGGACCCGGTTTCCATTCCCCACCGGTATACACGGAAAGAAGATATAGAAATTTCCGGTTTTTTGTCGGCAACCATTGCCTGGGGACAACGTAAAACCATTGTGAAAAATGCCATGCAGTTGATGCATCTGATGGACGATGCCCCGTTTGAATTCATTACCAATTTTGGTGAAAGCGAGCTGGAAAGGTTTTCCGGTTTTGTTCATCGTACCTTTAATAGTGATGATTGCCGGTTTTTCCTGCAATCGCTTCAAAACATTTATCGCCATCATAACGGACTGGAATACGCTTTTGCTTATGGATTGAGCGGAGAGAAAAAAGGTATGGCCGATGCTATAAATGGTTTCAGAAAGTTGTTTTTTCATATGCATCATCAACAACGTACCGAAAAGCATGTATCCAATCCCTCGGCGAATGCTGCGGCCAAAAGACTGAATATGTTCCTTCGCTGGATGGTGAGGAAAGACAGAAAAGGCGTGGACTTCGGCATATGGAATTCCATCACACCCGCTCAGTTGTCGCTGCCATTGGATGTTCATACGGGGACGGTAGCCCGGAAACTAGGCCTGCTCACAAGAAAACAAAACGACTGGAAAGCCGTTGAAGAAGTCACATCACGTTTACGCAACTTTGATGTAAACGATCCGGCAAAATACGATTTTGCATTATTTGGTTTAGGGATTATTGAAAAATTCTGATCATGGAAAAAGAAGCAGATGAAATAAAGGAAATAAAACAAATTATCGACAGTAAACCGGCGGTAATGCTTTATTTTTATAATGACCATTGCGCTCCATGCATAAGCCTTCGCCCGAAAGTAAAGGAAATGATTAGGGAAGATTTTGAGAAAATGCATTTGCTTTTCATCAACTCCGAAAACCATCCTGAGATCACTTCACACTATGGCGTTTATGCCTATCCCACCCTGGTCATTTTTTTTGATGGCAGGGAATTCAAACGCGAAAGTAAATACGTTTCCATTGCCCAGCTTGCCAATGAAATCAGCCGTCCTTATGGACTCCTTTTTGGAGAGGATGAATAATATACTTACTTTTTGCTTTAAAGAAAATCAAGTGTATTCATAGGCGATGAATTATGTTAAAACGCAATGCTTGGTAGCAATAGGTCTATGCTAATAACATGCTTTTCGAAGCCAAAAACGCCTTTGATCATTTCACCAGATGCACACTTACCCGTTTGCCATTTCTGTAGGCAACAACAAAGGCATCATACACCCCTTTTTCATGGAGCACCTTAGCATAGGTATTAGCCACGGTATACCGTTCGAAAGTTCCGGCTACATAGCGGTAAAGGTCACCGTTGTAATATTCGGTAATGTTCTTTCTAATGTTGAATTTATTGGCCAGGGCTTGCTTCGAAATCCTTTTGCGGGCGGCAAATATTTGTACATGGAAAGTTACATCGTCATAACCCGTATCGGTTGAAACTGGAGACGTGCGTTTTATGGTGATCTCTTCCATGGGTTCATCCTCCATTGCAAGCGATTTGGCGGTATCACCTCCCCTTTCGCCCGAAATGGTGAAAGACCCTTCATATTCCGGTGTAAGAAACTGTTGCCGTTCTTGAGCGGTCGTATCCATGGGCGCTTCGGTTGCAGCTTTTTCCTTGGGTTTATAATAACCCTCCACATCTGGATAATCAATAAGCATAGGTTGACCATCTGATGGTCTCGATCTTCCCATGCTTCGAAGACCTGCAAAACTGTATGAAATGCCTACCGAAGTATAGGTAAACATATCATTGAGTCCCCCTCCTTCATAGGCATCCAAAATATCGGAGTTCACTATGTGGAATGAATGCTCCAGGTGCAGGCTCCACCGTTTATCCAGTTTATAGTCCAATCCCATGCCCAATGGAAAAACAATTTCGGAGGTCCGTTGCCCCAGGCCTCCTGCCTGCCCGGTTCCGGTCAATTCCTGGCCGGTTGAGGTTTCGAATAGGGTGGTACGCCAGTTTGCAAAACCCAAGCCTGCCGTGCCATACCACGATAATTTCCGGTTTCGCCGGCTACCCCAAAACGCATAGCTTAAATCGAACTTTCCGTTAAGGTTAAGCTCAAATAAATCTGCATCGAAATTCAGGTCAATGGCATTTGCGGTATCACTACCATAGCGGTTAAATTCATCAGGGCCTGAGCTAACTATATTGGTATTGAGAAGCTGTCCCCTCAACGTGAATAATGGGGTGAACTTGCGTGATACAATCAGGCTATAGGCAAATGGAGATTCACCTCCCAGCTTACCAAAAAATCCCTGGTCGGCCAGATTTCCGTGAAATTGTGAAAATCCGAAATTCAGTTGTATCGACCAGTTATTGATCTCGCTATGTCCTCGTCCCTGACGGGCATAATCAAGCATAATATTGCCCGATTCCGGATCATCTGATTGGGCATAACCCGAAGTACAGGCTATTATCAATAGCAGGATAAATAAGTATGGTCGTGTATGTTTATTTCGCATTTGTATTAATCATTTATTCACAATACTGCCTAACGGCATCATATGCTTGCTCTACACCGTACTGAAATGCCCGGTGCCAATCTTCACATGCACTATTGTAGTTACCCATCTTATACTTTGTTACAGCCCGGTTATAATAAGAAATAGCCCAAGCCTTTTGGTATTTCTTATCTTTAGGTTTTAATGAAATCGCTTTATTGAAATCTCCCAAGGCCTCATCGTATTTCTCGAGCTTGTGCTTGGCACAAGCCCGGTAAGCATATACCAAAAAATAGTTGTTATTGGGGTCCATTCGTATGGCCTTATTCAAGTCAGATAGAGCCCCGTTGAAATCACCTGCATTATATTCCAATACGGCAAGGTCGAAAAACTCGTTAAAAGAAGCTGCTTGATTCTCCTTGATTTGTTCCAGCACCGTTAATGCCCAAATGAAAGACTTGAATTTGTAAAAGGATACTTCATAATAAGCCTGAGAAAACATTTTTACAGCAGAAGGGGCTCGAATAAGATTCTGATAAATGTACTTATTGGAGTATGTTCTGATAAGCCTGAAGCGAATGAATTTATCTCCGCCTACCTTTATGGGAAAAACACCAAACACAATGTTTGCCGAACCGGTAACCCGCGGACTTAGTGCACGCTCAACACTAGTAGCAATTTCGTTTTTGATGTTTACATCTTCATTTTTATAATCAAGAATATGACCACTTGCAAGAGCATCAATACTAACCGAATAGGGGGTACCAAACTCCACATTACGCGGAAGAATTTTTCTAAGGTTGGTTGCCGGAAATACATAGAAATCGAGTGCATCACGTTCGGAAAAACCTTCCTGTATCTTAGGAAATTCATATTCGGCAACCTTATACTTTATAATCAGGGCCGCATAATGCTTATCTTCAATTAGCACCTCCCTTATTTCATATGATTCAAAATTTTCCCGGCCAAGCTTTCTGTCAGCTACATTTTCAGGGTCAACACTGGGAATTTTGTTTTTGGCATCTATCCAAATGCCGTCATCAGGAAGTGCATACCCTCTAGCTTTTTCGATAGTAGATTGCACATCGCTCACTAAAGGTAAACCGCTAACCACAGGCCGCTCAAGATCTTGTGCTTGAATTGACCGGCTTGCCAAAAGCAGTATGAAAAATAGAAAAATGATGTTGATAGCTATACCCCGCATATTGTCATTATATATTCCCTGTCTCTTGCGAGATCATTATACGCAAAAACAGAGTTTTCAGTTTAATGTTTGCTGAATTTATAGCAAATATAAACATTATCGTATTTGTAATCTCAGCCATCCCTATTATTTACTAATTTTGGCCAATTTACTAAATGTTTTAACCCCAAGCAACCATAGATTTTCAACAACACCCCAAATAACTATCATTAAAGGGCTATATGAAAAATATCGATGTCAATTGTTAATTACTTTTTGAAAGCAACCTTTTAGGGATATTATTGGTCTATTATAAAACTGTATCTTTATAAGATGAGATTTCTATCTGTAATATTTGTTTTATTAGTAGCTCTAACAGGATGCCAAAAAGATGATGAATCAAGCTTGGCCGATTCTATAGGAGGTGAACGCATTCATGCCGATTATCTTGATTTTGGAAAATGCTTTTATGCCTCAAGCAACTACGATTCGGTTGTTATCCAAAATGAGTCAGCCTATAAAGCCTTAGAAGATTCTCTCAGGGCTAATAATTCTAAAGATTGCTCCGATGCTTCTCTCCCTAACGTGAACTTTAATGATTATACGCTCATCGGTAAATGGACCGGGGCATCAGGGTGTTCGGCCGAATATGAACGGGAGGTTATTAAAGATAATACTAAAAATATTTACCTATATAAAATCACCGTAAAATCATACGGCCTTTGCCAAATGCTTATCTCAAACATGAACTGGGCGCTTATTCCCAAGGTGCCACCGGGCTGGAAAGTTGAATTTGAAGTGAATTACGAGTTTTCTGGTGATAAATAAATGGGACCTACTTCGATCATCATCAGCTTTAAATCGGTAACGTGCTTTCTAAAAACTGATCCTTTTCCTCAATAAACTTAACGCAACCACTCAAGTCATCTCCTTTTGCTAATTTTGTTTGAAAATAGCTTTGTATGGAACGACATATACTTTCCAAATCGACTTTTATGCGCGGGGTGCAATGCCTGAAGGCCCTTTATCTTCATAAAAAACGCCCTTTTCTGCGCGACAAGCTAAGCCAGGAGCAAAAAGCCAAGTTCAGCCGCGGCATAAACGTGGGGGTAATTGCCAGGGATCTTTTTCCCGGGGGAATAGATGTCAGCCCCAAAACACCTTTCCAGTACCCTCAATCAGTAGCCAAAACCAACGAAGAGATCAACGCCGGCCAACCCATCATTTATGAAGCAGCTTTTCAATACAATAAGGTGTTGGTAGCCCTGGATATTCTGGTATATGCCGATGGTAAATGGCAAGGTTATGAAGTGAAAAGCTCGCTTAAAGTATCATCTACCTATATTATGGATGCTTCTCTGCAGTATTATGTAATTACCAATGCAGGCATTCCTCTTGAGAATATCCATGTCATCCATTTGAACCCTGATTATGTACTGGATGATCAACTGGATGTGAACCGGTTTTTTGTGACCCGGAACGTAACCGAAGAGGCCTTACAGAACCAAAGCTTCATTGAAGAAAAAATCAATGAAGAACTTACCATTACCAAATACAAGCACTCTCCCAAGATCGATATCGGCCTTCAATGCCACGACCCATACCCCTGTGATTTTATAAGCCATTGCTGGAAACATGTGCCCGCCGAATCAATATTCAACCTTGAGGCTTTTACCCGTGAAGAACTTTTCGACATGTATAATAGTGGCATTATTTACATAAGCGATATACCCACTAAAAATATAGATACACCACTTAAAAGATTACAGGTACAGGCACATCTTGAACAAAAAGAATACTTTGATTCGGATGGTATAAAAGATTTCCTGGGCAGGATAAAATATCCGGTGACTCTTGGAAAAATGCTGGTTATGAAGTCAGCGGTTCCTCAATACAAGGGGACCCGTCCATATGAAGCTATCCCTTTTTATTTTCAGGGCCATGAGTTAACCAGAGAGGGAAATATTACCAGAACGACAGAACATTACTCACAAACTGGTGAAACTCCCGATGACTTTGCAGTAAGGCTTCTTAACGAATTGGACAAAGCCGGCACCATTCTCTTTTACAATATGAGTGATGAATTACAAGCCCTGCAATTCATCAAACGGCAATATCCTCAATTATCAACAACCGTAAATGACATTATGGTCAAATGCATGGACCTGAAACACCTATTGGACCAACTTCTCTTTTATAACCCTACCTTAGGGTCTAAACCTGCTTATGAGGAATTGTCGGAGTTCTTTGGATTGAACGAAGAATATCATAACCTGGCCATACAAAGTGATATTATGGCAGGGGTGGGCTATACAGGACTTTTTAATGAAACTGATAATGAAAAGCATCATGAGTTTTACGAAAACATATATAGCTACAGCCAATTTTCGGTTCAACTACTGAAGCTTTTTCTAAATTATCTTCAAAGCAAGGAATAATAATCGTATGGAATGTGCACATTTCATGGGCTTTATAAGAGATTATATAAAACCCGAAGCTGCTGGGTACACTTATAAAACAATATCTCATTGCGAATAAGTTCTTTCTTTATACTTCAGGTAATTTAAAACCATTTCAAAAAACATCTTTAACATAACATTTGCTAAATTGTATATAACTTATTTTCAGTATTTTGCTAATTTTTCTTTACCATCAATTCACACATAGATAATTCTTTCATCCATGCAAACCTAATTTATTACTAAATTTACCACACTGAATTCAAATTCCGGATGATGCCTGGACATAAAGACCCGCACAGCTATTCCAATCCTCATGAGGTAGTCATACGTGATTCGACCCTGGAGATGGAAGTCAACTTTTTTACCCGTACCATTGAGGGAAAAGTCACTCATACTATTGAAAACCTAAGTGGAGCTAACCGTTTGGTGCTTGATATACGCGATCTTACCATTTATCGTATCACCCTTGATGATGGTGAGGAAACGGCTTTTGCCATTGGCCCACATAATAAATACCTCGGCAACCCATTGGCCATTGAAATAACCGGGCAAACGCGTAGCGTAACCATTTTTTTCCTTAGCAACCCCCGATCATCAGCTATTCAGTGGCTTGAACCTACGCAAACCGCCGGCAAAAGGCATCCATTTCTATTCACTCAATCACAAGCCATCCTGGCGCGCACATGGATTCCTTGCCAGGATACCCCTTCGGTGCGTTTCACCTTTTCGGCAAAAGTTAAAGTTCCTCCGGGCCTCCTGGCCTTAATGAGTGCTGATAATCCAACGGAAAAAAATAAAAACGGTGAATATGAATTCAAGATGAACCAACCTATACCTTCTTACTTACTGGCATTGGCGGTTGGCGATCTTGAATACCAATCCCTGGGAGAAAAAACAGGCGTATATGCCGAATCACCAATGCTTAAGAAAGCATCCTCTGAATTTGCTGAAGTCCAGGAGATGATGAGAGTAGCCGAATCAATCTACGGAAAATATCTTTGGGGCCGTTTTGACGTGCTCGTACTTCCACCCAGCTTTCCTTTCGGTGGAATGGAAAATCCAAGGTTAACGTTTGCCACTCCCACCATTATTGCAGGTGATCAGTCGTTGGTTCATGTTGTGGCCCACGAACTGGCTCATTCATGGTCGGGGAATCTGGTTACCAATGCCACATGGAATGATTTCTGGCTTAACGAAGGATTTACCGTTTACTTCGAGCGCCGGATCATGGAAGCCCTTAATGGAAAATTGTATGCCGAAATGCTGGCCGAGCTGGGCTACCAAGACCTTAAAGCTACCCTTAAAGAATTTGGTAATACCCATGAAGATACTGCCTTAAAAATCAATCTAAAAGGCCGTAATCCCGATGACGGGATGACACTGATCCCTTATGAAAAAGGTTATTTCTTCTTGCTTGCCCTGGAACAAGCAGTGGGCAGAAAAGATTGGGATCAGTTCCTCAATGATTATTTTGGTGAATACGCCTTCCGATCGCTCGATACTGAAGAATTTCTACGCTATTTCGAATCTTATTTTTCCGAAGATCTGCCACTGATCAAACACAGGGTACCACTTAATCAATGGATATATGACCCGGGGTTGCCAAAATCAGCGCCTCCCATTAACTCTAAACGTTTCAGGCAGGTGGAAAAAGTTATTAAACAATGGAAGAATGGATTAGACCCGCAACATTTAAACATTAGCGAATGGAGCACTCACGAATGGTTGCATTTTATAAGGAATTTACCCTCGTCTTTGACTCCACAGGAAATGACCAACCTAGACGAGGCTTTTCATTTTAGTAAATCCAAAAACTCCGAGATTCTTTTTGCATGGTTGCTTCATGCCGCCAACAATCAATACCAGCCCGCCGAGCCTATTATGGATAAATTCCTTACTTCGGTAGGCCGTCGAAAATATGTGCTTCCCATCTATAAGGCACTTTCACAAACCAACGAAGGTTTCCAAAAAGCCAAATCCATCTACCGTCGTGCCCGGCCCAATTACCACTCCATCACCGCTTCCAGCCTCGACCGGTTGCTGGGGTTGAATGGGGGGTAAAGTAATTAAAATCTGCTTTTAATATAAGGTTATGATAGGGTTTCCAATGGTTTATATTCATGTATTGAATCAAGTGGGTTTTGGTGGTGCATATGATTCAAGAAACTTCTTTGCTTGCTTTTTCGATTTAAAGGCTCCTTTGATAGAATCTCCATTACTATAATTGATGGTAATTTCATAACGGAGCAGCTTTAGTTTCTCTCTATTTTTGTAGTTCAGAATAAAATTGATAGCCTCATCTATGTTTTCCAAAACATGAGACTTGCCATGTAATGGTAAAATACCTATTGATTTAATATGCCGTGCCAATGATTTCTGCAAAGCAGAGAAAAATGAACTGAGATTACGTTCATTCAACTTAAGAAGATAAGTTCCCAGTTGATCTCTTTGTTGGTCATCCAGTTCGGACCATTCAACTATTTTTCTTTGGAAATCCTTTTCAGTAGTGTTTTCCTCTGAACTGGAATCGATTCCAAATTTCTCAAAAGCTCTGTTAATCATCTCATATGGAAAGTATAGGATATTAAATCCTAATGAGTCTAATTGATTAAGCGCTCCTTGTGTAAAATTTCCGGCCAGCATCACTCCAATAAAGGGAGCATAATTACTGTGTGTGGAAACCAATGGCATTATTGCACCCTGAATTTCCTGAGCCTTATTTCGTGAATGTTTTGTGTACCTTCTCCATGCACTTTCAATAAATGCTACAGGTGTGCCTATCTCATTTTCTGTACCGCCACGTTCAAGTACAAAATCCAAATCGTGCTTATTGCCTTTAGCATCCATCCAGGTAACCTTTTTACCTGTCCTTGCAGATCGCATTCCTTGATAATCCAGGTAAAGATTATGTTTGTCGGCAAATTTCCTTAATTCATTGAGAAAGACAGATTCTAAAAAATCTCCAATAATCTGTCCCCACTTATGAGAATTTGATTGAGCCATATCTATCCATTAATCCAAAGACGACCTTCCTTTAGCGGAACCCTATGCTTTCTGTTTTTCCATTTCACGTTTCGATCCCTCGTTTTTTCAAAATTATATGATTCAAAACCAGCTGCCACTGCTAGCCTACCAAGCCAATCGTCAACGGGGACATACACACCATAGGGAGCAGAATCACCAACCACGAAGCAAACTGTTGAGTTTTCTGTTGTAACCCGCCTTAATTCTTTAAATACTTTTGCTAAATCGTGAAAATAAGCTAATATCATTAAATGGTAGTTTTTTTTGCCACCCCTGCTTAACCTGGTTTCCGAAAGCTCATTGAATATTTTTGTCAATTCCGAAATTATTGGATATAGTAATTCCGATTGAAGTAATGCTTGTGCATTATCCTTAATGCTTATTGCATGCTGTGTGCAAGCGATTACAAGATTTTTCCTGACCTTATCCTGCAGTTCTCCCCAACCTTCAATATCGCCCCAAAAAGTCATTTCTAATCTCGTGGCATCAGCATAATCATAATTATTAGCATAGGGAGGAGATGTAACAACAAGGTCAGCCCATTTTTCAGGGACAGAACTAATATTTCTGGCATCTTCTAAAAAGATTCTCGATTCAGTAACATTTGAATAGCGCTGTTGCATCAAATACATATCATAAGCCATTTCTTCAATCTTCATCTCAAATGCATGATATGGATCCAATATCTTACCCTTCGTTTTATTAGGCAATACATATTGCCATTGGGCAGTACCTACTGAGGAGGTGCTACGTAAAATAGAAGTTATTATAAGCCAATTAAGTGCTTGATATGGATCACCCTGATTCAACTCAAGCCACGCTGTTTTGAGCGACTCTAGCTTTTTAGCAGATTCATCTGTGAAGCATTTTTTGATTAAAACAGGATACTCTTGCTTAGAAACTTGAATTTTTTTTGCGAGAGTAAGTACTTCTCTTGCTTTCTTTCTAAAATCCTTATGATCTACCTTCCAATTTAGTTTTGCTTTGGCAATTCGATATATATATGGATGAGATTCAACACCTATGGATTCAACACCTGAAAATTCTGACACAAGCGGTACTGTCCCCGAACCAGCAAAAGGATCAAATACCCGTTTAGCATTTTTTTCCTTTATCACACTATTCACCCATCCTGCTGAAAACCCCGCTGTAAAACGAAACCATCTGTGAATGGGCAGTTTCATGTTATCTGCAAAGGTAGAAGATATATCCCTCTTTTTCTTTATTTCTCCTGTTTCAAACAGTTTTAATTGATCGCCTGCCATATGATTCTTCATTCTACAAAATTAAGGTTAAAAATAACACAAAAAAAACCTGCCGGGGTAAGCAGGTTTTTTGAAGCGATATGATGATTTGAGGGAGGAGGGAGGGGTATATCCCTGTTCGTTTAACCACATCCTAAAAATTATCTCCAACGTTTCTGATGCAAATATTTCATTAATAAACACACCATGCAATAGAGAATGAATAAGCGTTAAGACATAATTAATAAACGCACCGTTTTTAAAAAAAAGCGTATCCATTTTAAGAAAATCCGAATGGCTATTTATCCCCTTTTCTTATAATTCATTGACAAATTTAGAATGATATTTATAAAATTTAACTCCATCTATCTAAATAATTAAATAGGATAACCTTTTGATAATAAATCACATTCAAAGGGTAAAACACTAACGCCATCAATAGGTTTTCTATCGGTAACTGCCGACAGGATAAAAGTTTAGTTTTGCATCCTGTTGATAAACGTAGACAAAAATGAGGGATAATTCGTTATACTGATCGAATGGAAAACAATATTAAACAAATACTGGAAAAAGACAGGCTGAATAAAGAAGACCTCATCACCCTGCTTGGAACCAATGAGGAAAGGGCCAAGCTCATATATGCAAGAGCTGCGGAAGTAAAACAGCAGATGGTGGGTAACAAAGTATATTTCCGCGGATTGGTTGAATATTCCAACATCTGCACAAAGAATTGTTATTATTGCGGGGTTCGTTCAGGAAATAAAAAAGTAAACCGGTATACCCTGCATGAAGAAGAGGTGCTTGCTGCCGCCCGCTTTGCCTATGCCCATAACTATGCCTCCATGGTCATACAGTCTGGGGAGCTGAGCAGTCCGGCTTTTGTAAAACGAATCGGAAAATTGCTAACCAAAATAAAAAAAATTTCCAACGGTGAGTTGGGCATTACCCTTTCGATGGGCGAACAAACCGAAGAAACCTACCGGTATTGGCGAGAATGCGGGGCGCACCGCTACTTGTTGCGTATCGAAGCTTCTTCACCAGAGTTATACCGGAAACTGCACCCCAATGATAAAATTCATAATTATGAGCAGCGGATTGAAGCCTTGCATTTACTGAAGAAAACTGGATACCAGGTTGGAACCGGGGTCATGATCGGGTTGCCATTCCAGCGCTTGGAACATCTAGCCGATGACCTGATCTTTTTCCGTGATCTGGATATTGATATGGCAGGGATGGGGCCTTACATCGAACACGAGGACACGCCTCTGTATCAATACAAAGATCAATTGATATCGAAGCGTGAGCGTTTTACCTTGAGCATGAAAATGGTAGCCCTGTTGCGCATTATTATGAATGACATCAATATCGCCGCAACCACGGCCATGCAAACCCTCGATCCGGTTGGCAGGGAAAAAGCCATTAAGGTGGGAGCCAATGTGATTATGCCCAATTTAACACCGGTTTCCTATCGTCAGAATTATCTGCTATACGAAGATAAACCCTGCATTGATGAGGAAGCCTCCGATTGTATCGAATGCCTCGATAACCGGATCAGAATGTATGGTGGTGAAGTTGGTTATGGCGAATGGGGCGATTCGAAGCATTATTATAAGCGCACGGGCAAAACCGAAGTGAATCAAAAGGAATGATTAATTGGGTTATAGACAAATAGCTGGTATATCCAATAACAGAAAATGGGCTTATGAGTAGACGTAAGAACAATTTACCCTTTATCGAAAACCTCGAAATTATCGATGCCGGCTCGGAGGGGAAAGCCGTGGGGCGATACAACGACCGTGTAGTGTTTGTTCCTTTTGTGGTTCCCGGCGATGTGGTTGATGTGCAGGTATATAAAAAAAAGAAAACCTATTACCAGGGGAAGGCCGTTAGGATTAAAAAGAAATCCGGTTTACGCGTGGAACCCTTCTGTAAACATTTCGGGACCTGTGGAGGCTGTAAATGGCAAAACCTGGATTACCGGGATCAGTTACGGTTTAAACAAAAACAGGTGGAAGATAATTTTAAGCGGATTGGAAAATTCGAAATGCCAGCCCTTAACTCCATTATTCCGTCCAAACACACCCGCTATTACCGGAATAAGATGGAGTTTACCTTTTCGAACCACCGCTGGCTTACCGAAGAGGAGAAAAACGGGCAGCCTAAGGATATGAACGCCCTGGGATTATTCATTCCGGGTTTTTATGATCGGGTACTCGATCTGGAGGAATGTTATTTACAAGGCCATCCTTCCAATGCCATCAGGCTGGAAGCCCGGAATTATGCTAAGGAGAATGCCCTGTCGTTCTATGATGTCCGTGAGTGGCAAGGATTTTTGAGGAACCTGGTCATACGGACTGCATCAAACGGCGAGGTTATGGTAATTCTGGTGGTAAACTATTACGATGAAGCTTCCATAACTGGCATGCTTAATCACCTGGCCGGTAAATTTCCGGAAATCACTTCGTTGTTGTACATGATCAACAACAAAAAGAACGATGATCTTTCCGATCTTGAAGCTCATACTTTTAAAGGCAATCCGTATATTTTTGAAGAAATGGAAGGGCTGAAGTTCAAAATAGGGCCCCTCTCCTTTTTTCAAACCAACCTGGAACAAGCGCATGAATTGTACAAAGTTGCCCGTGATTTTGCAGGCCTTACCGGGGATGAAGTGGTTTATGACCTATACACAGGCACCGGTACCATAGCCAACTATTTAGCCAGTCAAGCCGAAAAAGTGGTGGGTATAGAGTACATCGAACCGGCTATTGAGGATGCCCGTGAAAATTCATCCATTAACGGTATCGATAATACCCGTTTTTATGCCGGTGATATTGTGAAGCTGCTTTCGCCGGAATTCACTGCTAAAAAAGGTAAGCCCAATGTGGTTATTACCGATCCGCCACGGGCAGGCATGCATAAAAATGTAATCAAACAGATCCTGGCGATGGCGCCACAACGGGTTGTGTATGTGAGCTGTAATCCGGCCACCCAAGCCCGCGATATTACCTTAATGAATGAAGATTATGCGGTAAAGCGGATACAGCCAGTGGATATGTTCCCTCATACCCAGCATGTTGAAAATGTCACGCTGCTGGAAAGGCGTTAATTATTTCTTACCGGTTTTTTCATAATGATTTACTATTTCCACCAAAGTGCGGGTATTAATGTGGGCCGCATCCACTTCTATGTGAGCCTGCTCATAAAAGGGCCTGCGCTCTTCAAGCTTTACTTCAATGAATTGATAAAGATCATGCGTATTTTCTTTATTGATAAGAGGCCTTTGCCGGCGCGAATGCTTTAAGCGCTCGAAAAGTTCGCCGGCTTCCATTTTAAGGTAGATAACCGTTCCGTATTGTTTTAAAAGCTTCATATGATTATAAAAACAAGGTGTACCACCTCCTGTTGACAACACCATGTTTCCCATTTCAATATGGGATAAAAGCACCTCATGCTCCAGTTCCCTGAACTTTTGCTCCCCAAAGCGGGTGAAAAAGTTTGGAATGCTCATTTGAAAACGGTTTTCAAACAGGACATCCGTATCCAGGAAGTCGTAACCGAGCTTATGAGCCAGCTTTCGACCCACCGAAGACTTTCCGCTACCCATAAATCCTACAATAAATATTCGCATACCGGATTAGCTGATTTCAAAAGGTAAAATTAAAAAATCATCATGAATACCAATAACCGGATTATTTCGTATATTCGTTCAAAACCGCTTACTATTGGATATTAAGGAAATACTGATAAAATATTGGGGCTACTCTGTTTTTCGCCCAAGGCAGGAAGATATCATACAATCAGTTCTTGAAGGTAATGACACACTTGCCCTGTTACCCACCGGAGGCGGAAAATCACTGTGCTATCAAATTCCCGGTCTGGCCCGTGAAGGCATATGCCTGGTTATAACTCCATTAATTGCTTTAATGAAAGACCAGGTGGAAAATCTCCGTAAAAAAGGCATTCCGGCCATGGCACTGCATTCGGGCATGAAACGCCATGAAATAGAAGTGGTTATTGATAATGCCATTTATGGGGCTTATAAATTCCTTTATATCTCTCCTGAGCGTCTTCAAACCGAAAAGATGCAGGAAAGCATCAGGCATATGCAGGTGAACCTCCTTGCCGTTGATGAAGCGCATTGCATATCGCAGTGGGGCTATGACTTCAGGCCACCCTACCTTGAAATCGCCAATATCAGGCCTTTGATCAACGCACCTGTGCTGGCGCTAACCGCAACTGCAACCCGGGAGGTAATCACAGATATTCAGGAAAGACTATTATTCGCTAAGGAAAATCTAATCCGGAAAAGTTTCGAGCGAAAAAACCTGACTTATGTGGTTTTTAAGGAAGAAGGCAAATTGAAACGCCTTACCAAGATCGCCGGGAATCTGAAAGGAAGTGGAATTGTTTATGTCCGCAACCGGAGAAAGACCCGGGAAATTGCCGAGTACCTTGCGAAGAACAGGTTTGGGGCAGGTTACTATCATGCCGGAATGAGTGCCCGCGATCGCGACCGTAAACAGGATGAATGGATCCGCGATAAGTTCAGGATCATGGTGGCCACTAATGCATTCGGAATGGGTATCGACAAGCCCGATGTACGCTTTGTTGTACACATGGACCTGCCCAATAGCCTGGAGGCATACTTCCAGGAAGCCGGAAGAGCAGGCAGAGATGAAAAACAAGCTTATGGCGTTATGCTTTATGATGATGCTGATGTGATCGATGCCCGTCATATGCTGCAAATATCTTATCCGGAATTACCGGAGATCAGAAAAATATACAACGCCCTGGGGAATTACCTGCAACTTGCCGTGGGTAGCGGAAAAGACCAGCATTTCGAGTTCGACTTAAACGACTTTAGTACCCAGTACAAGCTTAAACCCTTAATTGTGTTTAACGCCCTGAAGTTACTTGAAAAAGAAGGTTATATCATGCTTACCGAAGCTTTGCGCCAACCCTCAAGAATACATTTCGAACTCAAAAAAGAGGACCTGTACCGCTTCCAGGTGGAAAATTTAAAATACGACAGTTTTATTAAACTACTATTACGCTCCTACAGTGGCTTGTTCAATGAATTTGTAAAGATCAGTGAACAGGAAATAGCGCATCGCGCCGATACGGATACCAAAAATGTATTTAAGCTTCTTAAAACCCTTGAACGCTATGGGGTACTCACCTATATTCCGCAAACCGAGAAACCCCAATTAATTTTTATTACTAACCGGCTGGACGAACGGGATATACAGTTTTCCCATAAAAATTACCGTGACCGGAAAAAAGATGCTGAAAAGCGGCTCGAATCAGTCATCAACTACGTGAGCAGTCAATCGAAATGCCGCAGCCAACAATTGCTCGAATACTTCGGCGAAACCAACGTTATGCGATGCGGAAAATGCGATGTTTGCATAAAACGTAACCGCATGGAGCTTTCAGAACTGGACTTTGATCAGATCCTGGAACAACTGAAACCGCTATTGCAGTCGGGAGCTTATACCTTAGACGAGTTGGTAAAAAAAGTACGTTTTTCAAATGAAGATAAAATACTCAAAGTCTTTAACTGGCTCTTCGACAATGAACACATCAGGCAGGATGAACGTTTCCGGTATACCTGGTGGAAAAAATAGGCTACTTTATCCCACCATTGAATTGATTATTTTCGCAACCTTGATTAACAGAGCTACATGATACTGGACAAATCATTTTACATACGAGCCGATGTGGTAGCTATTTCGAAGGAATTGCTCGGGAAATACCTCTATACTTCTTTCGATGGCCATATTACCGGGGGCATTATTACCGAGACCGAAGCCTACGCGGGACCGGATGACCGTGCTTCCCATGCATACGGTAACCGCCGTACCAAGCGCACTGAAATTATGTTCCGGGAAGGCGGCATTGCTTATGTCTACCTTTGTTACGGTATACATTCGCTTTTCAACATAGTAACCAACAAGGCCGAAATCCCGCATGCCATCCTGATCCGTGGATTACAACCAACCGATGGACTGGCAACCATGTTAAAACGGGCCGGGAAAAATAAAGTAAACAAAAACCTGGCGAATGGGCCGGGGAAAGTGACCAAAATACTGGGCATCCATTATACGCATACCGGCTTACCCATAAGCAGGAGCTCCGCTCAAGATTACGGGCTAAAAATATGGCTGGAAGATAAAGGATTGATGATCAATCAAAACACCATTACTGAAACAAAACGGGTAGGGGTTGATTATGCCGGTGTTGACGCCAAACTCCCCTATCGCTTTATCATTCCGTGGCAATAAAAAAAAAGAGGCTGACTCTTTAGAATCAGCCTCAGCTTTGGTTAAACGTAAAGTTTTTTACTTAACCGCGTCTGATAACTCAGCGCCTGGCTTAAATTTAGCCACCTTCTTAGCTGGAATCTGGATTTCTTTACCAGTTTGGGGGTTTCTACCTTTACGTGAAGCCCGCTTAGCCACTGAGAAAGTGCCAAATCCTACCAGTGCAACGCGATCACCTTTTTTCAAAGCTTTGGTTGTGTTTTGGATGAAAGAATCCAATGCACGCTTGGCATCGGCTTTTGTCAATCCACTGTCTGAAGACATTGCTTCAATTAATTCTGCTTTGTTCATGTTTCTTGGTTTTTAATTAACAAATCAAATTTGTTGATATATTGGGTATCTAGTGCAAATATAACCTATTTTCGGGGAAATGCAAGGGGTAACTTCCAAAAGGCCTGAATTTGTTAATAAAACAAGGCCTTTGTTAATAACTTTAGCCGCTACAGCGGCTTTGGTGAGGTCAAATTTTTTGAAAATTTTTAAATTTATTTCGCCTTCCATTCATTATTAAGTTTAAATCCTCTTAAAAAATCCTCAACAGGCATACGTCTTTTTCCACTTTGTTGTAATGAAATAATATTTATGGCGCCGTCGGAGGTAATTATTTTTAAGTAATTCTTATTATCGGAAATTACATCACCCGCTTCAGCATCTTCGGGTTTCTGATAAATGGGGTCGGCTTGGAAAATCCTGAGGTGAACCCGGTTGCCTTCCCGATCATGCAATTCGGTAAAGGCAGCCGGATAAGGGCTTAATCCCCGGATTAAATTATAGACATCGCTGGTGTTTTTTCCCCAATTAATGCGACAATCTTCCTTGTAAATCTTAGGGGCTTTTTTGATCTCAATACCAGAGGGAGACATATCTTCCTGCCGTTTTAGCGTATACCTATTTTGTGCAATTGCTTCAACCGTAAGCAGCACCAACCTGCTCCCCTTTTCCATCAGCTTATCATGCAACTCACCGGCTGTTTCATCAGGACCGATATGCACTTTATCCTGCAGGATAATCGTTCCTGTATCGATCTTGTTATCAAGGAAAAAAGTGGTTATCCCGGTTTCAGTTTCACCATTAAGAATAGCGTGATTGATGGGTGCTGCACCCCGGTATTGCGGCAACAATGAGGCATGCAGATTAAAGGTCCCCTTTTCGGGCAGGCTCCAAACAACCTCGGGCAACATTCTAAAAGCAACTACTACCTGCAAGTGGGGTTTTAAACTCCGAAGCTCGTTAACAAAGCCATTATCTTTAAGATTTTCAGGTTGTAACAAATACAACTCTTTTTTAAGGGCATACTTTTTAACTGCCGATTGCACCGGCTTTTGGCCCCGTCCTGCCGGTTTATCAGGAGCAGTAACAACGGCAGCAATATCGTATCCGCTTTTTACCAGGATGTCGAGCGGTGGAACTGCAAATTCAGGGGTTCCCATAAAAACAATACGCATAGCTTCTTCATTTTTTATTGTTGCAAAAGTAAGCCAAACAAATCACCTGCCATTATTGGGCCGCATAAGTTCTATTATTCATAACACTCGTCCCGGTTGCGTTCAATCAATTCACCATCCCCCTTATAACCAAATATTCTATTGGCTTTGATGAATTTTTCCACATAAACGGGCACTTTTCGTTCCCAACCGGGTTTTTGGTTTTCTATCATCCTACGAACTTCCCTCGATTTGATCGGTAATACCTCTTCCTTCACATTTTCCAGGTCGAGGATTTTGCGGTTTTCCATTAAATACCGGTAAAGGTATTTGAGATCTCCGGGTAGCGGTAAATTTTTGGAAGTAATGAGTTCACCGGTATCAGGATCTTTGGTGGGGTATACATAAAGCTTCATATTTTTTACAAACAGTTTCCCGAATGCTTCGAGGATGCCGCCGTTAAGGTGGGTATAAAACGAGCGATCAAGCACATTAAGGAAGGTGGGGATACCGATGACAATGCGCAGGTTGGTGATCTTGAACTGCGAAAAATAGGAAACCAGCTTATAATATTCCCTGAAATTGGAAACCATCACATTTTGCCCCATGCCGTTGAGCAAATCCACGCGGTCGAGAAAATCACGCTCATCCAGTTCACCTTCTTCCAGTAAATTATTTAATGTGATTTCGCAAAGACTAAGTGTTTTTTGTTTTTTATAATCCTCATCGCGCTTAAAAACGCTGTAACTGGTTTTAAGCATATCAAACCCAACGTAGGTAATGGGGCGAAAGCTTCCGCGGAAGGCCAGCAGGTTTTTCTTATACAGCATTTCCGAGGGCTGCTGCACGTTCCCATAGCGATCGAACATGGTGGCATTGGTCATGCGGTTGCTTACCAACTGAACACTTAACAAGCGGTTATCAACATATTCCAGGTCGGGGCCGGTCATACGTACCAGGGTGATCTCTATACGGTCGCGGGATAGGTTATCCAGCAAGGATTTTAGAAAAACATTGGGCCGGTCATGGAAGAAATAACAAGCATAGATCAGGTTTACGCCTAAAATGCCAAGGGTTTGTTGTTGAAGCAGGCCATCGTTTTCAAGCAAGTTAACATGCAATACCACCTCGTTAGGCTCTGTTTGCTGATTAACTTGATACCGAACACCCAACCAGCCATGGCTATAATTATCCTTTTTGTAATTAAGGATAGCCACAGTATTTCCAAAGGCGAAAAACCGGCATCTTTTGGGCCGATGCTCTTCAAGAATATTGATCACCTCATCGTATTCCGTTTTCAGCATCTTGGTAAGCCGTGCTTCCGACACATAACGTCCAGTTCTGTTACGGTTATAAAGGCGATCACTAAAAAGTTTGTCATAGGCTGAGATTGATTTGGCTACAGTCCCTGAGGCACCTCCAGCCTGAAAAAAATTACGGGCAACCTCCTGTCCACCGCCTATTTCGGCAATAGTACCATAAATGGTCGGATCAAGGTTGATCTGAAGGGCTTTTCGATTCGTGCTTAGGATCTCTCGCTCCATGAGCCTGCTGATTCCTTTGTTTCATTTAACATACAATCGAAGCGGGATATTGTTTTTAAAAAGTTTTCGGCCGGTAACTTTTAATATTGGCCTAACAATGCTATCTTAGTGGAACATGATCAAAATAATACGATGACAAAGCTGACAACAGAAGAAAAAAAGCGGCTGATATGGGCGGTAAACCGCTCTGTGCTTGAGCTGGAAAATGTTAAGTACCGCCGCAACGGTAAGAAAAGCAAAAGCCATTGGAACACCTTTGAAGAATTGGCTCATATCTTTGCGTGGCTCTTGAAAATTATTGGATGGTATGATAAAGGCGTTGAAAATGCGAAAAACATTGCCCTGAAAGAAATTACCCTTGAATTTAATAATTTGCCTGAAGAATTCGACAACTACCGCATCCTTCACCTCACCGACCTGCACATCGACAGCATCCCGGGCCTGGAAGATATTATCATCGATCTTATCAAACCGCTGAAATATGACCTTTGTGTGATGTCCGGCGATTACCGCAAAAATGTTCATGGTAGCTTTAGAACTATCTTGCAACCCATGTCCAAAATCGCTAACAATATACAAGCTACCGATGGGATTTTCGCTGTGCTGGGCAACCATGACACCTATTTTATGGACGATTACCAGAAAGAAGTGGGCATCCGGCTGTTGGTTAATGAGTCCAAAACAATAACACGTGGAAAGGAGCAAATAGTCCTTACCGGTACTGACGACCCCTATCATTATTATACCGAACAGGCCCTGCTTGCCCTGGAAGAAGAATACAAAGGATTCAAAATAGCGCTCATTCACACACCCGAACTAGCCGATCTGGCGGATAATAACGGCTATAGCTTTTATCTTTGCGGGCATACTCATGGCGGGCAAATCTGCCTGCCCAATGGAAAACCCATTATCACCCACCAATACGAAGGCAAAAAGTTTTACAATGGATTGTGGCACTATGGTGGAGTTACCGGCTACACCTCGCCCGGTTGCGGTGTTTCGGGGATACCCTTGCGCTTTAATTCGCAGGGTGAAGTTACGGTATTTACGCTGAAGCGAAAGCCCTCCCAATGAGAAAACATAGGACGTTGCCCTATGCTGAGATGTGTGAGCCATTCAGGCTCTATATTGCCGCAAATTTATTCCCACGGCATGATCAGGTTCTAAAAAACTAGCGGAATCAACACATCCCCACATTAA
Source organism: Bacteroidales bacterium (assembly GCA_021740045.1). Classification (GTDB taxonomy): domain Bacteria; phylum Bacteroidota; class Bacteroidia; order Bacteroidales; family JAIPAP01; genus JAIPAP01. The sequence continues at coordinate 23,493 of JAIPAP010000035.1, forward strand.
CAAATCCTCACATTAACACATCAACACATCCCCCGAAAGCTACGAGCTACCACCTGCGAACTACCGGCTAACTCATTTTTCTATCGCTTCCCTACCCTCATCTGCCTCCTTTTCCCTACTTTTGCCGCATCAAAAAAACCGGCTCAACCATGAAGAAAGCAGACATCATCTTTTTCACAGGCTTTATCTTACTGTTTCTACCCTTTTTCGCATCCAGTGGGGTTTACGCCTTTTATCACCATTTAAACGCTGACCACCCCTACCTGATGAGCTTTATTAAATTTGCTATTTTGGCTACCATTGGCGAGATGATCGCCCACCGCATCAAAACGGGCTTGTACTATGCCAAAGGCTTTGGCTTTATTCCCCGTGCGCTGATTTGGGGTATCATGGGCATTATGATCAAAATGGCCTTTGTGATCTTTGCCGCCGGCGCCCCGGTAATGCTGGCTACTATGGGTGTTGAATACCCCACCGCCGTGCCTGCGGAAATTTTGGACCAAAGCATTGCCGAGTCGCGTTCATGGTTGCATTTCCTTTCGGCTTTTGCTGTAAGCACTACGTTAAACCTCTTTTTCGCCCCGGTTTTTATGACCTTCCATAAAATTACCGATACCCATATTTTGACCGGGAAGGGAAAACTCAACAAATTTTTCACCATTATTCCCTTTGGTGATATTATGGCCAATTTGAACTGGTCGGTGATGTGGAACTTTGTGTTTAAAAAGACCATTATCCTGTTCTGGATACCGGCCCAAACCATCACCTTTATGTTACCGCCCGAACACCGCATTTTGTTCGCCGCGTTGTTGAGCATTGTCCTGGGTGTCTTCCTGGCCGTTGCCAGTCTTAAGAGCCGGCCGGAGGAAACAAAACAAGCGGCAAAAACCGAGGAGCTGGAAATGGCTGATGTGACTGCGGAATAAGAAGCAAACTCCTGCAAAACCGCCCCAATCCATGCTCAATTGTCCTTTTTTAAACCATATAAGACACGTAAGGTCATATAAGGGATTTTTGTAACCTTCTTATGTGTTCTTATATGCCTTATGTGGTTCTATTTTTAGGGGCTTTAAGAAGCAGGTAAGTAAAAACCAGCAACAATCCACTTAAAACGAACGCCAACATATTTTTCTATCCCTGTCAAGGGATGATCAGGCACGAGCCGTCATTACAACCGTACTTGATTAAAGTCCATATAAATAACATGTGTCTTTTAAAATATTAGGTATTATCCGAAATTAGTTTTACCTTGGTTAGAAATTTGGAAAAAACCGTAAGGCTAATATTCAATTGATGTTATTTTACCTAAGCCTGCTACTTATTGCTCGTACCGCTAAGCCTTGCGAACAAGTATAAAATTAACCATAAAAACATACCAATGAAAACCTTTGCAGTAATTTTGTTAACATTGGTTGTGAGCTTTCCGTTTAGCCTAAAAGCCCAGCAACCCGCAGCCGTTCAAAACCTCCAACTGGAAGAAGGCTACCAGCTTGTCTCCACCTATGTTGACCCCGATAACCCTGACCTTCTGGAGCTGCTCGAAGAACTGCTCTTTGACGGCAGCCTGGAATTTGTGAGGAATTCCGAGGGCGAGATGTTTCACAAGGTAGGTTGGGAATGGGTTAACAACATTGGCGACTGGCAAACCAATGAAGGTTACCTTTTTTATATGAATGACCCGGCAACGATAACCATACAAGGGGAACTATATGACCCCGGTACTCCCCTAAGCTTAGGTGAGGGCTTTCAGTTTGCCGCCTATTATTACACCGAACCCATGGATGCCCTTGAAACCAGTGCAGAAATACTGGATAACCTGGTCTTTATCCGCAATTCCGATGGCAATATGCTGCAAAAAATTGGCCCCAATTGGGTGAACAACATAGGCGATTTCCAATATGGACAAGGTTATTTGGTAAAAATGAATGCAAGTGATGAATTGGTATACATGGATGACACCACCTTCAATTGCCCCTCCACTTTCATCGATCCCCGTGACGGGCAGGAATACGAAGCGGTGATGATAGGTGAGCAGTGCTGGATGGCGGAGAATTTGAATGCAGGAACAATGATATATGGACCGCAACAGGATAATGGAATAATTGAAAAGTATTGCTATAGTAATGATTCTACTTTTTGTGATGATTATGGCGGGCTTTATCAATGGGACGAAATGATGCAATACGTTGTTGAACCTGGTGTAGTTGGAATATGTCCGGGTAATGGCGGATGGCACATCCCAATTGATGATGAATGGAAGATCCTTGAAGGTTCAGTTGATAGCCTGTATGGTGTAGGTGATCCGATTTGGGATACATTTGGCTGGCGGGGATTTGATGCTGGAAAGAATCTTAAATCTACCTCCGGTTGGGATTCGGGATCAGGAACAGACTTGTATGGATTTACACTTTTACCCTCAGGCTACAAGCTTGAAGGAGGATTTTTTATAGACGTTCATAATGGAACTTGTCTATGGACTTCAAATGAAGATGGCCCTTATACATCATGGATGAGGCACTTTACTTCCACTAAAGACATCATTGCACGTTATAATTGGTCAAAGGAAGCTAGCTTTCCTGTAAGATGTATGAAATATGAAGGTATTTGATTAATGTTCAGATAAATAAAAGCTATTATATGAAATTGAAAAGCAAAATTCTTTTTATAGTGTTATTATCTTCGTTCGTGTTAATAGCTAGTAAAAAATTATATAGGAGTGAGTATTTTTTATCCATCCATGCTAATTCAATGAGAATCACCGATATAGAATTGGATGGAGATAATGATATTGTAATTGAACATGGTACACTATTTAAAGACAAGTTTTATACCTCCGAAAATGTGGCCATAACAATTGTTGAAAATACAGGATATGGGGATTTTATAATTAAGAATGAAAAAACCTTTGATCATCTAACTATTGGAATTCTAACAATGCCTGTAAATAGCGATAATTACAATGATATAATTACCACACATAATTCAAAAATAAGAGTATATTTTAATGATGGAGAAGGTAACTTCAATGAATATGAACATTTCGATCTAAATAATGAAGCACGAATGACGGATATAGCCAATGGAGATATAAATGGCGATGGATTACAAGATATAGTGATTATTTCTCAAGACGATCAGATTTGGGGTATTTTATATAATGATGGAAACGGAGGATTTACAGAACCAGAATATTATCAACTAGGAACACCCCTAACTGGTGTGGCATGTGGAGATATAAATGGTGATGGAAGGGATGATATTGTTGTGGGGGGATTTTATACCAATGTTTTTTTTAGTTATGAAAGTGGTTTTGAATGGCAGGAGTATGCTTTTATGTTTCGAGAATTCTATATAATGGACTTTGATAATGACGGAGATAATGATATTATATGCCAAAGATGGTTCTTAACCCAAAGATTAGGTATATTTGAAAACAAAGGGGGGCAGAATCTAGAAATTCATTATTATCAATTTGAAGAATTTAGTGGTCAATTGAGTTGCTCTGATTTGAATGGAGATTCCCTACCCGAATTAATATTCTCTTCTGATCCTATTCGTATCTATAGAAATTTAGGATCGTATGAACTATCTGAACCAATTGAGTTTGAAATCGAGACCCATGGTGGTGGTCCTTCAATATATGGTGGGGATATGGAAGGAAATGGATACAACGATTTAGTTGTGTTAATAGATAAGTTAGAAATAATTCCTAATTTATATATATATTTTCATGATGGGATGTATGACTTTTTTGAATACCCTACCATAAAAATTCAGAATTATTTATCACTTCCTGGATACCATTTTCATTCAAGCAGAATACTTCCCTTTGATCCCAATATGACTTCAATCCTCGATACCATAATGAATGGCGAATTGGGTTTTGTACGAAACTCCCAGGGAGAAATGCTCCAAAAAGTTGGCGATGAATGGGTCAACGGGATCGGTGACTGGCAAACTACCGAAGGTTACCTGTTCTACTTGAATGACACCGCCAATTTCGATATAGTGGGCACCTACATCGATCCCCAAACGCCTATAGCCCTGGAAGAAGGCTATCAATTCATCAGCTTCCTTCCCGGCCAGCCCATGAATGCCATGCAGGCTTTTTATGAAGTTTTATACAGCCTCGAATTTGTAAGAAACAGCGAGGGAGAAATGCTTATGCTCATCGGCAATGAATGGGTTAACAATATAGGCGACATGCAGCCAAAAGAAGGTTACCTTGTGAAAATGTATACCGGGGATACGCTGGTGTACCCGGATTAGGGGGAATGGATTGAAGAATATAAAGAGCTAATAAATAAACAAAAGCCCGGCAGATGATTAAAATTCTTTGCTTCTGAAAACAACATAACAAAATGGAAGTGCTATTTGGTATAGCAATTCATATTTTTCTTTGCTGTTTAAATAGTAGCTTTAATGATTCTCCTTGTCAATTTACTTATATCGGGTATAGCCTCCAAATTCACAAACTGCATTTCTAATCGGTATCATCTTTTATACACCTTACGGAATAGCCATATTCTCTGTCAATAGGATATCTTGTTATACCATCAAGAAAATTAAAGATTTCTCGGTACCAAGGTTGGCTTGAAGGATTAAAGTAAGAGGATGTCCAGAAACCAGCTTGCATTCCCTCGCCCCCTGAATTTCCGCCTAATGAGATAAGGCCGGTAGATAATGCCTTGAATTCATATAGATCATCACCATTGTATCCATCACCCCAGCTATATGTAGCTTTTAAATGATAACCAGCATCAAAGCCCCGGTCTCCAAGATCATTCCAAATCCAATGACCTACGCCATATTGGCTATCCACAGTCCCTTCAAGTACCTTCCATTCATGATCAGTAGGTACATGCCAGCCCTGGGGACATACCCCTTGGGTAGCGGTATCCAGTGTATATTGCACAACCTCATCCCATTGATAAAAGGCACCCGTCTCATCACATTTGTTTTCAAGGTTATTATAACAATACTTCTCTACAGTATCGTTATCGGTCATAGGAACTCCACCATCTATACGGGTGCCGTAGTTCAGGTTTTCGGCCATCCAGCATTGTTCACCGATTTGAACTGTTGCATAAACCTTCTCATTTCTGAGATCATACAATGAGTCACCACACTGCCATGAAGGGGAAGTAGTAAAAGACCATAAAGGTCCTGTTGTTATATTGCCCGTTTGATCATGTGCATCAACTTTCCAATAATACGTTTTCTCACTGGTTAAAGTATCCGGTTGAAATACAGTATCAGGTATACCGGCTGCAACTTGCTGCGGAGGTTGCACAGTATCCAGATAAACATCATAAACCAATGAATTCTCCTCCGGGTCGGCACAGCTCCAATGAAGAGTGGTTTCCGGATCCACATTTTGCGCGTTATGCTCAGGGAACGGGTTATAAGGAGGTTCCGGCGGCTCATTATTGGAGAGAATGCAAGTGTATGTTTTATCTTCATGCGGTTCATCAAACAGGATGGTGTCGTTATAGCCGGTGGCAAAAGCCTGCATCATAAGAGAGTCACCAGGCCTGAAATGAAATGCGCTATCCGACAACCCATGTTTTGCTGTGGAATTTACCCGTGAAATTAACCCGGTGTATTGGATCTTTGCCTTTTGACCTCCTTGTTTTGTAAGGTTAATCAGCTTCTTGGTATGCTTTTTATAGCCGTTACTAACTGTTAGAAGCAATGTTGTATAATTGCCTGACATGATCTTAAACTGATGTATACCTGCCGGGTGCTTTGTTTTGTAATGTGCTAACCGGTTTCCATTCATAGCGGATATGGTTAACACCAACCAGTTTTTATTTGGAGCATATACGGTTATAGTAGTTGAACCGCTGAATGGATTGGGACTAATTGTCATGATGTCAATCCTGTTAGCGTACTCATTCTCATTGACCCCAACGGGATATTCAAGAAGTAGTTCCGGGGATGCACCATAAACGGTGGTATCGCATTCTTTATGTATGTTTACCACATACACACTGTCGAGGGCAAGGTAATTGCCATTGCCGGCTTGTTCTCCTTCAAACGTAAGAACGATTTGTGCGGTTTGGGAGAATAGCGTTGCGGGCAATAGTACGAAAAATAATAAATACATGGATTTCATAATAATGCTGTATTGGTTTTTGATGGAATAAAAATAGTTGATGAGCAAGAAAAAAGCAACTATTTTTGTTAAATAATATATGCCATTGTATCAAAAGAGTATAGTAAAGTTATAAATGATTTTGTTTATTTCAAAGTATGGAAAACTTTGGTATAAAGCTAAAGCATAAAATATGGGAAGCTTGGAGCATCAATTATTGAAGGGGCAGTATTATTTAAACAGCTTATAAATTGGAAATTTTAGCAAATTTAACTTAAACTTTTCACTAATTTTGAGATGTATTAATAGGTATAATTTACATTTGCTTTATTGAGCTCGCTTAACTAACATCATCACTATTCGACGTCAACGGATCATTTTTAAAGTAATTAATTGAATAATAAGGGAATAGCTGTTTTGTTGATACAGGATTAAAAAACTTCTACCATAATGAGAAAAATACTTTTAATATTAGCCGGCCTGTTAATGTTATCGTTTTATGCGGATACAAGAAGTGAGTATAGTATTGCTATAAAAGCAAAGTCTGTATGTCTTAATGACATTGACAGTGATGGTGGAAATGAAATAATTGTGGGACACGGATCAGGTTCATCTGACAATACGGCCATTACCATCATGGATAATCTAAACAATAGCGGTATATTCGAAATTGAAAACACCTATGATTATATTGGTAGAGGAATTAATGTTTTTGCTATAAGGGTAAATGATGATGAGCATTCTGATTTGATTAATATTTATGAAAACGATGATACCAAAAATATAAGAGTCCATTATAATGATGGTAACGGGAATTTCAGCGAGTATTCCGATTACAGTTTGAATACATCATCAACCATTTTTAATATTGATCACGGTGATATTAATGGAGATGGGCATGAAGATATTGTTTACTTTTCCCATGTTGATTTTTTTTGGGCTATATGCTATAATGACGGTAATGGAGGTTTTGAAAGCCCAATCGTATATTCTGACCTTTATCCGGCATTCGATATAACTTGTGGAGATATGGATGGGAATGGCCGGGATGATATTATTATAGGTGGTGCAGCTGTTGCTATTTACTATAGTTACGACACCGGCTTCGTTAAACACCAGTATGAACATACAGAGCATTCGCTTGAAATTATCGATTTTGACCTGGATGGTGATAATGATCTGGTAAGTGCAACTTGGCTGGGTGGATTTGAAATGGAAATAGCCGAGAACATCAATAATGAACCGGGAAACTTTAACATTCATTACTACCAACCTTCAGGATTATACACTAATACATTTATTACCTCTGATTTTAATAATGATTCATTACCAGATTTATTATTTACTCCATCAAAAGGTCCTTTAAAACTCATTTACAATAAAGATTCATTTAATATCACTGAAGCACAAACAGTTAACATCCCAACCTATTGGGAGGATGCCAGGAAATCAGCTTCAGCAGATATGGACGGTAATGGATATAATGATATTGTAACTGTTAGGTACTTCCATACATTTTTACCTTCTAATCTCAATATTAAATTCAATGACGGAGAAGGTAGTTTTGTGAATGATCCAATAACCAGTACAAACCAAACTTTATCCCAATATAAAAATGAATTTAAGTGTTATCCCAACCCATTTAAAGATGATTTAACAATAGAATTCAAATTAAAGCATCATGCAGATGTGGAAATTTCTGTTTATTCTATTCAGGGAAAATTAATTAAAACAATAATCAGAAGTAAGAAGAAAGGAGGTAAACATACCCTAAAATGGCGCGGGCTTGATAAGGCCGCAAAACCATGCAAGCCCGGCGCCTATATCGTCTACCTGAAGGTAAACGGAATAATCCACCAATCGGTTAAATTAATCAAATATTAACTTTTTGTCAATATTTATTCAAATACAATCTTCCCTACTAAAGTATTAAACCAACAGCTACATGTCCAAAGGAAAACACAGCCTGAACATCAGCGCTGATGACCTGGCTTCCGGTGTTTACTACTACACCCTCGAAATCAATGGTAAAAAAGCCGGTGTGAAAAAGATGGTGGTGGTGAGGTAGCCTTGGCTAATGTATAACTTACTATGATTGAAACAAATTTGATCCAGCAACCTCCTTGGTGGAAGTTGCTGGATATTCTTACCTTATCGCTAGCGTACATACCAACTATTTATCCGCCGTATGTAAGGAGCCAGATAATTTTTCTAATATAATTTAAAATCATTAAAAATATTTATTCCTGTATAAAATTTTTGATAAAATGTATTACCTTTACAATAACGCTACAAATAGAAAAGGCCATGACTAAACTCACTACCACTTGTTTAGCAAGCCTTTGATCGGTATATGAAAAAACAGCTCCCATGCAAATAATTGGCAATTAATATTAATGATAACCTATGTTGACAAACAATAGAAAGCATATAAACTAAAAAATTAATCCCATGAGAAAACTCATCTTAACCCTCATTTTATTTTGCATTATAAGCCATGCTGCACAAGCCCAAATCACAAGAGGTGCCGAACCTGGTGAAATCTACGTATCCAATGGCTGGTATGGTGATAATCAACAAGGATTAGTTTATTTTATTATCCTCCGATCTACCAACCATGGAGAAAGCTTTTCAATTCAGCATGAAAATACGGATCCACCTCCACCAGGGGAGATGAAGATTGTAAAAGTACTGGGCGATGCTGCGCCGGGTGTATTGTATAACTGGGGTGATTACGAACTTTGGGGCAGTTATGATTACGGAACAAGTTGGAACTATAGAGAAAATTCTCCTGGACAATATTTAAGCGGACAAATTGCCGGTAAAATATACCGGATAAATGGAGCGGAGTTGTCAGAAAGTGATGATTTCGGTAACACATTTTCTGTTAAAACAGACCCAATAAACTGTCCGATCCGGGAATTAGGTTATTACGAAGGGGAATTCTACGGTATAAATGGCAATATTGGCGAAGGACTGTATTTAGATCATACTTTTGATTATGGTGAAACGTTCACAGAAATACCCATTGATAGCAGCGTAGCATTCTGGCAAATCTCAGGAAAATACCCGGAAATCTCCCGGGGAACTCAACCCGGAGAATTATACCTGGTATCCTGGTGGCCACAAGCCCATTACAAAATCTTCCATAGCACCGATTCAGGTTACACCTGGACTCAGCAGTATAAATCTGAATATATTAATTTGTATATCTGGGGTGTGCAATACACAGCAGGAAGAGAACCCGGTTCTTTCTATGTAAAAAGAATAAGATTTGATTCGACAGTGACACATTCGATGATATATATTGATTATAGCAGTGATTATGGCAAAACATTTACCACCTACTTTCACGAGTTGGATTCAACTTATGTTTCAGCACCGGAGAGCGTAATACAAAATACACCGGTTTCCGCCTACCCCAATCCATTTTCCCATAAAACCACCATATCATTCCAACTGCCCAGGAATTGTGATGATCCTCTGCTAAATATCTACAATATTCAGGGAAAGCTAATCAGGCGATTTAACATTAAAGATAAAACCTCACAAACCTGGAAAGGTTGCGACAATGAAGGAAAACCCCTACCCAATGGTATTTATCTGTATAATGTCCAATATGATCAAATTCATACCCCAACCAATAAACTATTATTAACCAATTAAAATTTAATTAATTATGAAAAAAACAATTGCCAGTTTAATGGTATGCTGCTTTTTCAGCAGTATGGCTTTAGCCCAAACATGGGTTGACTTCACCGTATCCGAGCAGGAATCCCCCATTTTTAACGTAATTCAATCCACCAATCAAGCAGTTGAATTTGATGTGGAAGTTTGCGGAATGTACAAACGAGATCTTACCGAAGATAGTGTTATCTATCAACGGATCAACATGCCGGGAGCAGAGAAATCCCGTGAAACAGGAGAACCTGAACTGCCAATCATCAGGAAATTAATTGCTATTCCCGAATGTGACAGCATTATATTTAGTGCCAGTATCACCGGGGACACAAGCTTTTCAAATTACACTGTTTATCCGGCACCGGATTATAATGAGGTGCAAACTCCCGATAGTGCCGTATATGTGGAAGAGGTCTTTGCCAAAGACGATTCGGTATATTCATTGAATACGTATATGCCCGGAGTGAATGCAGAAATTGTTTCCACCGGGTATCTCCGGGGACAAAAATATGCCGAGGTGGAATTGTACCCCCTACAATTCAATCCGGTTACAGGTCAGTTAAATGTAAATATAAACTACGAGGTTTCGCTGCAATTTGTAAATTCTACCTCTGATGTGAATGAAAACACCGGAATCTTTAACAACGTAGCCGCCAATACCATGCTCAACTATACCTCCAGCGGTATTTCAGCCCTTATAAACGATAATGTCCAGGGTAATGGAACTGTACGATGGATTACACTTACTGACCCCTCCGAGGCTTATAACATAGAGGCCGATTACCTGATTATTTGTGCCGATCCGTTTTTCGAGCCCAATAATCCCGGCTCGGAAGTATTACGCATAGCCAATCACAGGGCATGTTACAACGGTTTTGATGTAGCCATTTTAAATGCTGATAATGTAATTTCTGATGAACTAGGATTTTATTATGAAGGATATCCTAATCCCGAATATAAGAAAGAACAACGTATCCGAACATGTATAAAATACATTTACGAAGGGGCAAATGCATCGAATACTTATGATGACCGGCTCGCCTATGTTTTGTTAGTGGGGGATTCGGAATATCAAACAAACCTCGGTATGCCATCATCATATGATCCAAATCCCGGAGATTCATGGAACAATGATCCATATCCCTCTGACTACTATTTTAGCTGTTTAACAAGTATTAATGGTAATTACGATGATGTTGGAGAATTATTCATAGGCCGGTTTTGTGTGGATAATAACCTTCAAAATGGCCTTACCGAACTTCACAATATCATCGATAAAACCATATTTTATGAAACAGAACGGACCTTTGATGGATGGCGGAAAGAGGCAGGAGTACTTGTTTATGAATTAGGTAGTAGCGGTTACCACAACCTCTATCTTGACTATTGGGAGGAAGTAGCTTCATCCGGTTTTACAGTCCATAAAATAAATGATGAATTTCCAAACGCTATTCAAAATACTTATGATGTTCTTAATGATGGAACTTCTTTATTTACATACATGGGTCATGGAGGAAAATATGGCTGGTATCTGGATGATGGCACAATACATATATCTGATTTTGAAAACAATTTAACCAATAATCACAAGTCCCCTGTTGTTAATGCATTTGCTTGTATGACAGGTTGGCTTGATGGTAATTCAGATTGTGTTGCAGAAGCATTGACTACCTATTCCGATAATAAAGGATTCACAGGATATTTAGGATCTGGCAGAACAACGTTTCTAAATTATGCAGGTGACGAACCAATAAATAATCCCCCTGAATATTTTCAAGAGTTAATACCTTACGGTATTTTTGAGGCAGAAGCTTATATTGCCGGGGAATATATTTTGTTTGCCAAAGCAAACGTGTCAGGTCATAATAATGTATTTGCATTTAATTATTTTGGTGATCCCGCACTCAACGTTATGGCTGAGGGCTACCAAATTACCCAGGATGTAGAATTACCCGCCTCCGTTGAAATTTCCAAGGAAATTACAATTACCAACGGAGCTACAGTGACAATTCCGAACAATGGCGTGTTTAACCTGAAAGAAGATGGAAAACTGATGATAGATCAGGGTGCGACCCTTGTTATTGAGGATGGTGCTGATTTTTACGGAAATACTGATAATAAAATAACTGTGAATGGTACCATTCAGATAGGCAGTAACGTAAAATTCTCCCGTCTTGGGGATAGTGGTTATTTTGATGGATTATATCTTATGAACACTACAGCTACAACCACATTCACAAATTCAACATTTGAATACACCCGCCTGCATCATTATGGTGACAGCCTTTCCTTTGACAACACGGATCTTACGGATTGTTATACCATCAATTCCTATAATGGGTCCCTTAACGTAACTTATAGTTATTTTGAGGATTCAAGGCTGTACGCTGAAATTGACGATGCCCCTACAGACAGAGTAGCTACCATACGTGACAATAATTTTATCAGTTCCTATTCCGATACCATTAATGGAATTGATGTAAATGATTATGATGATTATTTCATTGAAAATAATACTGTTAATGGGTATTACAACGGGATTCAGGTTGTTAATGCTGGTGGAGGCACAGCGGGAACTCAAAAGTTGGCAGGTAATGATATAACTAATTGTGCTAACTACGGAATCATGGTTTATAGCTCAACGGTTGACGTTACCTTGAACAAAGTATATTCAAACGAATATGGTGTGAGATTTAACAACAGGAGCAGTGTGGATTTTTATGGTAATAAATTTGCCGGTTCACCGTCGGAAACCCAGTACATTTATGATAATGGACGATATGAGATTTATGCTTCCCGGTATAGTTTCCCAAGAAAGTTTGCTTATAACGTGATCATAGACGAAGACAATCAGGGTAATCCAAATGATCCACTTGTTTATTTTAATGTAGGTTCTGGTATTACACCCTCAACCAGGGATGTGGAACATAACTGCTGGGGTAATAATTTCGATTTCTGGGAAGATTTTTATCCCCAGGATTCAAGTCTATGGGATTATCAACCTACCTGGTGCCCTCCAGGAGTAAAAAATCAAAGTACCGAACAATCATTATTCGCAGAAGCGCTCAGCTTATTTGAGCAAAGCAATTACACCCAGGCAAAAACCAAGTTCCTCCAGGTGGTGAGTGAATACCCTACTACCTTATATGCCCAGGAAGCCTTGAAAGAACTCTTCCGTTTGGAGCAATTTGTGGGCGATGATTACACAAGCCTTAAACAGTACTACACCACCAATGAAACCATACAGGGCGATACTACACTGCAACGTGTAGGCGACTTCCTGGCTAACAAGTGTGATGTGGAACTGGAAAACTGGCAACCGGCCATAGCTTGGTACGAATACCACATCCAATACCCGGAATCTTTTGAAGACAGTGTGTTTGCCATCATCGATCTTGGCTATCTTTACTTGTTAATGGAAAACGGCGGCGAGAAATCCTATACGGGCAATTTGCAACAACATGTTCCATACTCCAAAGACCAGTTCTTTGCAAAGCGCGATTACCTGCTGTCACTTCTGCCGGGTGAGAAACAAGGCGAAGAACCCGGCCTGGAGAATATGGAAGGATTGCAGGCCGGCAAGCTCCTGCAAAACCGCCCCAACCCATTCTCCAATAAAACTACCATTTACTTTAAGCTGGAAAAACCGGCGACAGTTGCCGTTAAGGTATTCAACAACATGGGCATCCTAAAATACAACTTCACCAACAGCTACATGCCCAAAGGAAAACACCGCCTGGAAATCAGCGCAGATGACCTGGCTTCCGGGGTTTACTATTACACCCTCGAAATCAATGGTAAGAAGGCCGGTGTAAAGAAGATGGTGGTGGTGAAGTAGAGAG